>NZ_JBKOQN010000007.1:57704-327549 GCF_046764895.1 Nocardia sp. CWNU-33 | reverse complement strand
GTGCACACTATTCACCGAAGCCCTTGAGTCTGAGATTTGTTCTGTCGCAAGACAAATCATCAGTCAAGGGCTTCGTTCATGATCAACTCGGGTCCCCGAGCACGACCTCAAACGTTAAAACTCAAGCCCGTGTTTTGAAAGTCGGTGTAGGCGGGTGTGTGCCCGCCCTCACCCGTGTCGGAGGTCCGGACCCTGAGACTTTTCGGTGAGCCGGACGGCCCAGCGGGGGGCCGCTAGCGTTGATGGCACCGATACGATTACTTGGCGACTTCGATGCTTGCGGAGCGCTCCGACCGGATGGGGGTAGCGGCGGTGGTAAGCGTATGGAACGTCCTGGACAAGGCACAGCGCCCGCAGTGGACGTTCACTCCGTTCGTGAACGTCGGGCCGCTGCAGTTCGGCATGAGTCCTCCGCAGGTTAGGGACGCCGTAGACGGAATCCTCACGACTCATGTCTCGAGGGGCTATCCCGGCAGAGAGTCCTGGATCCGGTTCGAACTTGCAGGGATCGAGCCGTTCAAGCCAGCGGTCACTACCTACTTCGACGACACTGTCGGGTTGGCATGTGTTGTGGTGAATGCTCTTGCCGGTCCGCAGGTGACGCTGGAGGGCATGCAACTGGTGGCGCAGGTGCCGTCCCAGCTGGAAGACCAGTTCCTCGAGTACGCCACGACGCAGAGCAAGGAGCCGCGCTATTCGCAGCAGGCAGACCCCGGCTCGGAATCGCTCGGAGTGGTGATTCGGGCGCAGCGGGCGGGTGATGCGGTGCTGACCCGGCCGGTGTTCGTGGCGCGGGAATGGGCCGAACACTGCTGCGATACCAGCGAGGGCCGCATCCCGCGCGAGGAATGGAACAGCTTCTGATGGTGATGTCCCTGTTCGGCGAACCGTCTGGCGCCGGGGCGTGGCATCGCGACGTATACGGTCGTCTGTGGAGCAGTCCGTCATCAAGTCAGTGTTTGAAAGTAGGTTGCGCTGAGGGCGTCACTGCGTGATGCCCTCAGCTGTGTGGTCCGGAAGGTGTTGTCTGCGTTGGCATGTCGGTGACCATGTGAAGCGAGGTCTCCGATAGATGGTTCAGCGACGAAGAAGAACCTGAATACCGGAGACCTCGTGTCCAGCGGATCGGTGACGAGGCGAGCGGATCTGACCGACGCCCAATGGACGCGGCTGGAACCGCTACTGCCTCGTGGCAAGAAGGCGGGCCGCCTGCCGAAATGGACGAAACGACAGCTCATCGACGGGATCCGATGGCGCACCCGATGCGGGACACCGTGGCGGGACGCGCCCGACTGTTACGGGCACTGGCAGACGGTGTACGGGCTGTTCCGCCGTTGGCAACGCGTGGGAGTGTGGGCGCTGGCGTTCTCGTGGTGGCTGGACGACCAAGACACACCTGGCCTGCGAGCAGGGGCGCAAGGTGTCGTCGATCGTGATCACCGCGGGTCAGCGCGGTGATAGCCCGCAGTTCACGGCCGTGCTCGACGGCATCGCGGTGCCGCGTCTCGGGACCGGGCGTCCGCGTACCCGGCCGGAGCGGGTGCGCGCCGACAAGCGCTTACAGCTCCCGCGCCAACCGCGCACACCTGCGCCAACGCGGGATCAAGGCGACGATCCCGATCAAGGCCGACCAGGCCGCACACCGGTCGGGTATAGCTCGATGGCGGCGGGCAGTACGACCACGGCGCGATTGTCGAGCCGGTGGACGATGGGCGGTCCCAGGCGGTGACGGGAGGACACGCCGTCTGCTCGCATCTTTTGCGACGCGGTGACGAAGTCCGCGCCGGAGCCTTGGAACCAGCTGAACTCGACGCGTGACTCGGGGGAGAAGCATCGGCTCATCACGTGCCACCAGCCGCGGTCGCGCGCCTCGCGTTCGGCCAGCGCCACCTGCGCCGCAGCGAATGTGTCACTGTCCTGACTGAACAGGGTCGTACTGTCGTGTACCTGCATCGCAAAGGGTTCCTTCCCGACTCGGAAGACTGTTTCACCCGCGGCGAACAGCGTACCGAACCGATGGAAGCGGGCCGGGGAGCAACGCTGAGACGACCTCGACGGGTCTGGCGTTCTTCGGAGCGGAATGAACTAGATGTTGTGTCTCATGACGTCGGTTCCACGATGTCGATCTCGAAGACGAGCTGTTCGGGTTCCAGCGGCAGGAAGGTTGGGACGGCTACCCCGGTGTCGGTGAGCCGGTAGATGCAGAGCGGGACGCGGCTGATCGGTGGCTTCGGTGTAGGCCAGCCGCGAATGGTCGTCGAGGGCGATGTGCAGGTAGGTGTAGCCGACCCGGCCTGTCCCGATCCGGTTCGTTTGGATGCCAAGCCGCCCGGGCATGGCTGTTGACCATGTTCGCGGGTTTCAGTGCCACAGCTGCTTCGACCAGTCACCCCGAGGGCGATAATCACGGCCATCGCCGACCTGCTTCATCCCGCCGGGAACGACGTCCCCATGGTATGGATACTGTTCCGTCACGCCGCCAGCAGGAACTCCAGGAAGCCGCCCTCGAACAGGTCCCACTCCCGCATCGAGTCGAACTTGGCGGCGACCGGCCACCGGTCCGGGTCCGGGCCGCGCATCAGCCAGAAGAACTGGTCGGCGTTCCAGTTGTTGCCCCACTTCAAAAGCCCGCCCTCGGCCGGGAACAGCGGATACGGGCACTCGTCGTAGTCCTCGCGTTGGTAGGCCTGGGCCAGCATGGCGCAGTATCCGTAGGGATCCGTCGTGGCGTACAGGAATCCCTCGAAACCCGGCGGCTCCCCGATCTGGGGACTGAGCGCTGCTGATGGTGTGTAGATGTGCAGCTCGTCGCTGATGCTCACCATCCCGTACCGGTCAACGAACGCCCGGTAGTCCGCGGGCAGCTGGAAACCGATCACCTCGCGCCCGAGCTCCCACGGAACCGGGACCACTCCGCCCACCGGCGGCGGCACGATCACCAAGCCGAGCCGGTCCAGCATGTCCTCGATGTTCATGTCCGCTCCCATCAGCGGTCCATTCTCGCCGGAGGCTATCCATTTCCCAGAGTTGGAAGCTCATGCTGGCATCGGACACCAGCCACCGGGCAACCGTGTCCCCCAACACCGTGGAACCAACCTCATGAGATGGCACAACTAGAGGACCTTATCGAGCAGCTCGGATGCGGGATCATTCAGCGGTACATGAATGTCGTACAGCGACATGGAACGTCCTCTCTAACTATCCACATGCCGCGCTGACCGAAACGGCCAGCGCGGATTCGAAAGATCAGCGGGCACAGCCGGTGTAGACCATGCTGGGTGTTCGGTCGCCGAGCGCCTGGTGCGGTCTGATCGTGTTGTAGATGATCCGGAACCGGTGAACCTCCATGTCCAGCGCGTCACCATCAGCGATCGAGCCCCGGAAGAGATGCTCGTATTTCAAGGTGCCGAAGAACCGCTCGATCACGCCGTTGGTCTGGGGCGAGCGCACCCAGGTGCGGACATGCCGCAGTAGCGGGTCCGGTCCGGTGAACGCGGTCTTGAACACCTCCCCGCGGAAGCACGGCCCGTTATCCGACACCACCGCGATCGGCGAAGGTGCCATGCCGAGCACTTCCCCGACCGGCCCGAGCACCTCGGCCCGTCCACGATCGGTACGCAGGTCAGCCAGTGATGCGCTCAGCTTCGGCAATGGCGAGCCGCAGGCATACCAACGCGTCAGCGCCGCGTGCTGTCGGGGTCACAGTGACGGCGAGGCAGTATTTCGTGGCGTAGTCGATCACCGCGCAGATCCGCCAGATCCCGCCACCCATCGTCTCGAATTCGCTGAAGTCGGTCTGCCACACCCGATTACGGTGCGTCGGTGGATCGCGAAACACCTTGCGCCGCAGCATCGCCCACGACTTGCGGTCGGCCCGAAACCCCGTGGGCAGCAACAACCCACGCCGCCGCAACGCCCGCTCCACAGTCGAGGTGGATACCTCGTAGCCGTCGGCGCGCATCAATCTGCGATCTTGCGATGGCCCCATGCCGGCCACGCCTCGGCGTACTTCGCCGCGATGGCCTCGAACCGCTCGACCTTCGGCGAAGGCCACGGACCTCGCGGCGGCTCCCCGTCACGGAGCCGCGCCAGGTCGTCGCCGATAGGTACGCTCCGGAATGCCGGTCAGTCGAGCGAACCTCGAAACCGGCAGTCGGACTGCCGCTCTCAGGGCTTCGAGGTCAACAAAGGGACCTGATCCACCAAGGCCGCGCCGTGCTGCCAAACCCGCAGCTGCACCGTAGCTTCAGCCAGCGCCAGCTTCAGCTGCTCGTTCTCCATCCGCAACCGCCGCTGCTCCGGCGGACCCTGCACCCCGGCGCGACCGGAAGGAATCTCATCCAGCGCCTTGGCTCCAGCCTCCAGGAACGCCTGCTTCCACTTGCCCACCGAGGCCGTACTCACCCCGCGCCGCCGGGCGGCCTCCGCGGCGCTCATCTCCCCGGCCAGTACCGACAACACCACCCGCACCTTGTCCTCGACTGGAATCTTCGACCGTCGCGACCGTGTCACGGGAAGGCTCCTTCCTGACTCGATGTGCCCGGAGCGTAAACCGAGCAACCCTGCCAGAAAGTTTGACGCACGAGAGAAGCAATCGAGTTGTGGCCGGTCTTCCAAGGGTCGAGTGCGCTAACGAAGCACACTACGTTGTCAGCTACCGGGGCAGCGGGTTCGGCGTGCGCAATCGTGGCCGTCGACGCAGTGATTGCGCACGCCACGATGGCGGCTCTGATAGCGAGCTTCATGAGTTCCTCCATCAGGAGTAGGAACGGCCCAATCCCTTGTGGGGGTCGGGCCGTCTTTTGGTGTTGGGGGTGAATGCCCGGCCGGACCGGGCTACCGGACCGGGCTTCCCCTACCCGCGCGCCCGACTCGAGTTGGGCGTCAGTGGGATATCTGGCCCCGACGCGCGAGAAGCTTTCTCGGTGAGGCGGATCGCCTCGCGGACTAGAGCAGCAAAGTGCGAATCACCGTGGCTGGGCGAATCCAGCGGGGAGGTTCGCTGAGGCTGCGAGGCTCGCCCAAGGATTCGGTGACCGCGTCGTCTACGACACCGTTGTCGGCCCGACGAACGTAAAGCTGTACCAGATATGCGCCGAAGTCGACCTCGGTAACCCGGAGAAAGCTGTCGAGATTTCTCGTGGTACCCGCCTGCCAACGTCGATGGCGATGGAGCGGCAGACCTACTTCTGGTTGGACACGGCACGAGCACACCTGCTGAGAAGCAGATGCCGGTTGGAGCAGGGGGAATGGACGTTTGGACGTGGCGCTCATGTAGCTGCCATGCTCCTCGACTCAAGACGAACCGACCTCGCCGAGTCTACGTTCTCGCATTCACCCGGCGTCCGGTTCGCGCGTCATCTGCTCGCCGAACAGGGTGTCATATCGAGTTCGGGCCCGTCGACGGAGGAGACCTCCAGCGAGGGCGGTCACCGAACTGCGTCGCCCAGGTGCTCGACGGCATACGCTCGCACCTCGTCACGGACTCCGTCGACGTCCCACGCCGCCGCGTTGAGTAGCCGCTGCATCCCGTGCGGTGTCAGATCACCCGTGGCCTCAGCCAACGTCCACCCGTTTTTCCCCACCAACGGCGCCAACAGGCCCCGCACATGCGCTCGCGCCCGCAATCGCGGCTCCACCCGATGAAGCCTCGCCGCCACCCGCGCGAACAACTCCTCCAGACCAGCCGTCCACGCAGCCAGATCCTCATCAACCATAACGAAAACTTATGCTACCCAACAACATCACGAAATGATGCTGGAGCACTAGCCCAATATGAAGTCGTATTCCGTTCCACCACTTAGTCTTTCGCCACATCCACTCCCTACGCACCTGATTCCGACGCAGAGACTGGATCATCGAGGCATCGTCAACGGCGTGAAACGTAAAGTCGCCCAAGGACTCCGGAAACTTTCGTACTATCGGTCGACATTCCGAAATGAGTCGAGGACGGTTTCCGATGACGAACAATGAGCGGTCGTTGATCGAACGCGCGCAGCGTGTGGCCGAAGAGGTGCTGTATCCGGACGCGGCGGCGGTCGATCTGGACGGCGTGGTGCCCGCCCGGCACTGGGAAGCACTGGCCGCGGAAGGGCTCTACGGCGTGGCGGTGGCCGGGCTCGAGCTGTCCGACATCGCGCGGATCATCGAAGTGCTCGCCGGTGGCTGCCTGTCGACGGCGTTCATCTGGTTGCAGCATCACTCGGCGGTGCGCAGCCTGGCAAACACCGCGAACGCGGACCTGCGCGAGAGCTTCCTCGCCGACCTGGTAAGCGGTCGCAAGCGTGCGGGCGCGGCATTCACGGGCGCGATCGTGCAACCGGCGAAACTGTGGGCGACTCGGATCGACGGCGGATATCTGCTGACCGGTGACGCGCTGTTTGCCAGCGGATGGGGAGTCGTGGACCTGCTACAGGTGGCGGCGCGGGAGAAAACCGCGGACGCTGCGGACACGGTGGTCTCGGGCCTGATCGAAGCCACGGCCGCCGAGACTTTGTCGGCCACTCCGGTCGGCCTGGTCGCGGGCCAGGCCACCGCGACGGTACGGCTGCGGTTCGACAACCACCTGCTACCCGACGACCGGGTGAGCGGCGTGGCAGCCCTCAGCGATTTCTGCACCGCCCAGACCATCGGCTCGCGACTCAACGGTGCGGTGGCTTGTGGGATAGCCGAGCGGGCGATCGACCTGCTCGAACAGATCTCCGCGGTTCCCGCATCGCTGCTGCGCGAGCAATGGCACAGCGTACAAGCCGGATTGGACAACGCACCCGATCCGGACATGCTGCAGAAAGCGCGAGCGGTCGCGCTGCGGTCCGCGGCTACATTGGTCGCAGCGAGCGGATCGGCGGCGCTCGGGACCGGGCATCCCGCGCAACGGCTGATGCGCGAGGCCACGTTCACGCTGGTCGCAACGACCCTCCCGGAAACACGCGCACTACTGGTCGACGGGCTCGCCCACGGCTGAACCCGCTCGGGCCGAAGCCGGTGCCGCACCACGATGTCGCAGGTGGGCGGGCCGAGCCGTGTGCCGGGCCGGGTGGTGCGTTCGAGGGCCGCCACGAAAGCCGGCGACCGCTCAGCCCCGGGGTAGCACCTGCACGATCCGCGTGATCCGCGCCCCCGCGGCACACCTTCTCGATCTTCGCGGCGAGCGCGTCATGGTCGAACTCCTCGGCCCGCCCGCCCACGCTGATGGACACGACCACCGTGCCGTCTCGCCCAGATGTATGAGGCCGTGACGTTGGTGACGCCACCGCGGAGTCGGGATGGTGGTGGCCGGTCTCCGGCGGTCGAATCTGGTCGAATGTGGTCGATGATAGTTGTAGTGAACGTTCCAGATTTCGAGGGCGTGTGATCGTGGTGTTCGGAGGTCCATTCGCGGGCGTAGCGGTAGGTGCACGACGCACACGAGATTCCACTCTGGGCCGCGAGTGGCAGGATCGGTGCTATGCCCGGGGCAGCGCCGCGACGGATTCGCGAAAAGAGTTCCCGAGTGATGTCGATTCCGGCCGTGGCCGTTCGATGCAGTGGAGTGAGGATCGGACGATCCTGACGACGACGAGCAAAGGATGCCGCTATGCGATACATGATGCTGATCCGCCTCGATAGGTCCACCGCTCCCGCGGAGATGCCGGACGACGCGATGATGGAAGCCATCGGCAAGGTGATCGAAGACATGACCAAGGCGGGGGCGCTGCTTGACACCGCCGGGCTGCGCCCGATCGCCGAGGCGACGCGGGTCGCACTGTCCGGCGGCAAGCTCACCGTGCTGGACGGACCGTTCACCGAGTCCAAGGAGGTTGTCGGCGGATACTGCCTGCTGCAGGCCAAGTCGAAGGCGGAAGCGGTGGAATGGTCGTCGCGCTTCTTGGAGGCTCATGGACCGGACTGGGAGGTCGACGTCGAAATTCGACAGCTCGACGAGCCCGCCTGATCGAAGCCGACACCGATGAGTCGTGAGCAGCCGTCCCAACAGCACCCGGGTCGCGCCGTCGAGGCGGTGTGGCGGATGGAGTGGCCGCGCCTGGTCGCGGGCCTGACCCGCATTGTCGGCGATATCGACACCGCGGAAGAGCTGGCCCAGGACGCGCTGGTCGCCGCGTTGGAGCAGTGGCCACGCGACGGGGTGCCGCCGAATCCGGGCGGCTGGCTCATGCTCACCGCGAAGCATCGGGCGATCGATCTGATCCGGCGCAATCAGACCTTCGCGCGCAAGGTCGCGCTGCTCGGTCGCGAACTCGCGACCGAGCAGCAGGCGCAGCCGGGACTGTCGGTGGCGCTGGATCCGGACCTGGCGATCGAGGACGATCTGCTGCGGATGATCTTCACCGCCTGCCATCCGGTGCTGTCGTCGCAGGCGCGCGTCGCCTTGACGCTGCGCCTGGTCGGCAGCCTGACCACCGAGGAAATCGCGCGGGCGTTCGTGGTCCCGGAATCAACTGTCGCCCAACGCATCGTGCGCGCCAAGCGGACGATCGCCGCACGCCACGTTCCGTATGCGGTGCCACACGGTGCCGAGCTGGCCGGCCGCCTCGACTCCGTGCTCGAGGTCATCTACCTGATCTTCAACGAGGGATACGCGGCAACCGCGGGCGAGGATTGGCTGCGCGCCGAGCTGTGCGAAGACGCGCTGCGGTTGGCACGAATGCTCGCCACGCTGATGCCGGAAGAGGCGGAAGCGCACGGTCTCGTCGCGCTGCTGGAGCTACAGGCCTCGCGCTCGCGGGCTCGCATCGGTCCGGCGAAAACCCTTGTCCTCCTGGCAGATCAGGAACGATCCCGCTGGGACCAGCTGCTGATCCGCCGCGGCTTCGCCGCGCTTGCTCGCGCGCACGCGATCGACAGGAACCGCGGCCTGCCACCGGGCCGCTACACCCTGCAGGCGGCCATCGCCGCGGTGCACGCCATGGCGCCCACCGCCGAACAGACCGATTGGCGACGCATCGCAGGCCTGTATGCGGTTCTCGCCGAACGGTTCCCCTCCCCCATCATCGAACTGAATCGGGCAGTGGCGGTGAGCAAGGTGCACGGCCCCGCCGCCGGACTCGAACTCGTGGACGCACTGGTCGCAGCCGGTGTGCTCGACAGCTACCATCTGCTGCCCGCCGTCCGGGGCGACCTGCTCGTGCACCTCGGCCGAAACCACGAGGCCCGCGCCGAATTCGCCCGCGCCGCAACGCTGACCGACAATGATGCCGAGCGGGCGTTCTTGCTCGACCGAGTGGCGGAGTGCGAACGGGCATCGAGCGAAGCGCCATCGCGTCGTCGTCCGCAGCGATGAAGCAAGGAGTATCAAGCCGGCCGTGGCGACAACAGACAGCGCGAAACCGGCCTGCACGGCCAGCTCGCAAGCAGTCCGAGAACCGCCGCGCACAACGCGGGCGACGCCCGTTTCCTGCGACCGGTGACCAGTGCCAACAAGGTGATTGCGCCCATCGCACCGGCCCGCAACACACTGGGATCCGGCCTCGCCAGCACAATGAACGTGAGCAACGCCGCCGCTGCGACCATCGCGGCAAGACGTGGACCGAGGGTGAGGGCACGCACTGCGAGCAGGACTACCGAGAGCAGAATGGTGAAGTTCGCACCGCTCACGGTTGGTTTGGGATATGTCTCAATCCAGCCGCTCTCGACAGGTTCACGAATTCGCTGTCTTGTGCATCGCGCAAGCCCACCGACCTTGTCGAGGCGGTCGCGCCCTGGTTGCACAGGTCATCCTTGACACCACCTACCGGGGAATCTGGGCACCGCCCTTGATCTGAAGATGTTGGTGCAGACGAGTTTTGACGTCACCGTGGTCGGATGGTGGTAGGTTGCGGCGCAACGTTCTGTGTGCTCGCTGCAAAGGCCAGGGCCTGTCTTGTAGGAGCCGTCGTTGCCGCCTCGTCAGTCCAAGGTGGCTGTATGCCGCTATCCGGCGGGATTCACGAGCGCGGATGTCGGGGCGGGGGGCTCGGATTCGTCGTAAACGAGCTCGAGTTCGAAACCCTGGCCGTCGACCAGGTGCAGTGCCCGCCCGGTGTCGGTCCGCTCCTGCCAGCCGGCTGTGAGTGCCACCGAACGCAATTCGGCGCCCTGTGCCGGCCCGGAGGTCCGCAGCGCCAAGTGGTTGATCCCGGCCCGGAGCCGGTCGTGGCCACCTGGCCGGAGCGCGGGCGACTGCTCGATCACCACATAGCTGCCGCCCAGCCGCCAGCTGCGGCCGTTCGCCCAACGCTGGAACGGTGTGCAGCCGAGGGCGGTCAGTACCGGCCCCCACTGTTGTTCGGCGAGGGCCAAGTCGTCCATCCATAACTCGACGTGGTGGACCAGCGGCCGATCATTCGTCGCAGCATGCACGCATACATTTTTAGCGCTACTCCGCGTGGACTTTTCCTCGCCCCCGACATCCTGCTCGCATTTCTGCAACCACCAACCGCTCGACCCCGCCAGCCGAGAAGGCTCACCAGCCATCCGAAGTGGCGTCATTTTTCGTCTGCACAAATCACCACTCAAGGCACCAAGTGACGCTCAAATTCACTAACCCGCCTCGGAATTCACCTGTCCAACCACGCACCGCTGCTGCGGATCGACCAGCACCTCGCGAACTTGGTTGGGTGGCGTGCATGACCGACGCACGCTCGGCTCACCGCACACACGAATGCTCGTGCGGTGCCGTCGTCTTCATACCACCTTGTGATGACAGCTGCGACCACGAAGCCGCCGCCGTCACCCCGATGGAGGCATCCCCCGTCGACGGCCCCGAACTCGACATGACGCACCTGTTCGCCGAGCGGTTGAAACGCGAACCGACGACGGGTGAACGCGAGAACGTAGACTCTCCAGGTCAGTTCGTCTTGAGTCGAGGAGCATGGCAGCTACATGAGCGCCACGTCCGAACGTCCATTCCCCCTGCTCCAACCGGCATCTGCTTCGGACGTGGATGCGATCACCGGTAACGACTGGTCGGCGTTCTGCAACCTATCCACGCTGCACGACCACTGGACCATGAAGCCGTGGTCTCCGGGGCAGGCGGGCTACTACTGGTACATCACCTTCGATGACCCGAAGCTGCGTGACCTGGTGTCGCGGTGCCAAGCTACGCTCGCGCACGACGGCATCGACCCAGTGCCGCTGGACGGTCTGCACCTGACGCTCCTCAGCGTGGGCAAGGTGAACGAGGTGTCGAACGATCAGCTGTCGGGCATCGTCGACGTGGCGCGCGCAAGTTTTGTCCGAGGTGAAACCGTTCGACCTCAGCATCGGCCCGTTGGCCGGATCTCGTAGTGCTGTGCGGTTCTCTGTCACACCATGGGATGAGCTGCACGGCGTCCACCGGCGGGTTCGGGAAGCAACCGCCGCCTATCGTCCGCCGGGTCGGCTCGCGCAAACCGCCGAGTTCCGGCCACACGTCGGAATCGGCTACATCAATCGCGCACAGCGCGCAGCGTCGCTGATAGAAGACATCGCTATCTTGCGCAACCTTCCCGTTGTCGAGGTACACATCGACGCAATCCATCTGGTCGAGCTGCGCAGGGAAGGTCGCCAGTACCGTTGGGGGCGATCGCGTAGTCGTCTCCCTCGGCGGCTGACCTACCGCTCGGGTGCAGCGAACTCGCGTGCGGCGGGCGACCACTTCTCGAGTTCGTTGAGGTACCCCGCTGATGCCTGGGTTGGTATAGCCCTGAGGATCGCGCCCAGGTCGTGGGCGCGCTGCCACACCGAACGGATCGGGCGGTCTCGAGAAGCTGTCAAGGCGTCGATCCCCAGCTGCGCGGCGCGCTCCACATCTCGGCCCTCGTCACCAAGTAACGCTGCTGCCATGTCGAGCCGGACCAGCGAGCGGCTCCACACCGAGTCCGACTCGTCGACGCGGTCTTGGACTTGTTGCCCGAAGTCGAGTGCGCGGCGGTAGTCGCCGGCGTACCGATTCGGAAGCGGGGCGCGTTGCGTGTCGGACAGACTGGTTAGTTTGCGCTCATGGCGATCAGCGAGGGAGACCGCGGTCCTAGCTTCACGTTCGTCGGCCCGACCACGGTGTCGTAGACGACGCGATCGCCGAATCCTTGGGCGAGCCTTGCAGCTTCGGCAAGATGCGACCGCGACGCGTCGGCGTCTGCCAACGTGGCGGCGATCGTCCCCGCCCTCATATGCAGCGTGCTGTACACAGCCGCTGTGGTGGCGTCCTCGTCGACCAGCGGTTCGATGTCGGCCATCGATCTGGCCAGCAACCGCATCGCCTGCTTGCCCGCGCCGATCCTCGCCAGCGTCGCGGCCTTCAGCACCCTCGTGTCCACCGAACCGGGAACGCTCCAGTCGGGTAAGTACGTAGCTTCATTCGGTACGGGATACCTGAACTGTTGGTTACCGATGCGGGCACAGGTACCTAATCGACCAAACTTCATTGTGACCGACCGCTCAGGCCACCTGGTCGGACCGACTAGACGGACTGGGCAAAGGGAATATCTGTGAGGTAGGAACGATATGGTCCGCGATGCGTTTCTGGCGGAGCTGGTCCTAGTGGGGCCCCGCAATGTTGTTGACCTCTTCCGGGCACTCCGAGGATGGGACCAGCATCCCGAGCAGGCGCGCCATCCGGCGGAAGTGACGTTGTCCGGCGACCTCGTCTCGCCGACCGACTCGGCGCGTACGAACCCGGCCCGGCTCGAACAGCACTCGGGAATGCCACCGGTCCTGATCCAAGCCGGCTCCACCGAGATTCTTCTGTCGGATGCCGAACGGCTCGCGCAACGATGCGCTGAAGGCAACGTGCCGTGCACCCTACAAATCTGGGACCGCGCACCACACGTATTCCAAGCCGCCTCAGACCTATTCCCGAAGCCCGCACCGCTATCCACAACTCGCAACCTTCGCCCGGCAACAAACCCGGAAGGCATCACACGCGACCCGGCCATCTTGCTCACCGGCATCGGCCAACCCACAAGGTCATGCAGATCCGCATGGCCTGCCGCGCGCAGTGCTGCCCGGACGGAGTGGAAGGACCGCACCCCGAAAGTCGTGGGCCGGAAGCTCGACGGCCAGCTATGGAACATAGATCCCAGGAGGTACCCAATGATCACCAACAAGACCATCACCCAGGTATGGGAGGCGCGCCTGCACGCGGATTTCTCCCGCGTGCAGCAACTCGCCACCGAACTCGCCGCCGCCGCGTCCGAGCACGACCTCACCGCCGGCGAACTACATGCGACACTGGATCGCGTCGACACCATCCGCGCCGAGTGGGAGCACGGCTCCGCCGCCGCGCGACAGGCATGGGCGCAACTCGAAGGCCCACAGGGTCTGTAAGTTTCTGTTCTCCGGTGCAACTTCTGAGGACGATGGATGCACCTGTGGCTGATGAGAGGTCGCCGCCGTAGCACCGACGTCGATGGACAAGCAGATCCGCCGGTGGGCCGCCATGACAGGCTGCCGCGGATCGGCGAGGGCGGGCTGCTGGCGCGGATGACGAAGCTGGTGGTGGAGTCCGCGCTCGAGGGCGAGATGGACGACCACCTCGGCTATGCCAAGCACGACCCGTCCGGCCGTGATGGCGGCAACTCACGTAATGGTAAGCGGGCCAAGCCGATCGAGACCCTCCCGGCAGTCTTTGCGCCGGGCGTGGGTTCAGCGGTGGTAGGCGGTCTGATCGGTTCGGATCAGCTCAGCTAGGGCCAATGCCTCGCCGAGGTTTCACGGGACTTCTTCTTCGATGTCACGGCATCCAGTGTCGTCATCACGGCACCTTCCTCGCTGAAAATCATTCAGCGACTCGGGCCGGAAACACCCTTGAATCCACAGTCCCCAACGGCTCAACTGCGCGGCATAGCCGCATCGGGGAGGACTATTGTCGGATATGTGTCGGCGGAGCCGGGGGGGCGAGTTGTAGGTGCGGTGGCGGACGGGTTCGTCGGCCGTGGGCCGGAGCTGGAAAAGATCGTCACGTTGTTGCTGGGGTCGGCGCGGTTGGTGACGTTGGTCGGGCCGGGTGGGATCGGGAAGACCCGTTTGGCGGTCGAGGCTCTGGGTCGTTATCAGCGGGCCAGGCATGTGTCGGTGCGGTGGGTGCGGTTGGCGCGGTTGGTGAAGGGGTCCGGTGTCGCCTCGGTGGAGGAGGAGATGGCCCAGTCGGTGGTCGACACGGATTTTTCCGGGCGGTCGGCATGGGATGCGCTTGTCGACACGGTGACCGATACGGATGCGGTGGGGCGGACGGTGCAGAGTGTGTTGGTGGTGGACAACTGTGAGCATGTGCTCGAGGCCGCCGGTACCGTCATCGCCCGGCTGCTGGAGGAGGTGCCGGGTTTGAGTGTTGTAGCGACCAGTCGTGAGCCGATCGGGTGGGTTGACGAGCAGTTGCTGGAGGTTCCTCCATTGTCGCGGAAACAGGCGTTGGCGCTGTTTCGGCAGCGATCCGAGCTCACCGGTCATCCGGTGGCCGATACCGACCAGGTTGGGCTGGCGGCCGGGATCTGTCGTCATGTGCACAATCATCCGTTGTACATCCGGTTGGCTGCTGCCCGGTTGGTGCATCAGCCACTCATGGTGATTCTCGACGAGTTGAGTGGTGAGGAAGGCGTCGACAAGCGAATGCGGTGGTCGCACGGGCCGCGGGTGGGCGCCGAGTCACGTCATCGTGGGGTCGGTGATGTCATCGCCTGGTCCTACGACCTGTGTCGGGACAAGGAACGCCTGCTTTTGGACCGGATGTCGGTATTCGCCGCCGGATACGACGCGAACCCCGAAGACGAGGATGGCGGCTCCGCCATCGAGGTCGGAGCGGACTTGGAGGCGATCGAGGTCGTCTGCTGCGACAACGAGCGGTCTGGTGACGAGGGGGTGGCCGGGCATGACGGTGGTGTGGGTGCGGGGTTGGCGCGGGGGGAGATCGAGGGTTTGCTGGAGCGGCTGGTCGAGCAGTCTTTGGTGTCGGTGCACATCACATCGACTGCGACGCGGTATTTCCTGTTGGAGAGCCTCCGAATGTTCGCCGCGCAGCGACTTCGGGAACGCTCCACCACAACGGTGGATGAACCGGCGCGGCTGGCCACACGGCACCGCCGGTACTACCGGGACAAAATCGTGTACGCGGCGGCCCACTGGTTCAGTCCCGCCGAGCAGGACCTTCTAGACTGGGCCCGAGCGGCGTGGGACAACATTCTGACCGCGATCGAGGGAAGCATCACCACACCCGGCGAATCCACGGTTGGTTTGGAGATCTGCATCGGACTGATCGCCCTACGCATGCCTTTCTTCAAAGGCTCGTTCCGAGAAATCCGACTTTGGACCGACCGTGCCCTGCGAGCATCCCGCTCGTTGACCCCGCAACCCACGGAACTCCAGGTAAAAGCCATGGCCTGGACGGTTTGGGTCACCCTGAACCAAGGTCGGCCCGAGGATGGCGAGCGGATGCTCGAGGATTGCGTTTGCGCCTGCCTGCCGGATCCGGACAGTCGAGTGAACTGGCGACAGACCGCCGAGACCGATATCGGGCTGCCCGCACACGTCGAATTGGCCTGGGGCCTGGTACTTATGATGGTTCACGGCGACGTCGAGGCCATCGCCGTTCTTACCCGGGCGCGTGACAAGTTCCTCCGCCTCGGAGACGCCGAGGGTGCGGTAATAGCGGAACTACTCGCGGTGGGGTCGGCGGCGCTGTTCGGAACGGCACAACAAGCTCATGAGCTCATGTCGCGCTGTCTGGACAACGCAGGCGCCTCTGGAGCGTTGACGGCGAAATCCTGGGCGCAAGTGGTCCAGGCGATGACCTTGACCAAACATGGCAACCCGGCTGCAGCGTTGGATGTCGAACGGGCTGCGCTCGCATACCAACTCCGTACCCGTGATCGTTACGGTGCGATGTGGGCGTTGCAATGTCGGACGTGGTCGTTGGCGCAGCTGATCACCGATTCGATCGAGTCCGGAAACGCCGACCGCAACAAGCTGGTTGCGTTGGCCACCGAGACCGCTCAGCTCGCCGGAGGCGCCGCGACACTGGGAGCCAAGCTCGCTGTCGAGATCGAACAGGGGCCCATGGCCGAGGAAAGCGCGAACGCCATCACCATCGCTCGGCGGGTGTTGGGACCCGAGGCATACGCTGCGGCGCAAACCCAGGGATCGCTGTTGCGTGCCGAGTTGGACGAGGTGCAGCAGTTCGCGATGGGCACGCTGTCGATGGACAAGCGTTCTTTGCAGCGCCTCGCCGGCAAGGGTGCCCTGTCGGGGTGGCGCGAGTTGACCGGCGTCGAGCAGGAAGTCGCGACCCTGGCGGCGGCGAGGTGGACCAACAGTGCCATCGCCGCGCGTCGGGGAAACTCCGTCAGGACCGTCGACGCGCACATGGCCGCGATCCTTCAGAAACTGCTGATCACCTCCCGCGAGGACATCATCAGATTCGTTCCCAAAGACCGCATTGACCAGGTCCGAGCAGAATCCACCCGCCGACCGCGACGCAATCGGCAACCACACGCCTCTGCCTCGGCACATCGACGGACGCCCTGAGTTTCGAGCATATTGCGCACCGATGGTGTGGGCTGCGCGGCGAAGGTACCCCAGCTCGATGATCCGATATAGGTAGCTACGCATCGGCTACCGATGCGGGGACGGCTACGTAGCTGATCATGCTGGTCTCGACCGAACGAACGATCGAGTCGCTGAGTCAGAAACCGACAGATGGCGACCCACACGGATGTTGAAAGGTTGAGACGACATGGTGTGCTGTGTGCTACCCAGCGAACTGATGTTGCTCGGACGGCGCGGTGTGCGTCCGTCCACTGCGATGCGCGGACAGAACGACCCGTCTATGTCGGCACACCGTACTCCTCAGGGGGTGGCGTCCAGCCATCTCGTTGTAACTCGCGACCTACGCGGCTACCACGGCCACCACCTGGACCACCGCAGCGGTCGGACCGACAGCATTCGGACTGTCCGGCGGATGATGCCTTATCAGTGCGGAGGTGGCGGGCGATGAACGAGATCTTACCGTTGGCCTACGGTTACATCCGGCTCGATCTGGCCGGTCGCGACTCGACCTCCTGCGAACAACGGTTACTGACATTCGCTCGCGAACACGGATACCAACTCGCGGCTGTGTTTAAAGAGCAGGCACCCCAGGCTGCGACGTTGCCGCAGGCATTCATAGATCTGGTCCATGAGTGTCGCCGAGCAGAGGCACACATGGTCATCACATTGTGCGGGCACCTCGCCGGGATGTCGATGCCGCGTCTGCACCTGCTCAGTGTGCTCGCCGCTCGCGGCGACGCGCACGTATGTGAGCTACCTAAGTGAAGGCGCGAGTCGAGGCCTGACGCAGCGCCTGATGGCGTTCGTTCTCGCATCGGCCGGGAGCCGTCGATCACTGGCAAGGCTTGAAAGCTATCGACTGGAGCGCGCTCGATGCTGTCGGCCGAGCCGAGCGGCGCATCTCACTTCGAGTGCGGCGAGCCGGATCTGATGCTCTCCGGCGGGTGTCGCAACGATGCGGCCTCGACGTCCCAGGCAGTCATCGAGATCCACGCAAACTTCGCCGACTTCCTGACTCCCTCTTGACCGAAGGTCAGGCCGAGGCCAGGTGCGTGCTTCGAGCGCACACGGCTGGCCCCGTTCTCTCTTTCGAAAACGAAGCTTCTCAAATGTGGAAGATGAGCACCACCATTGTGATCGCGATCACCGGCGTCGCGGTTGTGGTCGTTTTGCTTGGGCTGCGGAGCGCGATCAGACATCGGGCGCAGCGCCGCATGCCGAACCTGCCGACCGGGGCTGATACCGACCGCGCGGTGGAGCGCGAAGTTGTGTTCGATCGCGCCCCCGACACCGCCCGATACCCGCATCAAGCGAGAGCGCGCTGTTCGGCCTCGGTCAGTTCCTTCAATGTGAGCAACTGCTTGCGCATCATCAACAGATCGCCGAGTGCCAGCGCTCGCGCGACGATCCGCGGTGCGCCGCAGTGCATCCGAACCACGAGGCGCGTTCCGCTTCCCTCTGGCCGCACCGCGTAGGTGACGCATATCTTTCCGCTGACCAGCGTGATATGCCTGCCGAGGATGAAGGACACCAGCGTGAACTGGGACATGAAACGTTGCCCCACTTCGAGTTCGGTGAGCTCGGGGTCGCGGCGGCGCGGGCTGCGGCGGCCGAAGCGGTCGAGCAGGTCGTAGCTGTAGGGCGCAACGCGCAGCTGACACAGCCAGGCATAGACCACCTGTGGTGATGCGTCGATGCTGATGGCCCGATCCGCTTGCACCCCACCGGATTCCAGTTCGTCGCACGGCAAGGGTTGCTCACGCTCGGCCTCGGTCGCACCCCAGACCAGCCCGGGGATCATGCCGCGGCCGCTATCTGACGCAGCAACCGGCGCACAACCACCTGGTGACCGCCGCTCCCGATCACCAGCGCTCGGTAGATCTTGCCGTGCAGGCCGGGGAATTCGCCCCACGACTGCGCCCGGATCCGAGTCCGGCTCGACCCCTCTTCGTCGAGTTCGAAGATCAGCGCGTAGCGCGAGAACCAATGCCGGCCCGACAACGCCAACCGTGTGGGCGCGTCGGCCGAGTCGAGCTGGAATCCCCTCGGCGCACTGGACGGGTCGTTCGGGTCCTTGCACATGACTTTCAGCAACGCTTTCCAGGCCCGATCCCGATTCGCGTCGATCGATCTGGCATGCTCATCAATGTAGGGCAATCGCTCCATATAGAAGGAACGTACTAGTAGATGGCGCCACCCCGCAAGCACGACACCGATGTGATCCTCGACGCAGCACGCACCCTCGTGCTCGCCGACGGTCCCCGCGCGGCCAGTGTCGCGGCGATCGCCGCGGCGAGCGGCGCGCCCGTCGGCACGCTGTACCACCGCTTCGGCAACCGCAACGGCGTCCTCACCGAGGCGTGGTTGCGCGCGCTTACGCGCTTTCAGGAGCGCGTCATGGCGGGCGCAGGCAACCGGGACCCGGTCGAGGCGGGGGTAGCGATGGCGGTGGCAGCCGTTCGGTTCGGTCGCGAATTGCCCGACGACGCAAAGCTTCTGCTCAACCTGCGCCCGAGCGACCTGCTCGACGGCGGACCCGACGCGGAGTTCCGCGGCCGCCTCGACCGGATGAACGCGCCATTGTTCGAGCACCTGCGGCGCCTGGCCCGAGACCTCCTCGGCGCGGACGGCGACCGGGAGATCGACGCCGTCAGCCGCGCCGTCGTCGATCTCCCCTATGCTGCGCTGCGCCGCCATGCCCATTCCCGCGAGCTGCCCGACTGGCTCGACACCGACCTCGCCACCGCGGCTCGCACGCTGCTGACCTCATACCGGCGCTGACGCACCCGGGGAACGACCGGCGCAAGCCAGGCCCCCTACCTGGAAACCAGCTCCGGGGTCAGCTCGTCGAGCCCGCCGATGACGTGCGCAGCCAATGCGAGCGCATCCGGCGCAGGCGGATACTCGGGCCGCGGCGCGGCGATCACCCGCATGCCCGCCGCATGGGCCGCGCGCAATCCGTTGCTCGAATCCTCCACGGCGGCACACTCGGTCGACTTCTGACGCAGAAAACCCGCAACGGCTACATACACATCCGGTGCAGGCTTGCCCCGATCCACTTCCTCGGTCGAGAACGTGACGTTGAAGAATTCGATCAATCCCGTGCGGCCCAGCACGGTGTCGATGAGGGTGCGTGGCGAAGAACTCGCCACACCGAGGGGCCACTGCTCACTCATCCGCTGCACCGCGGCGACCGCGCCTGGCAGCAACGGCACCGCCCTGTCGTAGTGGACCGCCATCCGCTCGATCACATCGTCGGCCACCTTCTCGGGCGATTCACCGACGCCGAGTTCGCCACTGAGATAGTCCGACCACTCCCCCGTGCTCATACCCATCAAGCGCTGCTGCGTATCCGGTAGCCAGCGGCCACCCTTCTCGGCGACATACTCGCGGCGCACCTGTTCCCACACCGGCTCGGAATCGATCAGTACGCCGTCCATATCGAATACAACTGCCGCAATACGCATCGGGACAAAGCCTTTCGCCAGCCGCGCCGGTGGGTGCCGATCGAAAAATAGTCGCCCGCCGACGTTTCTCGGGTTCTTCGGAAGACCTGATGGAGGAGCATCGTAACCGGAGAGCTGAAGCACTCGAATTGCATGCCCCGGAATCGGCGGGACTGTCACACCCCGACGATAGCCGCACCGCCGACCCCGCCGGGCGAGCATTCCGCCGGCAACCGATAACGTGTTCTCATGAACGAACAGCAGGCCGGCGACTCGCTACCCGATCAAGAGCATCACGAGGGTGGGTTCCGGCCGATGTCCGAGCTGATCAACGCACACGATGAGCAGGACGCCGACATTACTCGAGGCGGACCGCACTACGGCGAATTCATCGAGCAGGTGCGCAGCCTGATGGATCGAGTGCGGCTGGCCAGCCCCTCCGACGAGCTGGCGTTGGAGACGATCGGCGTCCTCAAGCAACTCAACGACAAGCTGGACGCGGCCATCGTGGACGAGTGGTCCACGCCGGTCTGGACCAGGTTCGATCTGCCCGCCCGCGGAAACATCACACTCCCGCCTTTCATGATCGACCACGCCGACGCGAGCGGTGTCGACGCCCGCGTCACCTTTCGCACCTTCCACCTCGGCGGCAACAATGCCGCGCACGGCGGGCAGGTAGCCATCGGTTTCGACGATCTGCTCGGCATGGCCGCGGCGGTGCACGCGGGGGCGGTGACCAGAACCGCCTCCCTCACCGTGGACTACCGATCCATCACCCCGCTCAACACCGAATTGACGGTCCGCGCCTGGGCCGAACGCCAGGAGGGTCGCAAGGTTTTCGTGCGCGCCACCCTGCACGACGGCGACCGGCTCTGCGCCGAGGCACGCGGCCTGTTCATCGTGCTCAAACCCGGGCAGGCGTGAGTCGATAGCTCACGGGTCCGGCCTGCTCGCTGTGAGTGCGCGGTGCCGGGCCGTGGTCCGCGGCCAGAGTTCCGGCACACCGGCGCACGAATCTCGGTGGGGCGGGACAGCATCCGACCCACCGATTCCCTTACCTGCCGGGAAAGTGCTCGTTGCGATAGTCGGCGAAACGAGCGTCGACCTGATCGGCGGTCAGCCCGAAATCCGCCAGCGTGTAGCGGTGTGCCGGACGTGCAGCGCCCGATGTGCTCTCCGAATGCAGCGCCGCCATCGCCGATTCGGCCTCCGCACTCAATGACAGACCGAAGCGCTGATAGATCGAGCCGACGGTGCCGATCGGGTCGGCGACGAAATCGTCGTAATACACGTCGCAGAACTGCGCAGCATCGTGGTGCCTGCGGTCGGCGAGGAACCGGTCCGCTCCCCTGGCCCACAGGTCCAACTGCGTTGCGCCGACGACGGGTCCGCGGAACTTGTCCGACCACCCTGCCGAGGCCTGCTCGTTGAGGCTGCACACCGATCCGATAATGGTGCGCGGATCCCGATGCATCTGAATGACGAGCGCATCCGGGTACGTCGCGAAGATCGCATCCAGCGCGAACAGATGGCTGGGATTCTTCAACACCCATCGGCGGCCGGCATCCGGCAGGCCGATCAGCTGCAGGTTGCGCCGGTGCCTGCGGTAGGCATCGGTCCAATCCTGTGCGCGCAGCCATTCGGAGTAGCCGGGCAGATAGCCCAGGCATTCGTAGGACACCGACATCGCCGACTGCCGCAGCAACTGCCAGCATTCCTCCACCTGGTCGGCCGAAATATGGTGCACACCCATGAATTCCGGGTGCTCCACGTGATGTTTCTCGAACGCGGCCTCGATCCGCTGGTAGACCGGGTTTTCCGCCCACGTCTCGCGCGGCGGCCGCGGCTGCGGCATCTCGGTCAGCCACATTTCCAGACCTTGGTGCGCCGGGTCGGCGTTGAGCAACCGGTGCACGGCCGTAGTGCCCGAGCGCGGCAGCCCGGTCACGAAGATGGGCCGTTCGATCGCCACCTCGGCGTGCTCGGGAAACCGCTGCCACGCGGATTCACTGAGCAGTCGCGCGATCAGTGCGCCGCGCAGGAACGCGCGATTCACCTTGTTGCCGAAGGGCGTCAGCTCCGCGTCCTTTGCGTAGGACTCGAGCAGTACCTGCAGTCCTTCGCGGTAGCCGTCGTCCCCGAAGTCGTCCAGCCCGACGACCTTGGTCGCCGAGGCGTGCAGATCGTCGATGGTGCCGACGTCGTCTCTGCCGATCACAGTCATCTCCTCAGAATTGATGCGGGACACCCGCACCCGGTCAGTGGTGGTACTCGCCGCCGTTGACATCCAGGCAGGCCCCGGTGATCGCCCGCGCCAGCTGCGAGGCGAAGAACACCACGGCGTCGGCAATCTCATCGGGTTCGGGAAGCTTGCGCAGATCGATGGTCTTCGCCGTCTCGGCGTAGACCTCTTCGGCAGTGATCCCACGCTGCTCGGCGAGATAGTTGAAATACCACTTCAGGTTGTCGGCCCAGATATAGCCCGGGGCAACAGAATTCACCCGGATACCCTGCGGCCCGAGCTCGGTGGCCAGGCTCTGCGCCAACGCGAGCAGACTCGCCTTGGCCATCTTGTAGGGACCGAAGGTGCGACGTGAATGCCGCAGCACCGCCGAGTTGATCATCACCACCGACCCCTTGGTCTCGGCGAGCGCCGGCACGAACAGTCGGGTCAGCCGCAGTGCGGCAAGCACATTCGTCTCGAAGCCGGCCCGCACGTCGTCCAGGTCGACGGTCGCCAGATCGGTGATCGGTGGAATCGCGAACGCGTTGTTCACCAGTGTGTCCACCCGACCGAACGCGCTGTGCGCGGTCTCGACCAGGTTGAGCACGGCGGCCTCGTCGTTGATATCGGTCGGCACCGCCACCGCACGCCTGCCGAGTTCGGTGATCTCCTTGGCCACCTCGGTCAGTCGCGATTCGGTGCGCGAGGCGAGTACCACGTCGGCGCCGGCGCGCGCACTCTGCACCGCGATCGCCCTGCCGAGGCCGGGACCGACACCCGAGACCACAACGACCTTGTCCTGCAACAACATCAGCCCAACATCCTTTCTGCCACGGCGACCTGTCGCGCCGCGATCCGTGCCCGCCACTGTTCCGGAGTCACCCGCGCCTGTTCGTAGAACGGCAGCCGCTGCGGTAATTCGTCGAGCGACACCACCTCCACCGTCGGCCCATCTTCCGGCTTCATTTCCCGCGCCAGCCGCTGCCAGCGGAACTGCAGATATCCGCGCGCGTGCCCGGTGCGTTCGATCCAGTTGGCCAGTCCTGGATCTTGTTCGCTGACCACGAGCCGGATCATGCCGTCGGGGTCGACCTGCGCTTGGTCTGCGGTGAGGCTGGTCTGGTGGTTGATGTAGTCCAGCGACAGGTACCACATGCTGCCGAGCTGGAAGCCCTGATACGGCGCATCGGATTTCGGCACCGTGATGATCATGACCTGATCGTCGTCCAGCTCGTAGTGGCCCGCCGAGGAGAACTGCGTCGTGAGCCCGCCCGGGGTGGAACGCGGCTCGGTCATCGTATTGACGGGCAGGTTGAGATAGAACCACTTCGGGAAGGCCAGGAAAGTGTTCAGCCGCGACAGCAGCATCTTTCCCGCGACGCCGTACCGCTTGGTCATCAGGTCTTTGGTCAGCGGGGGCGGCGCATCGCCGATCCGGTCCACCCGCTGGATACGGACGGTGCCCGGCTTCTCGGTGGCCCAATCGCTGTAGACCTCACGAATCACGAGCATGGCGGAGTCCGGAGCGAGATGCACATAGCCGGGGCGTGCCGCACCGGGGCCGAGGCGCAGCTCGTAGGAGCCGTCGGCGGCGACCTCGATCGCGCGGTCGTCGAATGCGGTGAGGCTGTCAGGGACATCGACCGGCGAGTAGTCGCCGTTGAGCACCTGGAAGCTCAAGTCACGGGTGCTGCCGCGCTTACCGGTCACCACATATTCGGCGTCGGGTCGCAGGTAGGAGTGGAAGTACAGGGTGTCCGGGTTGTCCAGGCCCATTTTCGTGTACGGCCCGGTGGATTGAACAAAGAACGGAAAGTCCCGCTCATAGGCCCAGGCCATCTGGATGGCCGCGCAGATGCTGCCCGCGAGGTAGTCGTACCCCTCGACGAGATCCTGTTCGGTCCGGATGTGTGGCGCGCCGGTGATGATCTGCTCGGCGGCGGCGATGGCGTCCGCGAACGGCTGTGTGAGCAAGTGGCTTCCCGGTTGTCTCGAGCGACCGGCGAACAGTCGCTGCTGGGTGTTCCAAATATGTACCGGTCTGGTACATTTCGATACGAGCAAGATTAGAACGTGTTCTAGGAGTGGTCAATGGTTGCCCGTAGATCCGCGCCCACCCAGCGGGTGGTCCAAGTACTGGATTTCTTTGTCGAGCAGCGCGGCAAACGCTTCGGCCTTTCCGAGCTGGCCCGCGAGCTCGACCTGGCGAAACCGACCTGCCTGGGCATTCTCACCGAGCTCAGCGCGGGCGGCTACCTGGTGCGCGACGCACACACCCGCACCTACGGCCTCGGACCCGCGCTGATCGCGGCCGGACGGGTTGCCCAGGACAGCTTCGCCATCTCCGCCATCGCACGCGTCGAGCTGGAGAAACTCACCGCGGAATACCGCACGACCTGCACCGCATCGGCAGTGGTCGGCGAGCAGATCACGGTGTTGGAGAGCACCGGGCCCGGCATGGTCAAGGTCGGCGCCTCCTACCTGTTCGCGCCGCCGGTCGGCCTGATGTACGTGCTGTGGGACTCCGACGCAGCCTTCGACGCTTGGCTGGCCAAGCCGTCGACGGTGCCGCTGCAACAGGATGTGGCCCGGCTGCGCCAGGTCGTAGCGGAGTGCAGGGAGCGCGGCTACCTGGTGGAGAGCCTCACCGGCGCGGGTCGCCGCCTGTACTCCTTACTCGCCGGTGTCGCTGCCCGTGACCTGCCCGAAGAGGTGCGCGAACTCGTCGGCGAGCTGGTCACCAGCCTCGGCGAACGAGTCCATCTCGGCACCGATCTGCGACCGCGCAAGGAACATCCGGTGAGCTTGCTCGCCGCACCGACCTACGGCGGCGACGGCCACCAGAACATGGTGCTCACCATGTATGTGGGCACCGCCATTACGGGTGCCGAAATCACCCGCCGCGGAGCCGCTCTCGTGGCCGCCGCCGATGCGGTGACCGCCGCGTCCGGCGGACGCAAACCCGAGTCACCCCATTGACCAATCACCGAAACGTGTTCTAGTTTTGGGACGTGAGCCAGTACGCAAAGTCGACGGCGAGCACCGAAGTAGGTGCTGCCGGACGTAGTCCGTCCGAAACCCGCGCACGGCTGGAGCGAATGCGGATGTCCTCCTACGAGCTGCCACATCTGGACGCACTCGAGGCCGAGTCGGCACACATCTTTCGTGAAGTCGCGGCGACGTTCGAGCGGCCGGTGCTGTTGTTCTCCGGTGGCAAGGACTCGGTGGTGATGCTGCACCTCGCGGCCAAGGCCTTCTGGCCCGCGCCGCTGCCGTTTCCTGTCATGCATATCGACACCGGGCACAATTTCGACGAAGTGATCGAATTCCGGGATCGCACGGTGCAACGACTCGGCCTGCGGCTGGTGGTCGGCCGGGTGCAGGACGATATCGACGCGGGCCGCTCGGTCGAGGAGACCGGACCACGCGCTTCCCGCAACCGCCTGCAGACCGGTACCCTGTTGCGCGCCATTCGCGAGCACGCCTTCGACGCGGTATTCGGCGGCGCCCGCCGGGATGAGGAAAAAGCCCGCGCCAAAGAGCGCGTGTTCAGCTTCCGCGACGAATACGGCCAATGGGATCCGCGCAACCAGCGGCCCGAACTGTGGAACCTCTACAACGGCCGCCATCGCGCCGGCGAGCACATCCGGGTGTTCCCGCTGTCCAACTGGACCGAGCTCGATATCTGGCACTACATCGCGGCCGAGCGGATCGAGCTGCCGCCGCTGTACTACGCCCACCGCCGCCCAGTGGTGCAGCGCGACGGCATGCTGCTGGCACACACCCGCTTCCTCGAACTCCTCGAGGGCGAGCAGCCCTATGACAGCACGGTGCGCTTCCGCACGGTCGGCGATGCGACCTGCACCGGATGCGTGGAATCGACAGCGTCCACCCCGGACGAGGTGGTGGTCGAGGTCGCGGCGACCCGGGTGACCGAACGCGGTGCGACCCGCGCCGACGACCGGATTTCCGAGGCAGGCATGGAAGACCGCAAACGAGAAGGCTACTTCTGATGACGACGACAACCCTGTTGCGCCTCGCCACGGCGGGCAGCGTCGACGACGGCAAATCCACCCTGATCGGGCGGCTGCTCTTCGATTCCAAGACCATCTTCACCGATCAGCTCGCCGCCGTGGAGCGCACCAGCCGCGATCGCGGCGACGACTACCCCGATCTGGCACTACTCACCGACGGCCTGCGCGCCGAACGGGAACAAGGCATCACCATCGACGTGGCGCACCGCTATTTCGCCACACCCCGACGGAAATTCATCATCGCCGACACACCTGGCCACATCCAGTACACGCGCAATATGGTCACCGGCGCCTCCACCGCGGACCTCGCATTGATCCTGGTGGACGCCCGCAAGGGCATCGTCGAGCAGACGCGGCGGCACGCCTTCCTCGCCAGCCTGCTCGGCATTCCACACCTGGTGCTGTGCGTGAACAAAATGGACCTGGTCGGCTGGTCGCAGGAACGCTACGAAGAGATCCACGACGAATTCGCCCAGTTCGCGACCAAACTCGACGTCGCCGACCTCACCTTTATCCCGATGTCGGCGCTCACCGGCGACAATATCGTGCACCGCAGCACCGCTATGCCGTGGTACGAGGGATCCCCCCTGCTGCACCACCTGGAAGAGGTGCACATCGCCTCCGATCGTAATCTGATCGATGCGCGTTTCCCGGTGCAGTACGTGACCCGCAGGCACGCCGAGGATTTTCGCGGCTACGCGGGCACCGTCGCGGGCGGGGTGTTCAAGCCCGGTGACGAAGTGGCGGTGCTGCCTTCGGGATTCACCAGCACCGTCGCGGCGATCTGGGGGCCGGGCGGCACCCCGGTCGCAGAGGCGTTCCCGCCACAGGCGGTCACCATCCAGCTGACCGACGAAATCGACATCGCGCGTGGCGATCTCATCTGCCGCCCGGCCAACCGGCCGCATGCCGGTCGCGACCTCGACGCCATGGTGTGCTGGTTCACCGAGGAGTCCGAGCTGACCCCCGGCGCCACCTACACCATCCGGCACACCACCCGCACCGCCACCGCCGAGATCCGCACCCTCGACTACCGACTCGACGTGAACACGCTGCACCGCGACGAGACTGCGGAGTCCCTGTCGCTCAACGAGATCGGCCGCATTCAGCTGCGCACCCGGCAGCCGCTGTTGTTCGACCCCTATCGCCGTAACCGCACCACCGGCAGTTTCATCCTCGTCGACGAAACCACCAACAACACTGTCGCCGCGGGCATGATCACCGGACCGAGTCTGCCGTCCTCCCGAGTGGTCTGGCACTCCACCGCTGTCGGGCGCGACGAGCGTGCGACCAAGGGCATGACCGTCTGGCTGACCGGGCTCTCCGGATCCGGAAAGTCCACTGTCGCGGTGGAACTCGAACGCAGGCTGGTCGCGGCGGGCCGCCCCGCCTTTCTGCTGGACGGCGACAATCTGCGTCACGGTCTCAATTCCGACCTGGGTTTCGCCGCGGCGGATCGCGTCGAAAACGTCCGCCGCGTAGGCGAAGTAGCCCGACTGTTCGCCGAAGCCGGTGTGGTGGCGGTGGTTTCCCTGATCAGTCCCTACCAGGCCGATCGCGACAGGGCACGAGCCACTCATGAAGCGGCGGGCATCGCCTTCGTCGAGGTTTTCGTGGACACGCCGCTGGAGATCTGCGAATCCCGCGACCCCAAGGGGATGTACGCCAAGGCCAGAGCCGGGGAAATCCGCGGCTTCACCGGAATCGACGACCCGTATGACGTACCGACCAATCCCGAACTGGTCCTGCGTCCCAGCGACGGGGATCCTGCCGCCATGGCCGCCACCATCCTCGCCACGTTGGCTGATCTGGACTGACGGCCGTATGTCCCGTGCCGTTGAGAGACCGTTACCGGCGGCCTCGGCCACCGCAAGGACTGGTACGGCGGTTGGCATGCGCAGTTGTGCGACGGCCAACCGTGGACGAAATGACCACGCTCGTAGCCGAACTTGCTCCGCAAGTGCCCGCCGGCCGTCGATACTAGAGCAACTCCACCGACCTCGCCGAGGCGGTAGCGCTGCTGCTGTGGATCGACCAGCACCCCAGCGAATCCGTACGCCAAGTTCCGAACCAGGCCGTTCGATCCAGCTCGCACACCGACGAGAGCCTCGCCCGCGAGCTCGCGGGATCGGTGCGCCTGGGTGCACCGGCGACACTTCGCGGATGATGGGCCTCCTGGTCAGCCCGCCACAGATTGTCGCTGCTCGATTCTCCCCATCGAGTGTCTTGCGTCAAGATCTTGGCAGGATCTGACGGTCCAGGATCTGGGTGTTAGGCGGACGCACCGACCATGACCTGACCGAACGCGCAGTAGTAGCAACGAGCGGGCACTCGCTTCTAGCAAACTGGAGTGGAGGCTGACGGATGCTGGGATGATATGCGGGTTGGCATCCTACGAACGAGCATCGACGGGAGAACACCATGTTCAACAGTTCGCTTCGCTCGGATCTGGCCGCTGTCGCTGGGGCAGTCGGCTTCTGCGGAGGAATCCTCGCTGCAACCGCAACCGCCCAGCCGCCCACATCGATCACTGTCGAGCCTGAACTGGGCTACAACACCACCACCTTGACTATCAGCGGATCGGCTACGTGTGCTGGGGGCGGAACCGCCGGAGTGGACGTTGTGGACGGCTCGCTAGAACAAATGTTCCAAGGTGGCGCAGGTGGCCCAATCGCCGTGCAACTCGACGGACCGATCCTGGTCGAGTGCGACGCCACCGCGCACAACTGGTCGGGGAATCTCGTCGCACCCGGTCGCGCACTGCCCAACGAATCTGGTGGCACGGTCACAGTCACACTCGCCCAAGGCGCGGACGTCATTGCATCCACCGGTCCGCAGCCAGTCCACATCGTGCGCTGAACAATCGCTCGCCGAGCATAGGTCTGCGAACGGACCCAGCATCCGCGGAGGGCCTCGCCACCGATCGGTTCCTGGCTCGTGGGCTCGGTGCGCAAACCGAGCAACCTGCCAGAAAGTTTGACGCGCTAGACGAGGCATCTATCGAACACAAGTTCGAACCGTGCGGTATTCTTTATGGATGGCCGCCTGCCCGCTCTACACGGTCGATGGCAAAGTCGTACCGCCCGATTGTCCGGTGCGCACCGCGGCTGGATACGTCGAGCTTGCACCCGTGCGATGCCCGACCGGCCACGTACTCGGGCCCCGTCGAGCGCTCGTCGGCCGGATCCCGTGCGTGGCCCCCGGCCGGACCGGGCTGCACCGCGCTCGCCGCCGAGCACGACGCCGCAACACTCGCTACAACCCAGGCGCCGCCAGCGGTGCTGCCGGCCACCCTGGAGGAGTCCGCGCTGCTGTTGTTTCCAGGCTTCGACCGCCGCCGGCCACTCGATCGCGGCACCTTCGGGACCCGCCTCAACCAGCATGGCATCACACCCCACGCCAGCCGAAACACCGCCCTGGTGACTCTGGCAACCGAACTGCCAGCCGCGGTCCTAGCCGATTTGCTCGGCCTGCATCCGGGCACCGCTGTTCGGTGGGTCCGCATCGCCAAACGCGACTGGCACACCCACCTCGCTGAACGCCGCACTGCCCTCAATCATTGACCACTGCGCAACTCGTTCGCTGGCCGGTCGGGTCAGCGCGGCATGCGGTGCAATACAGGATGGTCACGACCCCCAGTAGATCTCCCAAACTCCATCGTCCCTCTCGTGGATGCCTTCGAAGAAGATGTGATGCACGTCGACGCCGCCGAACCACTGCGACTGCTGACGAGTGCTCCTTTCCGTCTCGGCGATGGCGGCGGCAAGGTCGCGCACTGTGAACCACTCACCGTTGGGCGCTCGGTGTTCAACGGGATCACCGAACCCACGCAAGTTCAGCATGGGCAATTCCAGGACAACGCGGTCGAACTCGTCGACGGTCACGTCACGAAAGTCCCCATTTTCGAACACATTCAGCGTGAACGAGACTCCCCTGATCGCCGCGGTTGCTGTCGCGCGCTGATTAGACAGATTCGCCGCGACATTCTCGGTCGGTTCCGTCAGCTCGATCGCCAACGTCCCGGACAACCCATTGAAGAACTTCAGTGACATATGAGGATGGTGGCATGGAGCACCGACACTTCGGGCACGCCGACTGACCATCGATTGCACGCACATCGGCGGTAGAGCGCGTTCGGCTGCACCAGATCCACGCGGCCCGTTTATCTTCCGAGGTGCCTCGCCGGCCGCTTTGGACCGCGCGGGTCGGGCGCCGAAATCAGCACTGCCCAACGGCTGTTGATCACAAACCGACCACCGGGCCTGGATAATTGAGAGGCGCGGGTTGGCTGCGATGCGCCGGTGTCAGCGCGGGCCGATGAACAGTGTCTGGGTGCCGCGGCCGATGGGTCCCTTCTCGTCGAACAGCTGTGATTCGGCCAGGCCGACGCCGCTGCGTTCGGGGTAGGTCACCGCATCCAGGCACACCCATTCACCGACCGGTTCGCGATGCAACGTCACCGTGAAATCGGTATTGATGAAGTAGTAACTGCCCCAATCCAATACCGAGCTGACGCCATTGCCGCAGTCGGCCGCGGCGAGGGTACGTTCCAGCGGGCTGGGGACGGTGCCGGCAACGACGGGGTAGCGCAGGCGAATCCAGCACACGGCAGGGCCGGATTCAACGAAACTGCCGGAGACGAAGCGATATTCGATGGCCGTATGGAACCCGACCGGCTGCGTCGACGGGAACTCCGTTCCCTCGGGTGCGGTGTCCGGGCCCGGGCGCGCCCCAGTAGGTAGTGCCTCGACCGGCAGTTCCAGCTCCGGCTCGGCGTGCTGCAGCCGCCAAGCGCTCGCCTTCATCACCAGCCCATGCTCGGAACTCAGTGTGGCCTCGATCAATTCGACGCTGCGGCCAGGGCGGGAAACCCGCGCCTCGGCCCGGATGACCCGAGCCGAGGCTGTCAGCGGCGCGATCGGTACCGGGCCGAGGATCTCCACCGCCACCCGCCCGACCCGAAACCCCTCGCGTGGCTCGCATCTCTCGATGACATGACCGAGCAGCGCCGAGGGCGGCCCCGCGTGCTGAGAGTCGGGCGACCACGGCCCGCGAGTGAGCTCGGTGGAATAGAACCGATTCGGATCCGCTGGATCGGGCAGATAGAAGGCATCCATGGTGGTCTCGAGCCTACTTGGGCAAGGGAGTGTTTTGAAGCGAAGTGAAGTGATGGTGTGGCACCGCTGCGTGATGCCGCACCATCAGTGTGGTTGGTGAAAGTTGTTGCCCGCATTGGTATATGGGCGAGGTCTCCGGTAGGTGGTTTAACGACCAAGAAGAACCGGAGTACCTACCGGAGACCTCGTTGATCAGCGTAGGGGTGGCGGGGCGGGCGGAATTGACCGATGCCCAGTGGGCGCGGTTGGAGCCGTTGCTGCCTCGCGAGAAGATGGTCAGTCCACCTTTGACTTGGCGCGGGCGTAGGCGCGAGCCGCGCGAGCGCGGTCGCCGCACCGCGTTGAACACCAGTGACGGCGGCCGTGGCGGATCAGGTACCGATTGCACGGGGCGGAGTCGCAGGTGGTCAGGAAATCGGCGTCGGAGCCGGTGAGCAGGTCGGCCGTATCTGCGGCGAGCGTCGCGAGCGCGCGGTCGAGGATCTCATTGGGTGGACACAGCGCAGCGCGGTAGGGGCCGTTCGTCTCATCCCATTGCAGCAGGGCGGCCGTTGGGGTCCTGCTCAGTGCGTCGTTGACGGCGGACAGCGCTGCAGGCAATACCGGCTGCCGCGCGACGTGGGCGGCGAACAATGCCCTGACGTGTTCGCGCAGCACGCGCAGCCGCGTCGCGCACATCTCCTGCACTCCGGCATCGGCAGGCGCGAGGCCGCGTTCGGCGAGCCACCGATTCGTTGATTCGGGGGTGCCGAGCAGGTCGATGAAGTGTCCACCAGGCAGCACATAGGAGCTGTCGGCGAAGTCGAGAGCGAGGTACCGCTCGGCCCCCGGTGCGGGCGGCAACGCGGCGGTCAAGGTCTCTCGCACGACTCTCACAACTCTCATGTTACGACTTGCTTTTATCCGTGAGAACGGCCTACCGTATCTCACGGATATGCGGTGTTTCATCCGTGAGGAGTAGCGAGCGCGTCCGCAGGGGGATCTCGTAGATCGAGTACCTCGCGCGGCACCGACCGAGAGGACAGCCATGACACCGCACCCGCCGCCCGGTCGGTATCCGGGGCCGCAGCAGGCCGACAGGCAGGAGTCGCCGAAGAGTAAGGGCCTGGCGATCACCGCGCTTTTTGTCAGCATCATCGCTCTGCTCAGCTTGCTAGTGGCTTGTGCAAGCACAACCGATCAGCAGGTCCGCGTCCGCGTCTTCGGCGGCCCGACCGCCCTCTTCGAATACGGCGGGTTGAGGTTCCTCACCGACCCGACCTTCGACGCGCCCCACGACTACCAGCAGCCCGGCGGCCTGCTGATCAAGACCGCGCCAGCCGCCGCCGCACCGGCCGACCTCGGCCGCGTCGACGTGGTTCTGCTTTCGCACGATGAGCACCCCGACAACCTCGACGACTCCGGCCGCGCCCTGCTCGCCGACGTGCCGCTCACCCTCACCACGCCGGGTGGCGGGCAACGCCTCGGGAAAGGGGCCAAAGGCCTGGTCGACTGGGAGTCGGTCGAGCTGGATCGACCCGGCGACGGCACGATCACCGTGACGGGAGTGCCCGCGATCCACGGGCCGGGCGCACGCGAGGAGGTCGAACCGATCACCGGCCAGGTTGTCGGATTCGTACTGACCGGGGAAGGCCTGCCCACTGTCTATGTCAGCGGCGACAACGCCTCGCTCACTGCAGTCAAGGAGATCGCCGAGCGTTTCGCACCGGTGGACACCGCCATCCTCTTCGCCGGAGCGCCCCGCTTCTCCGTTCTCTTCGACGGTGCGCCGATCGTCCTCGACAGTGCCCAGACCGCCGAGGCCGCCGAGCTCCTCGGCGCCCGTCGGGTGGTTCCCGTTCATTACGAGGGTTGGGCCCACTTCACCGAGGGCCGTGCCGAATTGGTCGCGGCTTTCACTGCTGCCGGACTCCGGGACCGCCTTGACCTAGGCGAGCCGGGCTGACTCTGTCGTGACGACTTCGGTATCTGCCCGGATCGATGAGCTCCCCGGCTCCCAGGCGCAGCGCCGCACCCTGTTCGTCCTGGTCGCCGCTCAGGCGCTGAGCGGCGCGGGGCTGGCGGCGGGCGTGACCGTCGGCGCACTGCTCGCGCAGGACATGCTCAACTCAACCAGCCTTGCCGGTCTGCCCAGTGCGCTCGGCACCGCAGGCTCCGCGCTGGCGGCCGTCGCCGTCGGACGAATGTCGCAATGTGGTCGATGATGGCGATGTATATGGTGGCCCTCACCCATATATCAACGCGGGCAACAACTTTCACCAACCACACTGATGGGGCGGCACCACGCAGCCGTGCCACCCCATCACTTCACTTCAAAACACTCCCTAGGCGCCGTGTGCCTCCAGTGCCGCACCGAACCAAGCGAACACCGGTGCTAAACTCGGCGGAGTCGGCCAACCGTTGATCGCGGCGAGCAACTGCCAATAACGTTCGGTCCGAGCATCTCCCGCGACGTCGAGGCGTGTTCGCAGCCACTGTCGCAGTGCGGCGTCGTCGGGGCGGCCGAATGTTGCGGCATATTGTGCCGCAAGTTCGTCGACAATCGGCTTCGCTTCGGCGGAATCGGGGGCGATGCCCGAGGCGAGGGCGTGCTCGACCCGGTCGCGGACCACCTCGGTCAGTTCGTGATGCAGGCCGGTGGTGTCGCCCTCGGCGCGCTGGGCTGCCTGATACTCGGCCATTCGACGTACCGCAGCACGGAAATCCGTGTCGCTGGTGAGCTCGGCGAGCTCCACCCAGGCTTCGATCTGAGCGGGTTCCGGATCATCCGGCAGTTCCGGCATCGCCGCACGAATCATGTCGACGAACGCCGGATTCGCGTCGAGGCCGCCGAAGGTGTCCTCGACGAAATCGCTGATCATTCGGCGGCGCTCGGTATCGGAGAGCTTGGCGAGTTTGTGCATGAGTTCCATCTCCTCGGTGGTCGAGCCCCGCTCGGCAATCGCGCGTAACACGGTGCGCTGCAACCGAAGCGTGCGCATCTGCAGAGCGATCGCGTCGGCATGCGAGGCGGCGACCTCCGGCAGCGACCGCGTCCGATCCAGCACCAGCCGGACGGAACCAAGATCGACACCGAGGTCACGGAGCGTTCGCACCAGCCGCAACCGAGCCAGCGCATCGGTACCGTAGAGCCGATAGCCGGCGGGGCTGTATGTGGTCGGCGGCACGACACCGCTGTCGGAGTAGAACCTGATCGTCTTGACGGAGAGCCCGGTCCGTTCGGCCGTCTCCCCGATCGAGTAAAGCGTGTCGCCGTCCATGCCCTCACCCTCCCGTCTCCCCCAGAGGGAGACGCAAATCTGCCTCAGCGCGGCGGCTTTCCGCTGAATTCTGCACCTCGGGCCCAGCTTGCCGCCGAAGCGGCCGCACTGCCCGCGGTGCGCGCCACGGTCGGCGGCATGCTCTTCCTCGTACTGCGCGGTCGGGCCTTCTGACCGAATCTGCGACGAGAACGCCGAGGCCCGCAGCACGAATGCTGCAGGCCTCGGCCGTGCGCAGAGTCAGCGCGTCAGACTCGCGAAGAACTCGCGGATGTCGCCGATCAGCAGTTCGGGGACTTCGAGAGCCGGGAAATGGCCGCCAGAGTAGAACTCCGACCAGTGGGTGATGGTGTGTGCCTTCTCGGCGAAGCGGCGGATGGCGTAGTCACTGTCCTTGAAGACCGCGACCCCGGTCGGCACCGTACCTTTCGGCTTGGGCGCAAACATCGTCGCGTCGTGGAAGCGCTCGTAGTACAGGTTGGCGACGCTGCGGGCGGTGTCGGTGAACCAGTAGATGCTCACCTCGGTCAGCAGCCGGTCGCGATCGATGGCCTGCTCGGGCAGCTCATGGGACTGGTCGATCCACTCCTTGAACTTCTCGATGATCCACCCGAGCTGGCCTGCCGGGGAATCGGCGAGCAGCTGCGCAATGCTGTTCGGGCGCGAGCCCTTCAGGTTCATGTAGGCCGAGCCGTCGTCCTGGAACTTCTTCATCGCACCGAGCCGCCGCTTCTCTGCGTCGGTGAGCGCCGCCATATCGGCGGGATCACCGGTCGGGAAGGTGACCAGCGCATTGGCGTGCACGCCGAGCACGTGTTCGGTGTCGATACGGCCGAGCTGCGGACCGATGAAGGCGCCGTGGTCTCCGCCCTGCACGCCATAGCGGTCGTAGTCGAGCCTGGCCATCAGTTCGGCGAGCGCGGCAGCGATCCGGCCGTCGTTCCAGCCGGCCTCGGTGATCGGCCCCGAGAAGCCATGGCCCGGCAGTGACGGGATGACCAGGTGGAAAGCGGGCGCATCCTGGTTCCCATACGCCTTCGGGTCGGTCAGCGGGCCGATCAGGTCGAGAAAGTCGACCACCGAGCTGGGCCAACCGTGGATCAGCAGCAGCGGCGTGGCGTTCTGATCCACCGAGCGGATGTGCAGGAAGTGCAGGCTCTGCCCATCAATGGTGGTGGTGAACTGCGGGTAGGCGTTGAGCGCCGCCTCCTGCGCCCGCCAATCGAACTTCTCCACCCAGTAGCCCGCCAGCTCCTTCAGGTACGAGGCGGGCACGCCGCGCTCCCAGCCGGTGCCGGGCAGGTCGTCGATCCAGCGGGTGCGGACCAGCCGGTCGTGCAGATCGTCGATGGCGGCCTGCGGGATCTCGATGCGGAAGGGGCGGATGTCGTTGTTCGTCATGCCGATAACTCTGCGGGTAACGAGGGTGCCCCCGAATCACGAGAATTCGTTATCTTTGGGCGCCGTGCTGTGACGACGGGTCGTGGTTGTCACATGCAGTTGTATCTGTCACCGGGCAGAACCCGCGCCCAGCGGCATGGGAATGTGTCCGCGAACCGACAGTCGATCAAAGCCAGTCCACACCTCACCGATCATCGATCACCCACGCCACATTTTCAGATGTGGGACCGTGCTCACCGCTGCACGGCCGACAATTCATCGAATGGCAGATTGTTGGAGTCGATTCGCTTTTGGCGTGTCGCCGAGCGGCACGCCAAAGGCGCCTTGATCACCGCGAACGCGGACCATGAGCCCGCACTGGACCGACAACCAGGTCTTGAGCACGTGGCCGACCGACACGACATCCAGCCGTCGCCCTCAGTCGGTGGGATCGGCCCAGCCGGTGACCCTCCGGACCTCGGCGATCATTCTGGCGACCAGTGGCTGCCGAGTCCGGTCGGTCCAGACGAGCGCGAGTTCGGAAGCTGCCGCGTCCTTTACGGGCCGCCACTGGATAGTCGATGCCGGGATCCAGCGGCTCAGGGGCTCCGGGGCCAGCCAGACGCCCTTGCCGCGGGCGACTGCCATCAGGCAGTCCTCGACCGTTGCCAGAACTGGACCGCGTAAGGCGGCCGTGCCGTCGGGCCTGGGATCAGCGATCCAGTGGCACAGATTCTCTTCGGACAGAAATATATCCGGGCGAATGACCGGCTCGTCGGCCAAATCGGCGAGTGTCACCGCGTCCTGCTCGGCCAGCCGGTGCCCCGCAGGCAGGGCCACCGCGCGCCGGTCGCTACGCACGGCGGCGTGGTGGAAACGGTTGTCGCCGAGCGGGAGCCACATGAAGGCGGCGTCGACCTCGCCCGACAGCAACAGCGCCCGCTCCTCGGGTGGGGTTCGCACCGTGGTCAATTCGACTTCGAGCCCGGGCACCGCGGCTTCCATCGCGTCGGCGACCTCGGTGGCGAACAGGGCAGTGGCGTAAGGGCAGCAGGCAATTCGCAGGGTGCCCAGGCGGCCCCTGTCGGCGGCACGCACCTGTTCGGTGAGCTCACCGATGTCGGAGACCACCGCACTGCCGCCGCGTTCCAGTTCGTCACCGGCGGGGGTGAGCAGCACCCCGCGTGAAGTCCGGACCAGCAGCGTCACGCCCATCGCGCGTTCGAGCTGCTGGATTTGGGTCGACAGCGTCTGCTGGCTGATGTGCAGCCGGGCCGATGCACGGGTGATGTTCAGTTCCTGGGCCACCACCAGGAACGACTGTAGCTGGCGAATATCCAGGTCGATCACGCGAATCACCGTAGCCGACAGGCGGTTGTGTGTGGCAACCGAGAACACCGGTGGCAGGCACTGGAATCTTCTGTTTCCGCTCGCGCAGCAGGCACAGCAGGCTGGAGGCACACCACCGCCTCCGGAAAGGGACGCTCCCCGATGACTTCCACACTCTCGACACGCGATCTCGAGGGCAAGGTCGCGATGGTGATCGGTGGCAGCCGCAACCAGGGCGCGGCCTGCGCCGAACTGTTCGCGGCGCGTGGCGCGACCACGGTCATCAGTTACTCCCACGGCGAGCATGCCGCGGCCAGGACCTTGACCGCACTGGATCGGCACGGCGTGACCGCGGAAGGCATTCGCTCGGACGCCACCCGATCCGCCGATGTGAACACCCTGTTCGCGGGTGTGGTCGCCCGTCACGGCCGACTCGACATCGTGGTCCACACCGTAGGCGCGGCGCTGGGAAGACCGCTGGCGGACACCACCGATGCGGATTTCGACCTACTGATCGACCGCAATACCCGCAGTGCGTTCAACACGCTGCGCGCCGCCGCGCGTCATCTCGCCGATCACGGTCACTATGTGGCGCTGACCAGTGCGCTCGCCGCCGGCGTGCCCGAGGGGCTCGGGTTGTATTCGGCGGCGAAGGCCGCCGTCGAGCGGCTGGTGCTTGCGGGCGCGCACGAGCTGGCGGCACGGGATATCACCGTCAATGCGGTCGCGCCCGGCCTGGTGACCGATTCCTTCTGCCCCGGTGCGGATCCCGCGACCCTGACACCCGGTCATCGACGGGGACGCCTGGGCCAGCCGGAGTACACCGCGCGAGTGGTCATGTGGCTCACCAGCTCTGCCGCCGACTGGGTGTCCGGGCAGATCATCCGCGTCGACGGCGGCCAGCACTGATCTCAACGCTCATCTATCAACGTAAAGATTCACATCAAGGAGTAATCGAATGTCTCGTGCCGTCTCCGCAGCTGTCGATTCCGCCCCGGAACGAGTACCGCTGCACCGCTGGTTTGCCGTCGCGGCTGTCGCGATGGGCACCTTCGCTGTGGTGACATCCGAACAGCTGCCCGTCGGCGTGCTGTCCTCGGTCGGCGATGTGCTGCACGTCTCCGATGGCGTGGCCGGCCTGATGGTGACCGTGCCCGGCCTAGTCGCTTCCGCCACCGCACCGCTGCTGCCGGTGGCGATCGGGCGGCTGGATCGTCGCATCGTGCTGCTCGGCCTCATCACCTTGATGGTCGTGGCAAATCTGTTGTCCGCTTTCGCTCCCAGCTTCGCGATCCTGCTCGCCGCACGCTTCCTGGTCGGGATCGCCATCGGCGGATTCTGGGCGCTCGCCGCCGGGATCGCGGTGCGCATGGTGCCCGAAAAGTATGTCCCGCAAGCCACCGCCATCGCCTTCGGCGGAGCAACCGCCGCGAACGTGCTCGGCATTCCGGCCGGAACACTCATCGGCGAACTCGCCGATTGGCGTGTCGCTTTCGGAGTTCTCGGCGGCCTGGGCCTGCTGGTGGTCGTCGTGCTGCTGCTGCTGTTGCCGAACATGCCCGCCACCGAACCGGTACGACTACACACCCTGGGCGAACAGTTCGGCAATCCGGTCGTACGGGCCGGTGTCCTGGTCACGTTCCTGCTAGTGAGCGGGCACTTCGCCGCATTCACGTTCGTGAGCCCGATCCTGCAGTCCCACAGCGGCATCGACAAGCAGGTGATCGGCGCGGCGCTATTGGCCTTCGGCGTCGCGGGCATCATCGGCAACTTCGTCACCGGCGCGGCCGGCAGTCGCGATATCCGCGCCACCCTCATCACCATCAGCACCCTGCTCGCCATGGTGCTGGCACTGGTCGCACTCGTGGGCGGCACTCCGATCACCGGCGTCGCCCTTCTGCTCGCCTGGGGCGCGGCCTTCGGCGGCATTCCGGTCGGTGTGCAGACCTGGATCCTGCGCGCCGCACCGGATTCCACCGAAGCCGCCACCGCATTGAACACCGCCATGTTCAACCTGGCCATCGCGCTTGGCGCATTGTTCGGCGGCCTCATCGCCGACAACGTGGCGCTCACCGCGGTGCTGTGGTTCGGCGCAGCCCTCAGCACCCTTGCGGCCCTGGCAGTGTGGCGCACCCCCGCCACCCGCCCCTGATCTCCAGCAGAACGAAACACCAGATCGGACAGGACCGAACTATGAACACCCAGACACACGCTGCACATCACACCGGTCACGGCGATCACGCGGCGCATGCCGCGGGTGCGCCCGGCGGACTGCAGATCACCCAGGTCGGCTACACCCTCGATCTCGAGAACACCGTGGTCCGACCGGGCGACATCGACTTCCGTTTCCGGATCCTCGGCCCGGATGGGCGGGCCGTCACCGACTACACCGCTCTGCACGACCGTGAGCTGCACCTGATCGTCGTGCGACGGGAGCTGACCGGATTCCAGCACGTGCACCCGGTGCGTGCGGCCGACGGCACCTGGTCGGTACGCCTGAATCTGCAGCAGGCCGGCACCTACCGCGTGTTCACCGATATCGCTCCCCGCGCGCTCGGCCGGGCCATCACCCTCGGCGCCGATCTAGCCGTCGCAGGTGACTACGCCCCACAACCGATTCCGGCCTCGACACGCACATTCGACGTGGACGGCTACGAGGTGGCATTGGACGGTGACCTGGTCCCCGGCGAAGGCCGCGACCTCACGCTGACCGTGCGCCGGGACGGCGACCCGGTCACCGATCTGCAGCCCTACCTCGCCGCCTACGGGCACCTGGTGGTGCTGCGTGCAGGCGACCTGGCCTACGTCCACGTCCACCCCAATGGCGAACCCGGAGACGGTGTGACCGCCCCCGGCCCCGGTATCACCTTCCACACCGCGGTACCCGGCCCCGGTACCTACCGGCTCTTCCTGGATTTCAAGCACGGTGGCACCGTCCGCACCGCAGCCTTCACCCTGCCGACCGCCATTCACCACCACGACTGAACGCGATCACCGAAACGGGCGGACACCTTCGAGGTGCCCGCCCGTTTCTTTCCGGGACGACTCTCACATCGGTATGAGCGGACGTTCGAGGTGACGGCGGCAGCGGGCTTCGTCCCGTCTCGGTGACAGGAGCAACCTCACATCGGTGACAACTGCCGCGTGCGACACTGACCGAATGCCGTGATCGGCGGCCACAGCTGGTGACAACTAATACCTGCCGTCACACGTGCGTTCTTTACCTCGACGGCGAAACCGCCGCACATCCGTGGCTGCGAAGTTGCCACGGTTGCGCGGCCCGTGCATGATCGCGGAGTGGTGAGCGTTCCCGTCTACGGTGCCTTTGTCGGGCGGGCCGCCGAAGTATCAGCGTTGCAGAGCGCCTATGCGGACACCTGCATCCACACCGTGCTGATCGCCGGTGAGGCGGGGCTCGGAAAATCACGCCTGGTCAGCGAGTTCACCACTCGGCTCGGCGCGGATGCGGTCGTGCTGGTCGGCCGTTGCCCCGAGTTCTCCAGAGATGGGGTGCCGTACGCGCCGTTCCTCTCGGTGCTGCGTGGCCTCGTGCGCGAGCTCGGCGCGACCCGGTTGGCCGAGCTGTTGCCGGTGGCCAAGCCCGCGCTGTCACGCTGGCTGCCCGAACTGGCCGCACAGGCCGGATCCGCCGACGCCGAGCCGGATCGGATCCGGCTGTTCGGCGAGATCATGACAGTGCTCGAACAACTGGCGCTGACCAGGCCGGTGGTCGTGGTACTGGAAGATCTGCACTGGTCCGACGATTCGAGTCGGGAGCTGTTGTCGTTCCTGCTGGCCAATCTCGCGCAGCGTGACCTCCTGCTGGTCGGCACCTATCGGCCCGCCGATTCCGAACCGATGCGCAGGCTCGTCGGCGGGCTGCGCCGCAATCCTGGTGTCCGCCTGCTCGATCCGGCACCGCTGACCAGACACGAGGTGGGCAGACAGCTCGCCGCACTGCTCGGCCGCGAGCCGGAGCCCGGGGCCGTGACGCGAATCTTCGAGCGCAGCAAGGGCATTCCGATGTTCGTCGAGGCGCTCAGCCGCTCGAGCGGCGACACCCCCGCCGAGCTGTCCGATCTGCTGCTCGACTATCGGGCGAGTCTGCACCCGGATGCCGAGACGCTGTTGCGATTGGCTGCCGTAGCAGGTTCACCCGTCCTGCATGCGTTACTGGAATCGGCGACCGAACTCGACGAGGCGGCCCTCGAGCGCGCTGTACGCGAGTTGATCGACAGGCAACTGCTGCTGGCCACCGAGACCGGATACGAATTCCGTCACGTTCTGATTCGCGACGCCGTCTACGATCATCTGCTGCCGATCGAGCGAAAGCGGCTGCACACGCGACTGGCCCGGGCACTGCACGCTCGTCGCGATGCGCAGGACGAAGACTGTCCGATCGGGCAACTGGCCCACCACGCCTCCGCGGCAGGCGATCTGCCGAGGGCGATCGAAGCGTCGTGGGGCGCCGCAGCCACCGCGGCGAGCATGGGCGCGCACAGCGACCGGCTGCGCCACCTGGATCGGGTGCTCGAATTCTGGGATCGGGTGCCGGACGCGGCGGTCCTGGTCGCTGCCGATCGACTCACCGTGTTGGAACAGGTGGTCGAGGCCTGTTACGTCGGCGGCATCATCGACCGCGGCATCGAAGCCGCCGACGAGGCACTCGGCATTGTCGACCCCGATCATTCTCCGTTGCGCGCCGCCCAGCTCTACTACCACCGGGCCGGTTTGAAGAATCAGAGCAGCAGGGGCTGTGACGACGATCTGACCGAGGCCCTTGCCCTGTTACCCGCACACCCGCCAACGGTCCTGCGCGGCGAACTGCTCGCGGAGCTCGCCGCAACGCGCGTCTTCGGCGGCGACGCGAGCGGAGCCGAACGCGACGCGCGGGCAGCCATCGAGGTGGCCGAACAGCTCGGCGCGCAGGCGCTGGCTGCCCGCGGCTACGCCTACCTCGGACTGGCCACCGCCGCTCGATCCGACACGGCCGTCGCCCATTTCGAAAAGGCCCATGCCGCCGCCACCGCCGCGGCCGACCCCCAGACGCTGCTCACCGTGGTGTTATGGGAGGCGGCGACACTGGTCGCGGCGGGCGAGCACACCGCGGCGATCGAGGCGATCCAGCAAGGCATCCGTGCCGCGCACGCAACGTTCCGCTTCGTGGAGGCCGGGCCTATTCTGCTGGTCAAGTGGACTCAGGCGCTCACCGCGCTCGGCCGGTGGAGCGAGGCTCTCGATCTCATCGATGAATCACTCACCGAGCAACTGCCCCCGCTGAGCAAGGCCGCACTGCTCCTGTGTCACGCCGGAATCACACTGGCACAGGGCAATTCGGCTGCGGCCGCGAACTGCGCGGACACTGCGGCGAGCCTGCTGAGCGATGGACCATGGGCGCGCCAGTACCAGCTCCAATTGCGCACCATCCAGGCCGATATCGCACTCGCCACCGGTCAACCGCGCCGCGCGGCCGACATCGTTACCGACACGCTCCACGCCGACGACATCACTGCGCACCACCACCACGTGTGGCCATTGCTCGCACTCACGGCCCGAATCGACGACATCGCCATCGATGTCGATTCCTTTGCCGCCGCGCTCCCGATCACGACAGCGGTCGACGCCGCCCATCGCGCTGTCGTCACCGCCGTCATCAGCGAAAGCGGACCCGCCTGGGACGCGGCAGTCTCCTCCTGGCGGGCGCTTCGCCAGCCGTACGAACTCGCGCGCAGCCTGCTCGGATCCGCCGGAGCCGAGCTCGCCGCAGGCAATCGCGCCACCGCCCACACCGCATTGCGGGAGGCCGCGGACCTCGCGGTACAGCTCGAAGCACCGACACTGGCCGACGCCGCGCGCCAGTTGGCCGACCGCGCCGGGCTCGCCGTCGAGAGCCCGAGCCGAACGATCACGGCAGCTGCCGCCCGACCGAGCACCTTCGGCCTCACACCTCGCGAACTCGACGTCCTACGCCTCGTCGCCAAGGGACTGAGCAACAGACAGATCGCCGCAGAACTCTTCATCAGCGGTAACACGGCAGGCGTACACGTCTCCCGCATCCTGACCAAACTGAGCGCCGCCACCCGTACCGAAGCCGCAGCGACAGCCCTTCAGCACCGCCTCTTCCCCACCGACGAACACTGATCAACGCAAGCCAAGCGCAACATCCGCCTCGAGGACCCCCGGGCGAACGCGAGAACGGGCGGACACTCGCGGAACGTGCTGGTGAGGGCGGCCCGGACGAGATGCAACGGCTGCTGTGTGCCGCAGACTGGGACATCGATGGCGTCCGTGACGACGTGTGTGATTACGTTGTCGAACATCTCGGTGACCCCGATGCCGTGCCGGCCGGTGACAAGACCCGGGTTCATGAAGAAGGGCACCAAATCCGCTGGGGTGCAACGCCAGTACTACGGCACGGCCCGGCGTGCGGAGAACTGCCAGATCGGGTGTTTCTGGCGTACGCCTCGAAGCACGGGCATGCGCTGATCGACCGGAGCTCTACATTCCCGAGTCGTGGACATCCACATCGAGGAAGCGTTTCAGCAAGCCAAAGGCGAGGCCGGGCTCGATCATTACCAGGTCCGCAAATGGCACGCCTAGCACGCCCACATCACCCTGTCGATGCTCGCCCGGCCTGGCTCGAAGCAACGAAACTGTTGCCGTAAAAGGTGACTCGCCGATAGTGAGGACGGCATGATCGCTCTCACGCTACCGGAGATCCGCCGCCTGCTCATCGCGTTCGTCCTCACCCGACTCGAGCCCGCCGACCACACCTGGGCCTGGTCACGCTGGCGACGACGCCAACACCAAGCCCGGCTATCGCACTACCGACGCCGCGGCCACCCACTTACCTGAGTGCAGTTGCAGTATCAGCGCCGATTGCCGTACAAGCGCCGGATTTACCAGCGGTCCTGCCAACCGAGCCTCGACATCCAGCTGGACATGTAGTCGTGGTCGATGGGCGCAGGCAACTCGGGAACGTCGAAGGCGGCGGCAATCGTGCCCAAATGCGGTGCCAGCGCGGTATAGCGGGCAGTCAGCTCGTTGCGCATCTGCGCCGCACGCTCGACGGTGAGACCACCGTGGGTGAAGAACCATGCAGCGTCGGCATTGATTCGTTCGAGTGCGTAGACCGCGACCAGGTCTTCGGCGAGAGCGCAGGCATCAGGGTCGTCGAGGTCTGCGGCGGCCGCGGCGAGGGCATCGGCGGCGAGACGTTCGGCGATCACTGTGTAGACATCGACCGCGGCCGAGTCGGTGCCGATCGCTGTGCTGCCGAGCGCGGCGCCCGCTGTAGCAGCGGTGACAACGGTGTCCTGGCGACTGTGCAGCATCGTGTGCCACCACGGCAGGTGGTCCGGGAGGCCTGGGAGTTGTGCCTGCGACAGATCCATATGCGCGGGCGCCTGCCCGTCCGCGACCAGTTGCGGTAGCCGTCCGACGGCGACCCGCAATGAATCGTTGATGCCTTCGGCGATGCACACTCCGGTGATGCAGCCCAACCAGTCACCGAACATGTTATCGCTCAACACGCTTTGGGCTCCGCACAGGCGGCTGACGTCGGTGAGAGTCTGGTGGGCGGTGTCGGAGGCAATCGGTTTTGTCACCATCGCCAACACCGCTGCCAGTGGGTCGAGCGCGGCTCCGGCTAGCTGAGCGCGGGTGTAGTTGACCAGCGCCGACATCGCCACCAAGCGGGCGGCGGCGGAGACGAGTTTGCGTTGAGCTTCGTCACGGTCGGCGAGCTGGGTCCCGTCGATGACCCGCTGACAGGCGTATCGCACCGTGAGGGTCCAACCGGCTCGGGCGGCGGCAACCGCTGCACCGCTGTAGGAGATCCGGCCGGTCATCAGCGCGGCGGAGGAACGTTTGAAGCGGGCACTGCGCCGATCCAGATCACACACGAAATCCCCGGACTCGTCGAAATACGCCCAGGTCCCGCCCAACAGCGCATCCGCAGGCACACGCATATCCCGAAAGTAGAAGGCGGCGTGGTCCATCGGCGCGGACAGGCGGCCGGTCGGCAATGCGGCCACCTCGACGCCCTCGGCGAGCCCGTCCGGGCCGCGCAGCCGGGTCAGGATCGGGAAGACCCCCTCGTCGGCACCGTCGACGTACAGCCTGGCCAACACCACCACGATTTTCGGCACCGCCGGGTCCTGGCAATTCGGCATCCACTTCGCGCTGGCCGGGTCGGGGGTGTGCAGGGTCAGGTATCCGCCGTCACGGTGCCACACCGCCTGCGTGCCCAGATCCAGCACATTGGTGCCGCAACCCAGTTCGGTGGCGGCAAACACGCCGATCGCGTCGCCGGTGTCCAGGTCGCGCAGGCAATCCTGCTGGTATCGGCTACCGTTTCCCAATTTCAGGATCGACTCGATACCCAGACCAGAGTGACTCAAGTACTGAACCGCACGTGGGTACCGGACCATCGACCAGTCGTACAAGGCAGCCTGCACCGACGGGTCCTTTGCAATCGCAACCCAAGAGCCGCCCAGTGCTTCGCCGATTCGTTGCAGCTGCTGATAGCCGTAGTGCGCTTCCTGCGCCTCGGACCCACCGAGATTCGGAGGTTCGTCCATGGCGAAGAGCGTGTCCCGGACCTGACGCTGTGCTGCGTAGGTGGAACCGAAGACGAGGCCGCGTAGCGCAGGACCGAGCAGGTGCGGCGCTGAATCCGGGTCCGGCGGGTCGACATAGGACGATGCCATGGGCTGTGTATCAATAACGGTCACGCTGGCCTTCTTCAACTGAATCCGCGCACCGAATAATGCAATACGGTGGTGGCGATCGGTGGTTGCGGCGAATTTGCGTCGAACCGTAACGCCGCAATCCGCAGTCCGCAACCGGTAGCATCGAGCGGATCGGTGAGCTGCACTGACAGCCCTGCCTCGTTGACGTTCATTTCGGTGTTTGCACCATTAGCTTTAGTTATGCTGGCGATCGCCTCGGGGTGATAGGTGCATTCGGTAGGACCGTCGACTGGGTCGCGGAGGTCGTCGCCAGATACGAAACGCAGACCGGCTGGCGGATACGGAACTGAGGTTCAACGAAATGCCCTTCGCAGTACTGCTTTCCGTGCCGCTACTGCGTATGTCGAGTTGTCTCGGCATGGGCGATCTCTCGCAGGTCTGTGCGGCTCGCCTGGACCACCTGCTCAGCGAAGGCCCCTGACCTGGACTCGAGGCCGTACGCCTGCCGACCCGGTCCCGGGCCGACGGGCGGCGATAATGGGTCACTATGACGGATTCGTTGCTGCACGGACGGTTCCCCGAACTGGCGGACACACTGCCGTTTCTGCGACTCGGCGACCCGCCCACCCCGGTCAGGGAATTGGTACTCGGCACCCGAGTGCCGGTGTGGTGCAAGGACGAGAGCGGCTACGGTTCCGGCGGCTGGGGCGGGAACAAGATTCGCAAACTCGAGTGGTTGTTGCCGGAAGCGCGACGGCGTGGTGCTCGCACCATCCTCACCGTCGGCGGCACGGGCACCAACTGGGGTCTCGCCACGGCTCTGTACGCGCGCGAGCACGGCATCGAGACCGCGCTCGCATTGGTCGACCAGCCGGAGGACGATCATGTGCGCGAGCAGCTACAGCGCTTGAAATCCTCCGGCGCCACTTTGCATTTCACGCATAGCAAGCTGCGCACCGTGCTCTGCGCTCCGTGGTTGGTGGTGCGGCATACGCGCGGCCGCACCCTGCCCTATCTGCTGCCCGCCGGTGGGTCGTCGCCGATCGGAACGCTCGGCTACGTCGAGGGCGCGCTGGAGCTTGCCGCGCAGGTCAGGTCGGGTACGCTCCCCGAGCCGACGCATCTGGTGACCGCTGTCGGATCCGGGGGCACAGCAGCCGGTCTCGCCCTCGGCCTCCGCCTGGCCGGATTGCGGACCCGAGTCCTCGGCGTCGTCGTCAACGACACCCTTCCTTTGGACGCGGAACACCTCATCGGACTGGCGAAAAGGACCGAGGACGTACTTCGCACGCGCGGTGCGCAATTCGCGCCACTCGGACTGCGCCCCGACGATGTGACCATCGTCCGCGACTGGATCGGCCCCGGCTACGGCCACGAGACCCCGGCCGCGGTCGCGGCACAAAAGCTCGGTGCGACGGCCGGCCTCGAGCTGGAAACGGTCTACACCGCGAAGGCTCTGGCAGCACTCATCGATCTCGACGCCCGTGGCGAGCTGGGCGACGGCCCGGTAGTGTTCCTCGACACGTACGGACCACGACACCCGTGACGCTCAGCGCGGCTCCGGGTCCAGCCCCAGGATGACCATCAGCACGTCACGCAACCGGTCGACGTCACCTCGGATACCCGTCACCGCGTCCTGATACAGAAATGCCTCGATGAGACGCACCAGCGCATACGCGAATGTGGGTGTGTCCACCCGATTCTCGTAGCCTTCTGCGATGGCGGCATCGATCAGATCCTCGACGGTAGCGACGACCTTGGGTTGCACCGGCCCGTCGCTGGTGGTGATGATCCGGCCCGCGGTGGCCTGTTCGGTGGCGATGAAGTATCGATAGGGTTCGTTACGCGCGAGCCATCGCGCCACCCGGTCCAGCATCCACAGCACGCGGCGCGCACCGGTTCCCACGCTGCGGCCACGGGCCGCCTCGACCATGTGGTTGAACTCGGACACCATCACCGCGCCGAGCAGTCCGTCCCGCGATCCGAACCAGCGGTAGATGGTCGCCCGCGACAACCCGAGCTCAGCGGCGATCGCCTGCACATCGACGCGCTCGGAGGCAAGGAACTGGGCGCTGGCGGCGGCGAGCACCTGCTGTTGAGTCGCGGCCGCGGGCCGACCCACCGGTCGGGCGGCTCCGGATGTGGTGGTCATCGCAACCCCCACACAAATTCGCGACACATGCGTAGTAACGTACCAAATCGACCCGGGTGCGCTTCGTGTCCGCCCGGAACAGATGCTCACGGGTCGCCCGGAAGACCCGCCTGCGCTGTTCGTAGGTAGACGGTCGGCTGTGCCGAAGCGAGAGGATGTGGTCGTGCGCTCGACATTGATCTCCCGCAGGGACCTGGATTTCCTGCTCTACGAATGGCTGCGGGTCGAGGAGCTCACCGCGCTACCGCGATTCACCGAGCACTCCAAGGACACCTTCGACGGCTTCCTCGATCTCTGCGAGGACCTGGCCACCCGGCATTTCGCTCCGCACAACAAGCTGGGCGACGCCAACGAGCCGACGTTCGACGGCGAGCGGGTCACCATCATCCCCGAGGTGAAAGCCGCGGTCGAGGCCTTCACCAAGGCGAATCTGATCGGCGCCGCGATGGACGAGGAGATCGGGGGATTACAGCTGCCCGCCACCGTCGAGGCGGCCGGATTCAGCTGGTTCCAGGCGGCCAACGTGGGTACCACCGGCTACCTGTTCCTCACCATCGGCAATGCCAATCTCCTTGCCGCGCACGGCACCCCGGACCAGATCGACCGTTTCGTCAAGCCGATGGTCGAGGGCAGGTTCACCGGCACCATGTGCCTGTCCGAGCCGCAGGCCGGCTCCTCGCTTGCCGACATCGTGACGCGCGCCGAACCCCGATCCGACGGCACCTACCGACTTTTCGGCTCGAAGATGTGGATCTCCGGCGGCGATCACGAGCTGACCGACAATATCGTGCACCTCGTGTTGGCCAAGATCCCCGGCGGCCCTGCGGGAACCAAGGGCATTTCGCTGTTCATCGTGCCCAAATTCCTCGTCGAGGACGACGGATCACTCGGCCAACGCAATGACGTCGCGCTGGCAGGCCTCAACCACAAGATGGGCTACCGCGGGACCACCAATACGGTGCTGAACTTCGGTGAAGGCAAGCACACACCGGGTGGCGCGCCCGGTGCGGTGGGCTACCTCATCGGCGAGCCCCATCGCGGCCTGTCCTACATGTTCCACATGATGAACGAGGCCCGCCTCGGTGTCGGTCTCGGTGCGACGGCGCTCGGCTACACCGGATACCTGAAATCTCTCGACTACGCCCGCGAGCGCACACAGGGCCGCCCGGTGACCGCCAAGGACCCGGCCACGCCGCAGGTTCCGATCATCGAGCACGCCGACGTGCGGCGAATGCTGTTGGCACAGAAGTCTTACGTCGAGGGCGCCCTCGCCCTGCTGCTGTACTGCAACCGGCTCGTCGACCTACGACGCACCGCCACCGATCCACAGACGCAACGCGACAACACCCTCCTGCTAGAGATCCTGACCGGTGTCGCCAAGAGTTGGCCCTCGCAGTGGTGTCTGGAGGCGAACAATCTCGCCATCCAGGTACACGGCGGCTATGGCTACACCCGCGAGTACGACGTCGAACAGCACTACCGTGACAACCGGCTCAACCCCATCCACGAGGGCACTCACGGTATTCAGGGGCTCGACCTGTTGGGCCGCAAGGTAATCCAGCACGACGGCGCCGGACTGCGGCTCCTCGCGGGCCGGATCGAGCAGACCGTGATGGGGGCCGCCGAAGCCGGTGGTGAATGGACCGAGTTCGGCGGGCAGCTCGACGCCGCCTGGCAACGCCTGCTCACCGTCACCGGGTGGATGTTCGGCTCCGGAGACATCGCCGCAGCCATGGCCAATTCCAGCGTCTATCTCGAGGCCTTCGGCCACATCGTGGTCTCCTGGATATGGCTGGAGCAAGCACTCGCCGCGCACGGCCGTGCAGGCGACTTCTACGAGGGCAAACGCGCGGCGGCGCGGTACTTCTTCCGCTACGAACTCCCGAGAACCGGACCACAATTGGACCTGCTCGAACTGATGGACCGAACCACCCTCGACATGCAGGACACCTGGTTCTGACCCGCCGAACACGCATCAGCACCAGCTGATGCCGCGTCGGGCGTCGACGCTGGTCGCGCCGCGGTCGTGGCGGGCATCGAGCGAACCCCTTGCCGAAAGCCGCAGTCGAGCGGCGGTCGTTGTTCAATCTCCCTGTCGACAATGGCGACTATCTCGGCCCGCAAGTTCGCGAGGGGATCCTGACGATCGGTAACCTCCGCCGGAGTCTAGACTCCGGCGACTGAGGTCGTGAACCCATCCGGGACACTGTGGCTCCGAGCTGATGCCCGGCGGATCCGCTGCCTGCTATTCGAATCTGTGTGATCGGAATCCACATTCCGGCGGCGGACTGGCGCAATACCTGCTCTGCGACATGTTTCCCCAGGTCAGCGCGAGTGCCGGGCGGCGCAATAACATCCCCTGAATTGCGGCGGATTTGCGGTGGGATCCAGGCCCTTGCAGGCCAACTATCGTCCTATTCATGCAGGTCAGCGATAGGAAGGTAGCGGAGGTGGGAGCCGAACCCGTCTCGGTGCGACGGTTGCGGGCCGACCAGGCGCGCCGGGTGGCCGACGTGTTGCGTCATCAGATCCATGCTGGTGCGTTCGATGACGTGCTGCCCAGTGAGCAACAGCTGGTTTCGGAGTTCGATGCTTCGCGCAATACCGTGCGTGAGGCATTGGCGCTGCTCAAGGACGAGGGGCTGATCGATCGGGTGCCTAAGGTCGGGACCCGAGTGGCCAACCGCAAGTTCGATCACGGGCTCGATGCGCTGCTGGGGCTGCAGGAGACGCTGAAGGGGCACGGCACGGTGCGCAACGAGGTACGCGCGGCCATGCATATCACCGCGCCGGCCGCGGTCGCACGGAAGCTGCGCCTGGACCCAGGCGAGCGCGTCGTCTACATCGAGCGGCTGCGTTATTTGGCGGATCTGCCGCTGAGCCTGGACCTGACCTACCTCGCACCGGATATCGGGACCGAGATCCTGGGTCACGACCTGAAGACCAACGATATTTTCGTGCTCATCGAGCAGATCAGCGGGGGCCCGCTCGGTTCGGCCGATCTCGCTCTCGAGGCGATCACCGCCGATGCGCACACCGCAGCGACGCTCGACGCCCCTGCGGGCGCGGCACTGCTGATGCTCGAACGGTTGTCCCGCCTCGACGACGGGCGACCTGTCGATCTGGAGTACATCCGGATGCGCGGGGACCGAATCACCATGCGCGGCAGTCTGATCCGCAGCACACCCGAATGGAAGGTCATCTGATGGCACTGGCGAATCAGCGCGCCGATATCCCGGTCACCATCGACGAGTCGCTGTGCATCCAGGGCTGCACGCTGTGCGTGGAGATCTGCCCGCTCGATTCGCTGGCGATCAATCCGGAGACCGGCAAGGCCTTCATGCACGTCGACGAATGCTGGTATTGCGGCCCGTGCGCGGCGCGCTGCCCCACCGGTGCCGTCACCGTCAATATGCCCTATTTGCTCCGCTGAACCCTGCGCCGAATCCGGAAGTCACCATGAAGAAACGCCTCGCACCCCTTGTCCTCGCACTCACACTCGCCGCCGCGGGCTGCTCGCTGCAGAGCTCCGACAACACCCCGACCGGTACCGTCAAGGTCGTCGTCGGCTACCAGTCCAAGACCATCAATACCGTCACCGCTGGCACGCTGTTGAAGGCCAAGGGCTACTTGGAGCAGCGGCTACAACAGATCACCGACAATGGCGGCGCCAAGTACCAGGTGGAGTGGCAGGACTACGACACCGGCGCGCCGATCACCGCGCAGATGCTCGCCGAAAAGATCGATATCGGATCGATGGGCGACTATCCGTTGCTGATCAACGGATCTCGGACGCAGGCCAACGAGCTAGCCACAACGGCGTTGGTGTCGATCACCGGGTATCACCCGCGTGGCGCACTCAATATGGTTGTGGTGCCGCAGGATTCCACGGTCACGAGCGTCCGCGAGCTGGCTGGGCAGAAGATTTCGGCCAGCGTCGGTTCCGCCGGGCACGGCACCCTGGTGCAAGCTCTGTCGCGCGCGAGTATCGACCCGGCCAGGGGTGTGGAGGTACTGAACCAGCAGCCCCAGATCGGCGCAACCGCCCTGGAATCGCACCAGGTGGGGGCGCTCGCCCAGTTCGTGGCGTGGCCCGGGTTGCTGGTGTTCCAGAACAAGGCCAGATTGCTCTACGACGGTGCCGAACTCGGCGTGCCGACCTTCCACGGCGTGGTAGCCCGTCGCTCGTACACCGCCGACCATCCGGAGGTGCTGCACGCGTTCCTCGCGGCACAGCTCGACGCGACCACGTTCCTGCGGGAGCAGCCTTTCGAGGCCGCCGAGATCGTCGCCGACGGCTCCGGACTACCGCAGGAGGTCGTGTATCTCTACAACGGCCCCGGCGGCACGTCTTTCGATACCACGATCAAGCCGAGCCTGGTCGATGCACTGAAAGGCGATGTGCAGTACCTGAAATCGATCGGTGACTTCGCCGAACTCGACATCGACCGTTTCGTCGATCCCGCACCACTGCGCAAGGCATTCGCCGAGACCGGACACGGCGACTACGACAAGGCGGTGGCCGCTACCGCGAACCCGAGCCGGGTCACCGGCACGGATCCGATCTGCGCTCGCGCCGTGGAAAATTCGCCGCAGGCCGGTGAACTGTGGCTCGAAGGCGCCGACCGTCCCCAGCCCGCCGCCGACCCCACCTGCCTGCTGCGGGCGATCCAGGCGGCGAAGGCACAGGGCAAGGTGATCCGCGCGGCGTATGTCCCCGATGCCGAGCTGGGCACGAGATGGTTCGCCGACAAGTCGATCTGGTTGCGCGAGGGCGAGAGCTTCTTGCCGTTCACCACGCCGGCGGCCGCGCAGCGCTACCGTCAGACGCACGCCACCGCGGTGCCGGTCGCCTACGACCAGGCTGTCACGGAGGTCAGGGGATGAGCGAGCGTGTCATGCGCCGTCGCGCGTCGCATCCGATGTTGCCGAGCGTGCGCGAGGCGCGCAGATGAGCACCGCGGCCCTGGTCGGCCCTACCGTGGCCCCGGGCGGTTCAGCTGCCAAGACGCCGAGGACCTCCGTGTGGCGCATCCGCCTGATCCAGGTTGCGTCGGTGGCGGCCGTGATCGGCTTGTGGCAGCTGCTCACCGCCAACAACGTGCGATTCTGGCTGCGTTTCGACACACTGCCCACGGTCACCGACATCATCGCCGAGTTCGGTCAGCAGTTTCAGAAGAACCAGTACTACGTGGACATCGCGCAGTCGCTGATCAGAATTCTCACCGGGTTCGGTCTCGCGGCGGTGATCGGCGTCCTCGCAGGCATCGGGCTCGGCCGTTCCGGGCTGCTGGCCGCCGTCTTCGGCCCGCTCACCGAACTGGCGCGCCCGATCCCGGCGATCGCGCTGGTGCCGGTCGCGATCCTACTGTTCCCCAGCGACGAGTCGGGGATCGTCTTCATCACCTTCACCGCCTCACTGTTCCCCGTGCTGGTCAGCACGAGGCACGCGGTGCGCGCACTGCCGACCATCTGGGAGGACGCGCTGCGCACCCTGGGTGCCTCGCGTACCGATGTCCTTGTGCGCGTGGTCTTTCCCGGCATCCTGCCCGGTGTCTTCAGTGGTTTGTCGGTCGGCATGGGTGTGGCATGGATCTGCCTCATCTCGGCGGAGATGATTTCCGGCAGGCTCGGCATCGGCTACCGAACCTGGCAGGCCTACACCATCGTCGATTATCCGGCGGTGTTCGTCGGAATGATCACCATCGGCATCCTCGGCTTCGGCACCTCCGGGCTCGTCGAACTGGCCGGGCGCCGGATCACCCGCTGGCTGCCACGGGAGGCATCGCAATGACGACCACCACAACACCGTCCACCACGGCCTCGACACCCACGGTGGCAGGAATGCGGTTGGCATTGGATGGTATTCGGATCGCCTATGGCAGCAAAACCGTGATCGAGCACCTCGATCTCGCTATCGCGCCGGGCGAAATCCTCGTCGTTGTCGGTAAATCCGGGTGCGGAAAGTCGACTCTGCTGCGCGCCATCGCCGGACTGCGCACACCAGAAGCCGGGAGCATCCGGGCCGACGGCACAACAGTCACCGCCCCCTCCGCGGACCGCGCCCTGGTATTCCAGGACGACGCACTACTGCCATGGCGCACCGCGCGACAGAACATCGAACTGGCGCTGCAGCTGCGCCGGGTTCCCCGCGCCGAACGCAAAACTACGGCGCAACGCTGGGTCCAGGAGATCGGTCTCACCGGCTACGCCGACTACCTTCCCCGCGACCTCTCGGGCGGCATGCGGCAGCGCGTGCAACTGGCGCGCAGCCTCGCGGGCGAACCACGCTCGGTGCTGATGGATGAACCCTTCGGCGCACTGGATACCCAGACCCGAACCACCATGCAGCGCTTGCTGATCGACACCTGGCGTGCCCATCCGACCACGATTGTGTTCGTCACCCACGACCTCGACGAGGCGCTGCTGCTCGGCGACCGCATCGCGGTCCTGGGCGGCGGTGCGCTGCGCGCTGTCGTCGAGGTGCCGAATCCGCGCGAGGCCGCGGACCGCGCGTCCGTGAAGGCCGAAATCTTGGAGACATTGTGAGTTCAGGCGACACCACGAACCCCGCAGGGACACTGCAGATTCCGGACCTGCCCGATCGGGTCCGACTGGACTGCGACGTGCTGGTCATCGGTGGCGGCACCGCGGGCACCATGGCCGCGCTCACCGCGGCAGAGCAGGGTGCGAATGTGCTGTTGCTCGAGAAGGCGCATGTGCGGCATTCCGGCGCGCTCGCGATGGGCATGGACGGGGTCAACAACGCAGTCATCCCGGGCAAGGCCGAACCGGAGGACTACGTCGCCGAAATCACCAGAGCCAACGACGGAATCGTCAACCAGCGCACCATCTATCAGACTGCCACCCGCGGTTTCGCGATGGTGCAGCGGCTCGAGCGCTACGGGGTGAAGTTCGAGAAGGACGAATACGGCGAATACGCGGTGCGTCGCGTGCACCGGTCCGGCTCGTACGTGCTGCCGATGCCCGAGGGCAAGGACGTCAAGAAGGCGCTGTATCGCGTGCTGCGCCAGCGCAAGATGCGCGAAAGGATCCGGATCGAGAATCGGCTGATGCCGGTCCGGGTGCTCACCGCCGAGGGCCGTGCGGTCGGCGCGGCCGCATTGCACACGCGCACTGGCGAATTCGTCGCGGTGGGCGCCAAGGCGGTAATTCTTGCGACCGGTCCGTCGGGCCGGCTCGGTCTGCCTGCCTCCGGCTACCTCTACGGCACCTACGAGAATCCGACGAACGCGGGCGACGGCTATTCGATGGCCTACCACGCGGGCGCCGAGCTCAGCGGCATCGAATGCTTCCAGATCAACCCGCTGATCAAGGACTACAACGGTCCCGCCTGCGCCTACGTCGCCAACCCGTTCGGCGGCTATCAGGTCAACGCCGCAGGCGAGCGGTTCGTCGACTCCGACTATTGGTCGGGGCAGATGATGTCCGAGGTGAAGCGCGAGATCGAATCCGCGCGCGGGCCCATCTATCTCAAGGTCTCGCATCTGCCCGACGAGACGCTGTCCACGCTCGAAGGGATCCTGCACACCACCGAACGCCCCACCCGCGGTACTTTCCACGCCAACCGCGGCCACGACTATCGCACCCACGACATCGAGATGCACATCTCCGAAATCGGTTTGTGCGGTGGGCATTCCGCTTCAGGCGTCTGGGTCGACGAGCACGCGAGAACCACGGTCCCCGGCCTGTACGCGGCGGGCGATCTGGCCTGCGTGCCGCACAACTACATGATCGGTGCTTTCGTCTTCGGCGATCTGGCAGGCGCGCACGCCGCCGCCACCCTGCCCGAGCTCGAGGCGCCCGCAGCACTCCCCGAAGACCAGCTGGCCGAAGCCCACGAGCTTATCTACCGGCCGCTGCGCCAACCGGACGGCCCACCGCAGCCGCAGGTCGAGTACAAATTGCGCCGTTTCGTGAACGACTATGTGGCCCCACCGAAGACGGCCGCGAAGCTCTCCATCGCGGTCGAGACCTTCGAGCGCATGCGCGGCGAGATCGCCGAAATCGGAGCTCGCTCGCCGCACGAGCTCATGCGCGCGGTCGAGGTGTCGTTCATCCGCGACTGCGCCGAAATGGCGGCACGCAGTTCACTCACCCGGACCGAATCACGCTGGGGGCTCTACCACGAACGGGCCGACCTGCCCGACCGCGACGACACCGAGTGGCGCTACCACCTCAACCTGCGCAAGAACGCCGACGGCAGCATGGAGTTCCGCAAGCGCCCGGTCGCGCCGTATCTGGTTCCCGTGCCCGGTCTCGACGATCTCCCTTCGGCGGACTCCACCGTTGTCCCGGTCCAGCAGCCGAAGCTGGTCGGTGGTCGAGCGCCCGCAGCGGCCCGCCGCACCGTCCGTGATTCGGTCGAACCGCCCTCACCCCGGCTCGTGACCCTATTGGGCTTGGATTCGCCTACCGTGCAAGAACTCTCGACCTATCTCACCGACGAGGACGCGGGTGTGCGGGTGGCGGCGCTTGCAGTGCTGACCGAGAACACCCCGGACGGTTTCGCCGCGATCCTGATCGACGCGCTCGACGATTCCGCCGCCTCGGTGCGCCGTGCGGCCACCGCCAGCCTGCGTGAACTCGTCGAGGTGCTGCCCGCGGCTGCTGGTTTGTCGGATCGGCTCGATTCGCCCGACCCCGTCGTGCGCGCGACCGTCATCGACCTGCTGCGGGCGCTGCGCTCCGGCTCCGCACCACAATTCACTGCGGCACTGACGGATTCGGATCACCGCGTGCGCATCGAGGCGGTCCGGGGACTGGTGTCGCTCGACGACTGGCGCGGCGTCGCCGCGGCCGCCGGCGACGAGAATCGCGAAGTCCGCATCGCCGTCGCCCACGGTATCGCGGCCATCGCGCACGAAGGTGTCGACACCGTGCGCTCGCTCGCGGCGGACCCCGATCCCCTGGTGCGCGCCGCAGCACTGGCCGCGTTCGCGAGTCTCGGCGTCACCCCCGGCGACATCCCGATCCTCGCGAACGCACTCCAGCATTCCGCATGGCAGGTCCGAGTGGGGGCCGCCCGCGGACTGGCCGGAGCCGCCCCGGCCACCGCGGTGCCCACGCTCACCGAAGCCCTGCTCGACCCGCACCTCGACGTCCGCAAGGCCGCCGTGCTCGCACTGAGCACATGGTCCGACGACGGATCCGCGCACGATGCGCTGAAACAGGCCGTCGACGACACCGACGCCGATGTCCGCGCCTACGCCCGGCGCGCCATCACAGGGTAGGCGGCACGAAGGCGTGGTTTGTGCGTGAGAACGCGTCGGGTCGAGGCGGGTACCAGCCTCCGCCCGCACTCCATCCATTAGCGCGGCTAACGCTTCCTTGACGCGCCGAAGCGCTCGACAGCGGCGTCGCCGATGCTATCGCCACGGCAGAACCGTGGCTGGCCAATCCTGATCTGCCCGAACGCATTCGCGCTGGCGGCCCGTGAAACGTGGCCGACAAGGCCACCTTTTACAGCGGTTATCACCTCGGTTACACCGATTATCCGACGCTGAACGCCTGACCCTCTCCACTCCGGACCGGACCGCATTCGGCGGTCCGGGTCCCTGCCGCGCGAAAGCATGCACCCTCGCCCGGCAACTGTGAATTCCGCTTGGCCGCCCGCCCGAACGGGATGCCACTGCTGTCGGACTTCGAATTGGCGACCACCGAGATACCCACATCCACGGCATCGGCGTGCGCTCGGCCGCGGACCTCGACGCCCGATCAGCGCGTGCGCACCGTGCTCGCGGGATCTCGATGCACGCGGATCGCGCCGGGACCGGGGACCGGGTGGGTCTCACGGGCTGTCAGCGGGCCGTGCCCGTGTGCGCAGTGCAGCACGGCGCGCACCGGCTCATCGCAGGCGTCGTGCCGGATCTCCACGGCAGGCCCCTTCGGGTCGGCGAGATAGGTATCGCCCCACTGCATGAGAGCGACCAGGGCGGGGAACAGATCTCGGCCCTTCACGGTGAGCCGGTATTCTTGACGGGCCCGAGATCCTGGCTCCTGGTAGGTCTCTCGGGCCAGGATGCCCTGTTCGACCAGGGTGCCCAATCGGGTGGCGAGCAGGTTGCGCGCGATGCCCAGGTTGGCCTGGAAGTCGCTGAATCGCCGCACGCCGTAGTAGGCCTCGCGCAGCACCAGCAACGTCCACCGCTCGCCGACCACGGCAAGCGTCCTCGCGACAGAGCAGTTCTCCGCGCTGTATTCGGCTCGGTCGGTCATGGCACGAGTCTACCTCTGAGTTGACTATCCAATACTCAGGGTCGTACGGTGCATCTGAGTTGCAAAATTCAACCTAGCTGAACCGAGGTTATGGCCATGCCCATGCTCGACGCATTCATCCCCGAGGGCGCCCTTTCCGAGGACGCCGAGCGGCAATTGATCGCCAAGCTGACCGACATCCTGTTGCTGCACGAGGGCGCCGACCCACAGAATCCGGCAGCCCGTTCGATCGCGTGGGTGTTCCTGCACCGCCCCGCCGCCGTGTACGTCGCGGGCGAGCCCGCAGACGCTCCCCGATATCGCTTCATTCCCTCGGTGCCACAGGGACAGTTCGACGACGAGCGACGGCGTGCGATCGTCGCGGCCGTCACCGACGCGGTGCTCGATGCCGAGGACGGCGCCTATCCGCGCAACCCGCTGCGAGTCTGGGTGTTCCCCAATGAGATTCCCGATGGCACATGGGGCGGCGGCGGCCGGATATTCACACTGGCCGACATCGCCGGCTTCGTGACAGGCGATCCAGAGAAAGGCCGCGCCTACGCGGAGTGGCGACTGGCGTCGGCGCGATAGCGCGGCAGTTCTAGCCGCGGCCGGCGTCGTTGCGTGCGGCGTCGACCGCGGCCACGAACAGGTGCGCCAATTCCTCGATGTACTCCGCACGCGGTAGATCTATTGCGCCGCTGAGCCATTGCGCCGCCGCGTCCGCCTGACCGCCGATGATGATGTGGGCGGCAAGCAGCAACCGCGTGCGCCTGCGGCCGATGAAGGGGCCGTGCACAAGCTCCGCCTGTTCGGCGGTGTACTCGGCGAACCGGCGGACCGAGTCGGCCTTGCGCGGCGCGGCGACCTCGTTGCCGATCGCTTCGGTGAACAATCGCGCCCTGCGCGGGTCACCGGTGAAGTAGTCGATGAAAACCTCCATCGCGGCACGAGCACGCAGGAACAGGTCCTCCGGCTGCGCCTCGACCGCCGTGCGCGCCAGGGCGAAGAACTCCTCGAACATGGTGTCGAACAACGCGACGAGCAGATCTTCCCTACTACTGAACTGCTCGTAGAAATAGCGCTGGGTCAGCCCGGCCCGCTCACACACCGATGTCATCGTCAGCTTCACGACGCCGTTCGCGCCCACCTCATCGAAGCCGGCCTCGATCAAGTCGGCACGACGCTGCGCGAGCCGATCCTCAGCACTGACCCCACGGAAGGGACGGACCACCGAAGACATGACGCAATCTTGACACACGGCCGTGTCAAGTTCAGACTTTATGCACAGTTGACATAGATCACAGTCAGCTTCCCCCTCGCCGTGGAGGAACGATGTCGACCTTCCTGATCAGCCCGCCGACCGCGCCACCGAAAAGCAGCGGCCTGAAATCCATCGCCGGATCGCGCGGCATGCCGATCATCGGGGAAAGCTACGCGATGCTGCATCACCCGGAAGCATGGGCACGCGAACGCTACACCCGGTACGGGCCGGTGTCATGGACTACGGGCTTCGGCCGACAGGTCGTGGTCCTGCTCGGCCCTGATGCCTGGGATATTCCGATGGCCAACCGGGACAAGGCATTCGGCAGCGGTCCGGCCTGGGACTACCTGATCGGGCCATTCTTCCGGCGTGGCATCATGCTGCTCGATTTCGAAGAGCATCTGTATCACAAACGGATCATGATGCAGGCCTTCACCCGTTCCCGCTTGACAGGCTATCTCGACGCCATGAACCCGATCATCGAGCGTGGCTTGGCGGACTGGACGGCGGCGGACTCCTTCCGTGGCTACCCGGCGATCAAACAGGTCACCCTCGACATCGCGACAAGAACCTTCATGGGCGCCGCCCTCGGCGACGAATCCGACAGGGTGAACCAGGCTTTCATCGACTGTGTACGCGGCGGCACCGCCTATCTGCGCTTCCCGATACCCGGGCTGCGTTGGTCACGCGGCCTGCACGGCCGCAAGGTGCTCGAGCAGATGGTGCGAAAGCAGCTGCCCGCCAAGCGCACCGGCAGCGGCGACGATCTGTTCAGCGCACTGTGTCACGCGCGGTCCGACGATGGGCAGAGCTTCACCGACGACGATGTGGTCAACCACATGATCTTCCTGCTGATGGCCGCGCACGACACGACGACCATCACCATGTCCACGATGATGTATTACCTGGCCAAACATCCAGAGTGGCAGCAACGTTGCCGCGCCGAAAGTGCGGCGCTCGGCACTGATGTGCTCGACTACAACAGCCAGGAACAGCTGACCTCACTCGACCTCGTCATGAAGGAATCGCTACGCCTGCTCGCTCCCCTGCCGAGCATCCCGCGCGCCGCAGTGGCCGACACCGAGGTGCTCGGCCATTTCGTTCCGGCGGGCACCTTTGTCACGGTGATGCCTCAGTTCACCCATCATATGCACGAATACTGGCCCGAACCGGAACGTTTCGACCCCGGCCGATTCTCCGAGGAACGCCGCGAGGACAAGATCCACAAGCACGCCTGGGTGCCCTTCGGGGCGGGCGCGCACAAATGCATCGGCCAATATTTCGGTGGCATGCAGGTCAAGGCGTTCATGCATCAACTGCTGCGGAAGTTCGAGTGGTCTGTCGAGCCCGACTACGAATTACATTGGGACAGAACATCTCTCCCGCGCCCAAAAGATGGCCTGCGGGTCCGGCTGCAGCGACGTTGACCTCGGTCACGCACAGCGGAAACGGAATTCGGCGACCGGTGTGACACCGGGAACGACGGCCACCTGAACGTGGGTGGGGTCGGCCAGCTGGCAGCCGGAGGGCACCATCGTGACCTCTGCTCGGTAGCACCCTTCGGGAAGGTTCCGTGTCACAGTCCCGTCGCCGCCGGTCGTCACTGTCGCCGACAGCGCACCCGTAGCGCACGGCGTGAGCCCGACCTCCACTCCGGTCACCGGTAGCCGGTCCAATCCGGTGACCGCCTGCACCTTCACGGCACCTTCCGCGGGCACCCGCGCGCCCGACACCGCGCCACCCGCCATCGCTGCCAGTACCGCAACCCCGACTACAGACCCGACGAACACTGTCCTGCGCACCATGGACTCCTACCCTCGATGAGGACGCCTGTCGCCCCTGCGCCAATATAGGCGCTGGTCAACGCAATCCGGGTCAGCCGCGCCCTCGAATATCTCCCGATGTTCGGCCCGCCCGACTCGCACGAACAGGCGCCCCATGAGCGTCTCGGGCATAACGCTGAGCATTCCAGCCATTGGAACACTCACCCACAGTCCCTAGCGTTGGCAACAGACGAACGACAACGGACGGGACGAGTAATGACCATGCAGATCGGCGTAATCCTGCCTACATCCACACCGGATCCGCAGCAACCGATACTGGGCGATGTTCGGGCGAGTGCGCGGTTCGCCGAAGAGCTCGGTATCGAGTCGGTGTGGTCCACAGACCATCTCATCGCGAGCGCGCCGATGTTGGACAGCACTGTGACCCTGGCGACCGCGGCGGCAGTGACCGATCGTATTCGGATCGGCTACAACGTCTTGCTACTAGCGTTGCGGCCGACCGCCTGGGCGGCCAAGCAGATCAGCTCATTGCAGTATGTGTCGGGCAGTCGGCTCCTGCTCGGCGTCGGCACCGGCAATCCTGCGCACGGCGATGTCGGGTGGCGGGCCGCCGGTCTGTCGTTCGAGGATCGCGGGCGTCGGACCGATGCAGCATTGCGGGCACTGCCTGGACTCGTGACCGGACAGCCGACGATATTGCCCGACGGGCTGGAGGTGACGCTGTCGCCCGGTTCATCGATGCCGCCGGTCCTGGTGGCGGGCAATGGGAATCGGGCACGACGCCGCGCCGCCGCCTACGGCGACGGGTGGATCACGCTTCAGACCGAACCCGATCGGATAAGCGCGGAAATCGCCGAGCTACAGGAACTCGCCGCACAGCATGGGCGACCGACACCGGCGGTAACCGTTGTCGCACCAGCGTTGTCGGCCGATCCAGGGCACGCCGCCGAGCAGGTGGCCGCCTATGTCGCCGCGGGAGTGCGACGACTGACCCTCGCCCCGACCGGCCCGGACTGGCGACGCGACTATGAGTTCGCCGCAAAATTGGTTACCACGCAATAGATCTGTGGTGATCAGTCGGCGACGATCACCACTCCGCTGTCCGCTTCGAGCAGTTCCACCGTGCGCGCGGCCGCGGTATCGATGTGCACCCGAGGTTCGGCAGGCAGTTCGGTCTCGTAATACGTTCCGGGTCCATAGAATTGGCCGTATTCGACAACCACACCGTGCGCAGCGAGCACGGCCGCCTCGTGATCGCGGATCACCTCACCGCGCCCGGCGGGCGGCTCCCACGCAATGCTCTGCGCAAGGAACCGTTCAGCGCCGGCGGCGCGCGCCGCGGCGAGCAGGTTCCGCGTCCCCTCGGTCCGGATCCGCGCATTCGCGCCGGCCAGCTCCGGCAGCAGCGCGGCGTCGTCGGGCAGGTCGGTGAGCTGATGCATGACGAGGTCGGGCCGGAATTCGACAACCGCGGCGGTCAGCGCGGCCAGATCGTAGACATCGCAGACCACCGGCCGCGCACCCGCGGCGCACACCTGTTCGGCCTTGGACGGCGAACGAGTCATGCCTGCCACCTCGTGACCTGCCGCGATCAGCAAGGGCAGCAGCCGTACTCCGATGACACCGGTCGCGCCGGCCAGAAAGATCCGCACACGGTCACCCTATCCATCTCGGTCGAGGCTTCGACGACCTACGCCCGGGCGTGGGTGGCGCAGGCTCGATTAGCCGCTCGTATGCTCGTTGCACAGCGGAGTCGATCGAGATGGAGGATCCAATGGCGGATCGGGAAGTCCTGACCTGGGAATTGTTCGGGTCTGCGAGTCGGGAACTGGCGACCGAGATCGCCGAGGACGGATTCGAGCCCGACCTGATCCTCTCCATCGCCCGTGGCGGCCTGTTCGTCGCAGGCGCACTGGGCTACGCACTCGACGTGAAGAACCTGCACGTAATGAACGTCGAGTTCTATACCGGCATCGACCAACGTCTGGACCTGCCGGTCATGCTCCCGCCGGTCCCACAGGCCGTCGACCTCGCGGGTGCGACGGTCCTGGTCGCCGACGATGTCGCCGACACCGGCGCCACCCTGAAGCTGGTGCGTGACTTCTGTGTCGACCACGTGGCCGAGGTCCGCTGCGCGGTGATCTACCAGAAGCCGCACTCGGAGGTCGACTGCGAGTATGTCTGGCGGCGCACCGACCGTTGGATCAATTTCCCGTGGTCCACCGAACCTCCGGTGGTCCACCGTCGGGCACAGGTCCTCGACGCCTGAGGCGGACAGCGTTCGACTACGGCGCCGAACGCGCGGCCACGATGGAGTCGAGTCGCTCGCCGAGGGCGTTGACCTGGTCGCGCAATGCAATGACGGTGTCCAACGGATAGTCGACGGCGGCCAGCACCGACTCGATCATCTCGGTGGCCTGATGCCGTAGGGCCTGCCCCGCGTCGGTGGCGCGCAGTTCCACCGCTCGCCGATCGTGCGCGCTGCGGATGCTCTCGACCAGGCCATGCGCCTGTAGCCGTTGGATGAGCGGCGAGACGGTGCCGTAGTCCAGGCGTAGTTGCTCGCCCAATTCCTTCATCGTGATGGCAGGTCGCTCCCACAGCGCGAGCAGCGCGAGGTACTGCGGGTAGGTCACCCCCATCGCGTCGAGGAAAGGCCGATAGGCCGCCGTCATCGATCGGGACGTGGAGTACAGGGCAAAGCACAGCTGTGCAGCGAGCGAGAGCAGGTCGTGGTCTTCGGCCGCTTCGACACGCACCACGGGCGTGGGATGCGCTTCATCGGGCATTAGAGCACTCTATAGCAGCGAATTCGCCCCTGTAGACGTGCTGTTACGGCGTGACGGCACGGGAAGTGGACGGATGCGATGACACCTGTTTTTCCGACACCTGTTCTACCGGTCGCGGTCCCGACTCCGGGCCGTCCGTTGTCCGGTCTCGCAGACGAGCGTCCGATCACCGAACTGTTCCGGGCGGCCCCCCGCCGAGAGCCGAAGTGGCTGTGCGGCATCCGGCGCATGGATGTCAACTGCCGGGTGTTCGTCACGGACCTGTTGTCGCGTTTGGGGTGGGTGCCCGAAACCGACCTCACGTGGCGGATCCGTGCGGGCACCTGCGGTGTCTGTACCGACACGCGATCGACGACAACCTCATTCGTGCCGCCGACAATCCGCTCGCCGCGGTTCGCAAACCACGCCTGCGCGCCTCCCGCCGACGGGCCATCCCCACCCAACAACTGATCGAAATCAACTAGGTCCCTACCGAATACAGCACCGACCCCGAACTCGACACATTGATCCTACGGCTGTGCACCGAGACGGCCTGTCGCCGTGGCGGGCTTCTCGCCCTGCAGGTCACCGATCTCGATCCTGCCCAGTGCCTGATCCTGCTGCGGGAAAAGGGCTGCAGCACACGGTGGCAGCCGGTGTCACCGACCCTGATGCAGGCGCTGCAATCGCATGCAGCGTCGCGAATTCCCCTGCGCGACAAGACCAACCTGTACGCCAAGAACGGCAGGCCTATCAGCCCCGGCGCAGAGGAGCGGCTGCTGCGCTACGCGAATGGCAACCCGATCACCGTCCGGCGTCTGGATCTGATGTGGGCGCTCATCGGAAGGCACCTGCCGTGGGTACGACAGCATGGCATCACCTGCCATTGGCTGCGACACACCACACTGCGATGGGTCGAACGCAACTTCGGACACGCCGTCGCAAAGGCCTACGCCGGCCACACCGACTGCCATGCCGAAGGCGCCACCTCCATCTACACACGCGCGGGGCTGGAAGAGGTCGCGCACGCGGTCTCAGTCCTGACCGCCGAGCTGCACCCCCTCGCGCCGACCGCCCTCAACCCACACCAAAACAACTCGCAAACCTGAACATTCAGACAGCTCGAGTCCCCTCTGATCATGTCGGAAGGGACTCGAGCCCAAATGACGAGATTCGAACCTGCGGCCACTTGACCCATATTCACCTGGACACAGCCATTCAACACCCCGGCAAACAACCCGCCGTATGGCCGCAGCCGGTTTAGGCAGACCTTCCGTGAGCCCGGCGACGGTGACCGCCACGACCGGGTAGGCGTAGACGGTGATCGTGTCCTGTCGCGCACAGCTCGTTCTGGGTTGCAAGGTTTCTGCCAGCCGGTGATCAGCGGGCGAGCCCATCGTTGGTTCCAGAAAGTCCGATCCGGTGGAGCCGGAAACCCGCCTCCACCAAACCTGAAGGAGAAGTAGTCATGGCGAAAGTATTTGTCGATCAGATGAAGTGCGTGGACGAGACCGGTACCGGCATCGATGAATTGACGTCAGATGACGTCTACCTGCTGCTGTTCCGGGGCAGCATCCCGACCGGTATCAACCTTGCCTCGCAAACGGAGTTCACAGTGACCGGACCCGGTAGCTTCTGGGACGCGATGGACGACGGAGACCGTCGCACCCGCGACGTCGCGCTCGCCGCTTACGACCCCAAGTCCCTGTACGTCGTTCAGCTGATCGAACGGGACAACGGTCGCGACGTCGCGGACGATGCGACGGCCGCCTACCGGGGCACCCTGAATCTGGCATGGACCGGGGCTCTGGCGCGCACGGTCGGCCAGGCGCCGGCCCAGCGGATCGGTGCGCTCGCCGAGACCATCTCGGATGCCCTACGGGGCCTGAACACCATCTACATGGGTGTCCCGAAGCAGGGCAACGATGACCCCATCGGTCGCCCGCAGCGCCTGTCCCTGCCCACGCGGCAGTCGACCGCGGTGCTGGACTTCAGAGGCGATAGCGGCCATTACCAGGGCACGTTCAAGGTGGCCTGATGTCAATGCGGACGGCGCCGTATCGGGCCCCAGGCGATACGCGCCGTTACCAGGCACTCCGGTGACAGCCAGCCCGCTGCACCCGCAAATGACCATCGCACCCGAGGGTGCAGCGGGCCGATCCGATCCGTACATCGAACTTCGAGGAGAAATGCCATGCCGACCCTACGTCGTCGACCACGGCGCCTGAGCGGAATGCAGGCGCCCGGGAATGACCAAGTGGTGGAAACGAGTAGTCGACCACTCGTGTTCGCGGGAGCGCGTTGTCCCACGATGGTCGAGCAAGCGAACGTCGTGAACCGGCCCATTTTGTCGGCTCCCGTGTCCCTCATAGTAGCCGCCGGCGAGGCACCCACCCTGGTCGAAACACATGGCCGGCCGGACGCGAGCATCGAGGATCGGGAGATGTCATGTCGAATCTGAATTCGGATCCTGGGCGGCCCGGCTACTCCGGGTACCCGCAGTACGGGCAGCCGCAGTACGGGCAGCCGCCGATGTCGCCCTCTGTTTCGCCGCAGACCCTCCCGAGACCTTGGTACCCGTACGCGTCATGGTGGTGTCGAGTCAACGCCTACCTGACCGACGTCATCCTGGCCGTGGTGCCCGCCGTGATCGTCGCGAGTGTCGGACTCGTCATCGCCACCGAGCCGACGAGGGTCGCGCGGGAACAGTTCGGTCCGTCCGCGGAAGCCGAACCCAACTCGCTGGGATTGATGATCGCGGTGCTTGGATTCTTCGTCTACCTCGCAATCGCCGTATCGAACCAGGTGATTCTGCAGGGCAGGACCGGCCAGTCCCTCGGTAAGAAGTGGGTCGGCATCGCGGTGATCGAGGAGGCCACCGCGCGACCGTTGGGGCCATCTCTCGCCCTCGCCCGGTGGGGTGCCCAATTGGCGATCAATGTCGTCGGGAACTACTGCCTTTTGGGTATCCCTGGCCTGCTGAACAGCCTGTGGCCCCTCTGGGACGCCAAGCATCAGACCTGGCATGACAAGGTCGTTCATTCGGTTGTTGTGAGGATTCGTACTGGAGAAGGAGGAGCTTGTGTTCGGTTCGGTCATCTCAGCGGCTGACCCGGCTGCGTCTGGATCACATTCGCCGGAACGGCAAGGCTGGTTGCAGCGTCGACCAGTGTGGTGCCCGGCGCGGCGAGGCTGGGTGGAGGTGATCGTGCCGCGGATTGATGTTCGTGTCCTCGGGCCCGTGCACTCGCGCCAATTTGACCCAACCGAAATCGGCGAGTCCGACCGACTGGAACCGGTAGACCCACCTGCACGCAGCGTTCCTGTCGCCTGGGCACTGACACGGCGGCACCAGCCAGTCGGTGCGACAGTGCAAATCCCGGCTCCCAGGGCCAGGCGCACGAGGTGCTGATCGAGTAACGAGTGGACGCTATCGCCACCTTGACCTGGTTCGACATGGTCCGCGAACTGACACAACGCGGCTGGTCGCTGTGCGACCCAAAAATTCCTGTCGGGTACTCGCTGCGAGAGTCGGGTGCTGAGCGTCTGTGATCCGATGCGGTCATCGCGAGGGGGCCGCACCGTATGTGCCCGATCGGTACTGTCGCAGTTTCGGCAAACCTGACGGATAGGGGTGCTCGTGGTCACGACGGTGCGTCAAATCGTGTGGGATGTCGTGGGAAGCAGGGTTCCGGACGAGCGGTGGCTACTGGAAAATCTGGATTCCCTGGACGATGAGCAGGTGAGCCGTTCGCTGCGCCGGTGCGCGATGGCGGGGACCGGTACGTTTCGGGCCTCACGATGTCGCGCCGTTCGTGGTACCGCTGGTCTGGATGGTGGTCGAACAACGCCGCGCACTGGTCTGGCATCGAACTGGAATTGGACGAGGCTTAAGTCCCGCCACCTGAGGCCCATCCCCCGGGCCGACAGCCGCGTCGCGTCGTAGACGACGTCATCCGCGGGCTCGCGGCCAGGAACCGACATCCACGCCCTCCCTTGAAGATCCAGACCACCGGTGTAGTGGTCGCCCCCGACGATGGACCAAAAGTGGAGACTTCCAACCGTTTTCAAGGACGCTGACTGTCAGCTAAATCGCAGTATCGCCGTAATTTGTTGCAACCCCGTAGAATTGGCGTGTTGACCTCCGGCTGACACCGGAATTACATATCTACGGGAGTACAACGGAACATCGATACTGCTGTAGCGCGCGCCCACAGCACGGTCAGATAAACGCCACGCGAACGCATCAGGCCAGGTCGGCACGGCAAGATCGCGTTCGCCCCCGTTCTCGACGAGAACGGCAGGGTAGTCAACGGCAGCAGCCTTGCAATCCGGAGAGAGCGGCACGGCGCACAGAAATCAGTTGAGCGGAGCGCGAAATTTTCGGCGGATAGGCGCCTGTATCGAAGTTGCGGGCGGTGTGCTGGGGCGAGAATGGTGTGCATGCAGGAACTGACCTCGGGCCAGGTGTTCGCGGGTTACATAGTCCAGCGCCGACTCGGCGCGGGCGGCATGGGCTCGGTGTATCTGGCCCGTCACCCCCGCCTGCCGCGGCTTGACGCGCTCAAGCTGCTCGATCGGTCCTGGACCGGCGACGACGACATTCGTGCCAGGTTCCTGTGCGAGGCCGACCACGTCGCCCGGCTCCAACACCCCAATATCGTCACCGTCTACGACCGTGGCCGCGAAGACGACCAGCTGTGGATCTCGATGGAATACATCGACGGCGACGACGCCGCCACGGTGTTACGGGCGCACGGTGCGCTATCGGCCGGTCGGGCGGTTCGGATCCTTTCCGAGGTTGCCAAGGGGCTCGACTTCGCCCACGAAAGCGGTGTGCTGCACCGGGACGTCAAACCCGCAAATATCCTGCTCGGCCGACCCCCTCGCGATCAGGACGAATCGGTGGTACTCACCGATTTCGGCATCGCGAAAGTGCTCGAGGACACGCAGGGGCTCACCCGAACCGGCATCCTGTTGGTGAGCTTCCCCTACGCCGCGCCCGAACAGTTCGACCCGGAGGCCGACCTCGATGCTCGCGCGGACGTGTATTCACTCGGCTGTACCTTCTACCACCTGTTGACCGGATCGCCGCCGTATGCTGGGACCACACCGCAGCAATTCATGCATGGGCACCTCTATGTGCCGATACCCCGGCCCAGCCGGGTGCCCGCAGCGCGCGAAGCGGGACTGTCCCCGGCATTCGACGAGGTCATCGAATACGCGCTGGCGAAGGACCGTGGCGATCGTCCGCCGAGTTGCCGCGCGCTCGCGGCGGCTGCCCAGCGAGCCCTCGCGTCGGTATCACCCATACAACCCGTCCCCGCCATGCAGCCACCGACCCAGCGCAGCCGGTCCGGGCAGTCGTCGCGAGCATTCACCGCCGCTCCCCACGAGGTGATTTCTCAACGTGCCCAGGCCATTTCGACACCGGTGCATATACCTCGGCCACGCAGGAGCATGCTGGTCATCCTGAGCGCAATCATCGCTGCGTGCGCCGTCGTCGCCGGTGTGACGGTCGCCGGGATCAAGGTCTTCGATGTCGTCAACGGTGGCGAAACCACCGCAGCCGACCCCTCGGCCGACGTGTTACCGGGCGGATACGCCGGAACCTGGGCTGGATCCATCAGCGACCCAGTGGGCTTGTCGTTCGACGTCCTTCTCACGTTGCGCGCCGGTCGTGTCGGCGAGGAAGTCGGTACGTTGTCGCAAACCGCAAAGTTCGGGTCGAAGGACGGCTGTGAGAGTCGGGTGCTGCTCAAATCGGTGAGTTCCACCGGGGTGACTTTTCAGGAAAGGCTCTCCGGCAACGCCGGCAAATGCGTCGAAACCGGGGCCACGACGACGCTCGAGCTCGTTGCCGACGGCTCGCTTGGATTCCGCATGTCGGGGATCGGCCTCGGTGAGATCACGGGGACGCTGCACCGGCAATGATCCGCTGTCGGCGCGCACGAATTCTGCTCGCCCGCAGGCTAGATTTCCTCGAAGATCATTGTGCTAGTGCCGATCCGGATCACCGCGCCGGTCGACAGCATGACGTTGGCCCCGATCTGTATGCCGTCGACGAATACGCCGTTGATCGAGTCCAAGTCTTTGATCACCAGTCCTCCCCGGCTGGGCAGGATTCGCGCGTGATGGCGACTGACCTTCGGATCATCCAATGACAGATCGTTGTCGGGCATCCGCCCGATCCGCAACCCTTTCGGGGGAACAGCGACGATGCGGCCATCGTCGAACCGTAACCGTCCACTTCGAATGGTCCGGGCGATCTCGGCCACCGTCGACATCATCGTCGTGGCCTTCATCTTGGCGGTGCCATCCGTCCCGAGAACCATCGGTTCTTGTCGCAGCACCTGCTGCTCCAGCCGGACAAGCAGCGAGGACGGGTCGATTCCCAGCTCGTCGGTCAGGATCTCACGCACTCTGCGGCACGCCCGCAATGCCTCGGCCTGCTGCCCCGACAGGTATAGCGCAGTGATCAACTGGCCCCATAGCTGCTCCCGAAGGGGATGTTCCGCCGTCAGCGTACGCAGCTCGCCGACAACGTCGGAGGCTTTACCGCACCGCAGATCCGCGCTGATCCGATCCGACACCGTCGCGAGGCGCTCCTCCTTCATCGCGGTCGAAAAATCGTCCGCATACCGATTGGCGCGCAGATTGGCCAACGCCGCGCCGTTCCATTGGTCGAGTGCAAGCCGGAAGTGCGCGGCTGCGTTGGCCGGGGCACCGGATTCGGCGGCCTTCCTGCCCGCCTCGCGAGCGGATTCGAACCGCCCGACATCGCATTCGGCATCGGAAATATCCAGGCGGTAACCGGGAGTGACGGTTCGCAAGATCTTGCGGTCGACGCCCGCCGAACCCAGGGACCTGCGCAATCTCGCGACGAACACGTGCAGACCATTGGCGTACTCCTCGGGCGGGTTCCAATCCCACACCGCATTCGCCAAGACCTCCATCGGCACTACCCGCCGCCGATTGATGGTCAGCACAGCAAGTACGGCAGACGGCCTGGGGCCGCCCACCGCCAGCTCCTGCGCATCGACGAACAGATGCACGGGACCGAGGATACGAATGTCGACCCGCGGCCTGGTCACATCCACCCACCTATCTTCCCACCAGGCTCCATAGTTCGAGCGATACGAAGTCGAGCCATGCCCCGGCTCGCGATCTGTGGTGGACCGCCACCGCCCGTCTGGCTGACACCGCCCAGCCAAGTTGACCCGAACACTGCCCGCTCAGACCGTCGGCGTCGGCGCTTCGGGGTTGCCAGGATTCCGCCAGTCGGTTGCAAGCCAGGGACCCCAGCATTGGTGCCAGTCCGGTCGACCGGACAGATGGAGCCGGAGCCCCGATTCGGCCGACAAAGGAGATGAAACCATGACTCGCGCAACCCTGAATCTGAAGATCGCTGTGAAGAATCTCCACTGCCACGACGAGGGCGACGGCCCGGGCAATGCTGCACCGTATCTGTGGCCGGTCTTCTTCAAGATCGATGGCGATGGCTACGCGGTGCGGTCGGCAGCAGCCGGCCTCGCCGGGGCGCCGGTGATCGAATCACGCACCGGCGGTCACGGTAACCTAGGCAGGTCCGAGGACGGAAAGACCGTCAACGCCGGCCACAATGTGGGCGTCCCCGCTGAATTGGGCACGTGGGACACCATCCTGAGGCCGATCCCCATCGTCGATCAGACGTTGCGGGCCAGGTTCGGCGACGATCTGCCGGGCTTTGCCGGGGTCGTGGTCGTGCTCATGGAGGAGGACGGCTGGTCGGACAAAATCCGGCGGAAGGCCTATAGCGCACTCGTGTCAGCCGTGTCCAAGGGCGTGACCGAGGTGGCCGCCGAGTTCCGGCACGCGATGACCGCGCCGACGAAGGCCGAGATCGATGCCAAGATCAAGGCCATCAAGGACACTGCGGCCGACAAGGTCAAAGACGCGGTGATAGCTGGGATGTCGGGCGCCGAAAAACTCTGGTACGGCACCTTCGGTGACAACGACGATCAGATCGGTAGTCACGCGTGGGTGTTCAGCTATGACGAGCTCAGCGCCCCGGTCATCGACATCTCCAAGCGGTGGCGCAATGAAGGCGACTGGACGCTGACCGGCTCGGTCACGACCACACGGCAGGAATCGATCCGCTACACGGCGGCGTGGACGCAGAACACGAGCGGCGAGTACCAGATCTACGACGCCACATACGCGCAGTACCGGGCGCGCTACGACGAGCTGTGGCCGCAGAACTGGCGCCTGCACAGCCTGAACGTCGTCACGGTAAACGAGCAGCCCCTCTATGCCGCGGTGTGGCGCCCCGGCACCGGCGGCGAAATCCAGATCTACGGCGCAACGTACGCCCAGTACCGGGCCCGCTACGACGAGCTGTGGCCCCAGAACTGGCGGCTCAAGCTGCTGACCAGGTACGTAGTCGGCGGGCAGACCCGATACACCGCGGCGTGGGTTCCCGGCACTGGCTCCGAGACTCAGATCTATGACGCCACGTACGCGCAGTACCGGGCCCGCTACGACGAGCTGTGGCCGCAAGGCTGGCGGCTCGAGCTCATAGACGTCGTCACCGTGAACGGGCAACCGCGGTACACCGCAGCGTGGGCACCGTCCACCGTCGGCGAGTACCAGATCTACGACGCAACGTACGCACAATTCACACAGCGCTACGACGAGCTCTGGCCCGGCGGTTGGCGGCTGAAGTTCATCTCCACCTTCAACCTGAACGGCCCGCGCATCACAGCGGTGTGGCGCAAGACCCAGGAACCTGAGGTGTGGGTGCACGGCTGGGAGTACGACGACCTACGGGCGCGCTACGACGAGCTGTGGCCGAAAGGTTGGCGACTGAAGGTCCTCGATCGATACACCGTCTGATCGCGCTCCGGCCCTTGGGCTCCGGTGGTCAGCCCGTCACCGCGACACAGTGTTCGGGCTGACCCGGATAAGCAGCCGGTGTTCCGCTACACCGGCTGCGGGACTCCCTGGGCGAAGACCAGCGGCCCCGCCGACTCGATCATCACGGTCGACCAACAGGCCACAGCCCCGCTGCACCCTTGGTGACCACCGCATCCCAGGGTGCAACGGCCCCTACCATCCGCAAACTCGGCTTCGAGGAGAAATGTCATGACGACGTGGAAGCAACAGTGCCCCGCGGTCGCCAACCGTACGCACGACAACGACATTCGATGCCGACTCTCCGAAGGACATGGCGGACAACATCTTTCACGACAGTTCGACGAATTCATCCGATGGTACGAGATCGGGAACCGCACCGGATCGACCAACGTGTTCGAGTCCGCAGGTGGTGATCCCGCTGCAGCCTCAGTGACCACCACATCCCGGGGGTGCGACGGCCAAACCGACCGAACATCGAGCTCGCGAGAAAGTCCATGACAAACGACAGTGTTCAACCACAGTGCAGCCCCCCTCAACCGACCCGCACATCGAACCTTCGAGGAGAATCGCCATGGCGGATGGACACATCGACAAATCGGACCTGATCCGAGGGGCTGCCGGAAGCAATCGCATGCTGACCGACTGGCAGGAGCTGTGGTGGCTGGGGCTGAGCGACGCGGAACAACGCGCGGCGATAGCCGCGTTACCGGCGTTGGAGCTCCGGCATCACGCGGTGATCACTCCTGCCCAACCTGGCGATATCCGCAGGTCTGTATCGGTCGGGCCAGCAGGCGAGGTCATCGCATCGTGGTTGTCGCCTGCGGATCTGGCTGCGCTCTCACCCACCACCATGGAGCGGCGCCCAGCAAACGCCCGACTCGCGTACATGGCGACGCGCCCGGTCACCCTCCGAGTCGCCCGATACACCCCACAGCCGACCATCACGCGTATCACAGGACAGCGAATGGAGTATTACGCCAAGGCGCTGCCGCTGCCTCAGGGCCGGACTCTGGTGATCGGCGCCAAGTCGAACTGGTGGAAGGACACTCCCAGCGAGACCGCTGTCTACGACGACGATGGATCAGTCCTCGCAGAGGGGTCGTTAGGCGACGGCTGGAACCATGTCCTTACGACCGCCGATGGACACATCTGGGTGGGGTACCACGACGAAGGAATCGTCGCGGGTCGCTTGGATGATTCACGTCTCGGCGGGTCAGGACTGGTCCGGTTCACCCAGGATCTGCGGCCCGACTGGCAGCACTGGGACCGGGCCTCGGAGCCGAGCACACCGCCGATCTATGACTGCTACGCACTCAACGTTGACGGTGACACCGTCTGGACCTGCTACTACAGCGATTTCCCGATCGCCCGAATCCAGGCCGGGGTGTGCACCAGTTGGCGCAACGACGTCTTCGGGGCCCACGCCCTCGCGGTCGGCGGCGATCGCGTCGCCCTGTGCGGCGGCTACGGCCCTGCCGACGACCGCCTGGTGGTCGGCACTCTCGGTGACAGGCGCATGCACGTCAACAACGAATACCGGCTTGTGCTGCCGACCGGGCAGCCGATGCCTTCCAATGCCCAAGTATTCGGCCGCGGACCCGACCTGCACGTCGTCACCGACACAGACTGGTACCGCCTCGGCCTCGACGACATCCGTAGCGGGTGGCGCTCGGCGAAGCTGGGTGCCAAAAGATCCGTACCTGGGAAGGATGGCTGTACCTGACCGTGCTCGACTGTTTCTCCAAGAAGGTCATCGGGTACGCGATGGCCGACCACATGCGCACCGAACTCGTAACCGACGCACTGAGAATGCCCGCCGCAACCTGGCGTTCACTCCCGGAGTGACGTAGTCCATGCCACGGTTCGACGGCACGGCACGGCCGCTGGTTCCATGCGGCGCCGGGGTTGTCCTGTTGGTCGGACTTCGCCGGAAATTATCCGGCACCACACCGAGTGCGGCATCAGGACGCTCTCCACCGATCTGGCTGCGCCGGTGATCGCCGGGCCGCAATGAGTTCGGCTGCCAAGGAAGCGACGGCTTCGGACGAGCGCATTTTTGCCTGCCGACTGTCTCAGTCGTGTCGCGGCACGGAAGGCCACCGCATCGCTCCGTGACACCGACTACGGCGAGACCGGGCGGAAGCCGGCGCCGATTCCGCCGCGGCGGTCCAGGTCGGCGAGGATGTCGGTGATAGCGGTGCCGGCGCCCCACATCCACTGGTTGCCGACCAGGGTGTCGCCGGCCACCATGGGCGCTCCGGAATCACCGGGTATCTCCGAAATCGTGTTCACCAGGTAAGGGCCGGTGGTGGTCAGGGTGGTGCCACAGGACCGGTCGCTCGCCGCACCCTGCTTGCACACCGATGTCCCCGCGGGGGGCGGTGATCCGACTCCTCGGATGGTGGTCTTCCCGACGGTCGCCACCGGTTCGACGATCGACTTGTCGAAGACGATGACCGCGTAGTCGAGTCCTGGTCCGTTGGGGCCGGGCACGATCGGATTGCCGCCGCTGATGTACTCGACCATCCCGAGCACGTCGATCGCCGCTGCGGGCGTGAACACCGCCGACTCGAGCAGCACCCGGTCGCCGGGCCACTGCTTGTCGCCGTCGTACACGCAATGTGCGTTGGTCAGGCCAACCAGATTGCCCGCCGCGTCGTAGCCGATCGTTGTGAGCGTGCAGATATAGACCAACGCGTGGTCGGTCAGCGGCCCGCCGCGCAGGAAGGCCAAGCCAGTGCCGCCGCCTACCGGCATCCGGCCTCGCGGCATGTCACTGTCCGCTGCCGCGACTGTCGTATCGATGAGGGTGAGCAGGAGGGCGACAAGTACGGCCACCAGACTGTTTCGGCTCATCTCGCCTCCGGACAGGGTGGATGGTAGGGCAGCCGGGGCAGATGCGCCGACCACACCTCGCGGGTGAGCACATCGCGGGTGATATCGCAGATCCGTTGCCGCGTTTCGTTTTCGTCCAGGTCCCAGATACTCATGACACCGCTGCCGACGCCGATCAGCCGATCGGCCGCCACATCGAGGTTGAGATTCCAGGTGGTGCGGCTCGGCATGGTGATGCTCCGCCCGATGGGCTGCGGGTGGGCGCGGTCACGGAAATCCCACAGCCGCACCGTGGAATCCGCGCTGGATGTCGCCATCAGCGTGGCGTCTGCGTTGAAATCGACGGATTGAATATTGAAGGCGTGCGCGATGATCGGATCGCCGAGCGGCCGTGCCAGTCCCGGGGAGCTGATATCCCAGACGCGCAGCGTATTCGCGGCCAGCGTGACCATGGTGCGCCCATCGGGTGTGAGGACCGACGCGTAGAACGGCCGGGCGGGATCGCTCGGAATCCGCTGGATCTCACGAGCTTCGCCGTTGCGGGTCAGATCCCAGAACTTGATCATGTACTCCAGTTCCCCCTTCGCGTTCTCGTCGGGCGCGAGCGTCACCAGTAGGTGCCCGGCAATATTCACATAGCACGGCGACCCACTGATTGGGTCTGTACCGAACTTGGTGGGCGGGATGGTCACGACCGGATGAGCCGGATCCGACAGATCCCACAGCCGCAGGTGTAACGCCGGCAGGACTTCCACCAGGATCCGGCCATTGAACCCGACGCCGATGGCGTCGGGGAACTGGTACAGCGGCCGGATGTGCACGGGGTCGCTGATATCCAACAGTTGTAGCCCGGCGTTCGGGCCCGCGGTAGCGACCGTCAGACGGCCGTCGAGGCTGAGTGCGGGAGTCGGGATGAAGCCATCAGTGCTCGGCCCGGGGCCGAGATCGGCGAGCGGGCGGACCGATCTCCGGTCGCGGATGTCCCACAGTTCGAGCCGGCCGTTCACCACGCTCGTCACCATGGTGCCGACCGCACTGATCGCCGCCCTATTGGCGAACCAGCCGATCCGGCCCCCGATCACCGCGGGCGGCAGCGACCACAGCCGCAGGCTGCCCTGCGCGCCGACGGCGACGGTGTGCCCGTCAGCGGCGAAAGCCAACGTGTTCGGGCTGTCGCGACAGGGCTGAAACACGTTGGCCTCCTGGCACGGCGGCGACGGTGCGGCCAGAGGTTCCCCCAATCGGGTCGGGTGGGCCCGGTCGACCACAGTCCAGAGGGTGACATTGTCGCGCCCCCCCACGGCGAGGATGTTTCCCTCCGGATCGAACGCGAGCGAGCGCAACTCGGATTTGGTGTCCACCACGAGCGGGCTGCCGAACTGCGCAGGCCTGTCCGGAACTGCTATGTCCCACATCGTCACAGTGGCATCGGCGGTACCGGTGGCCATCAACGCGTTGTCACCGCCGCCGACCGCGAGCGTCGTGCCGTCCCGACTGAGCGCCATGGCCTGAATCCCCGGGCCCGGCACCGTGATCGGCGCCCCCAGCGGCCCGGGAGCTGGCCCCAGTGTCCAGATCTGGACGGTGTGGGAGCCTGCGACAGCCAGCCGGCCCGACGGCGCGAACGCCATCGAGGCGACCGGATCGGTGGTCGTCAACGGACGGCCGGATCGTACCGGCGCTGCGGGATTGCCGAGGTTCCACAACGTCACGCTCGTGCCGTCGGTCGCAGCCAGGGTCCGCCCGTCTGGGCCGAACACGAAGTCGGTGACCTTTCCGGCGGCCTGCGACGGCCGCGGATCCGGATGCGCTGGATCCGATACGTTCCACAGCCGGATCCCGGTACCGCAGGCCGCCCCGAGTAGCGTGCCGTCCGGACTGAAAGCCGTTGCAGTCGCTGGCTTTCCACAGTCCAGCGGCGCTCCTGAGGACACCGGGTGGGCGATATCGGCGACATTCCACAGCCGCACCGCGCCATCTTCACCCGCCGAGGCCAGCATGTGTCCGTCCGGCCGGTACGCCACCTGGTGCACCGCTCCGGTATGCCCGCGCAGGGGTGCGGCCAGCGGCAGGTTCTGTATGCGCAGTAGGCGGGACCGAATATCCGGATCACCCGGACGCATCCGGTCGGCGACCAGTTCCAGCTGGGCGGACAGAGACGGATCCGTGCTCCGCACACTGTCTGCCTCCGCCAATATCGCAACCAGGTCGGCGTTCTCGTGCTCCTGTTCCGAAAGTCTGGTCTGGGTATAGGCGGCGATGCCGAGCACCAGCACGACAACGCCCACCAGGGCCAGCCCGACGCGCGTCGCGACGGCCAGCCGCCGACCGCGCCTGCGAGCCGCCTGCGCGGCCGTCAGGAACTCACCGACAACGCCCGTAGGCGTTCCGGCCGCCTTCTCCGCGGCGGCAAGCCGCGCCGGCTGATACAGCAGTACGGGATCTCGCTGGGCCGCAACCCATTCAGCGGTGTCCAGCTCGACCCGCTGCCGCACCAGGAGGTCGACGCGGCCCTCGTCTATCCAGGCGCGCAGGCGAGGCCAGGCGTCCAGCACGATCTCGTGCGTGAAGCAGACGATCTCTTGGGCTGCTCCACTCTCGCCATCTGCGGCGCCGACAGAATCCGCAGTGATGAGTCGCGCGTCGATCAGGCGGGTCAGGGCGGTCTGCGCGGCGTCGGGATCGACCGTCCGCGTGAGCAATTCCGTGCGCGGGACGCGCCGCCTGGTGTCGCGGCCGTCCGAGCCGACAGTGACCAACCCCATGAGCAGTTCCTTGGCCGCGGTCTGCTCGGCGGCGGTCAGGCCACGCCACGCCTCCTCGGCGGTGGCCGTTACCGATCCGGCCACGCCGCCTGCCTTCCGGTAACCGGCCACGGTGAGCCGGGCACCCGCCCGGTGCCTCCAGGTGGCGGCCATGACATGGGAGAACAGCGGAAGACCGCCCGGATCGTAGCTGCGCCGGTGGTGGCCGCCGGCCAGCCCACACAACTCGGTCACGACCAGTTCGGCCAGGCCGGGCTCGAGATTCAGGCTGGTCGCGCGTGCCGGTCCCGTGATGGCCTCGGTGAGTTCCTCCACCCGCATGGGCCCGAGTGCGTAGCAGCGGGTGTTGAGCGCGTCCGCCAGCACCGGATAGGTGAGGCAGTGCGGGACGAAGTCGGCCCGCACCGCGAGAATGACCACGGTGCGGGTGGTTTCGTGTGTCGCGGCAAGTTTCGCGAGGCGGCTCGAGAAGTCCTCACGCTCAGATTCATCGAGGCAGACGGTGAAGGTCTCCTCGAATTGATCGACCACCACGAGATCCGGGCGCGCCGCCGCGTTCGCGTCGGATGGGCTGAGCAGTTCGGCAAGCGTCTTCGCTGGTCTCGTACCGGGAGTCATGGTGACAACCGTCCATTCCCGGTCCGCGCAGAGTGTGGGGATGACACCGGCGTGCAGCAGAGAGGATTTTCCGGACCCGGAGGCGCCCAGCACGACAATCATGCCTGCGGCCGGGCCGACCACCCGATCCACCAATTCCGCGGTAGCCTCGGCCCTTCCGAAGAATCGTTCACGATCCTCGGGTCCGTAGGCGGCCAGACCCGGAAAGGGGCAGATGGCCTCGGACTGGGGGTCCCAGGCCTGCGCGGCCCGCCAGATCGCGCGCCATGCGGTCAGTTTGACCAGCTCGGGCGCTGGCGTGTGCCCAGTCCGGGCAGCCTTCTCGATCAGCGTCAGCAGCACAGGCACCAGCGAATCGAACTCGGCCGGAATCGCTTTTCCGCTGCGCCAGTCGCTGATTCGCTGTATCGTGACCGGGTTCCCGCCGGCCGCCGCCACCCGCGCGGACGCTGCGTTCGCCACCGAACGCAAGGTCGGTTTTCCTGCGGCATCGAACAGTGCTGTCAATCTCTCGGCGAACCCCCGCCGCGGCGAAGGACTCCCACGGCGCCCGGAGGTCGCGCCCACAGCACTCGACACAACCCCATGATCTCGCGAAACCGGCATTCCGCCAAACGGTTTCGTGACCGACGGTGGTGGAAGAACCCACGAGCGATCCAGCACACCGACAACTTGCGAGGAGCCGGACTATGAGGCACCACACCTTTCGGCGAATCATCTCGTGGCCAGCGCCGACAAAGACGAGCATTCGGCAATGACGACCCATCACGTGAAACGCCTTGTGGCATAGCAGGTCTGCGACTGCCCTGCCACAAGACGTTATACCAGGTACGAGCGCCCGCAACTCCGCCAGCTCAGGCTCTCGACAGGATGTTCACCATGGTGGTCTTGCCCGCCCCGTTCGGGGCGAGGATGCCGAACACCTCGCCCGGTGCTGCCGCTAATCGACGCCGCGCAAGGCCTTTACGGCGCCGAACGACTTCTCGATTCCTTCGACGAGGACTCCTTCTTCGGAGCCCATCGTTTTCCTCCCAGATATTCCGCGTCGAGCACGCGCGCGATGATGGGCAGCGCATGTGGTCCGGTCAGCTCGAGGTGCGTGACCTCGATGTCGTGGTTGGTGATATCGCCGGTCACATAGGGCCGCCAGCCGCCGGGGCCGAAGATGTCGGAGGCGTCGACGGTTGCGCTGAAATACACGATGTCGCCGTCGAATACCGGGCGCTGGTAGCCGGTTCTGGTCTGCGCCGAAGCGTTGAACGATCCGGCCATCCGCTCGATGGTGTCTGCGTCGATGAGCGAAACGCCGCCCAGCCGTTCGCGAATCAGCTCGGCTGCGGCTTCAGCGGTGGCGTCGGCCGGCACGTCGTCGATACCGAAGACCGAGCCGAAGGCGTTGACGAAGCCGCCCGCGGTGAGTCGCTCGATGCTGTCGCCATCGATATCGGTGGTATCGGCGTCGAGTAGTGCGACGACACCGACGGTGTCACCGGCCTGCTGAAGTTTGGTCGCGATCGCGTGTGCGATGAGCCCACCGAACGACCAACCGAGTAGGTGGTACGGCCCGGTCGGCTGTACCGCGCGCATCTCGCGGATGTACCGGTCGGCGAACTCCTCGATCGAACGTACCGGTGGTTCGTGGCCACCGAGATCCGGTGCTTGCAGTCCGTAGATCGGTCGTCCCGGCTGCAGCGCGTCCGCGAGTCCCAGGTAGGTCCAGGAGATTCCGGACGACGGGTGGATGCAGAACAACGCGGGTTCGGTGCCGCCGAGCCGGATCGGCAATAGCACGTCCAGTCCGAGTCCTGTTGGAGCGGTGGCGATCTCGGCCGCAGTTGTTTGCGCGGCGATGGTCGCGGCCTCCTCGTCGGCGGCGGCCTGCGCGGCCGGCGTGCGGGCGAATTCCGCGGCCGCACCGAGCGCCTCGACCCAGAGGTCGGCCAGCTCGGCCACATCGTCGTGGTGCAGTAGTGTTTCGGGGAAGCCGAAACTTGCTTCCAGCCGGTCACCGACGACCACCGCGTTCACATCGATCGCAGACTGCAGTGGCACGTCCGGGCTTTCGGCCGCGTTGAGTTCGCCGAACTCGTCGGTCGGCAGCCAGCCGAGGCCCTCCAGCCCAGCCGGGCCGGCGCCGGCCGAGTACCGGCCGAGGTAATTGAAGCTGATTCGACCGGGCAGCCGCCGCGGAAGTTGCGCTGCCGTATCGGGATTGAGATAGCGCAGCAGACCGAACCCGATGCCCTTATCCGGCACCGCGAGCAGTTGATGTTTCACCGCACGGATCGCCATGCCCATGGCCGGGCCGCCGGCAAGCGCATCGTCGACATCGATTCCATCGAGGTTCAATCGCACCGGATAGATGCTGGTGAACCAGCCCAGCGTCCTGGAAAGGTCGGCGCCGGGGACCACTTCCTCTTGTCTGCCATGGCCTTCCAGCCGCACCAGCGCGATCGCCTCGGCGATACTCCGGCGTGCCCGCCAGCGCACCAGCGCGAGCGCCAGCGTGGTGAGCAAGGCGTCGTTGACGCCGCCCTGGAAGAGGCCAGGGAGCGTGGTGAGCAGTGTGTTGGTGACTTCCGCGGATACCTGGCGGTCGATCATGCGCAACGTGTGTGCCTGATCGATCGCCGAGTCCAGCTCACGGGCACCGATCAGCGGATCCGGGCCCTCGAGCACGCCCTGCCAGTATCCGAGTTCGGAAACCCGTCGATCCGTGCGGGATTCCTCGGCGAGCGCGTACGCCCACCGTCGCATCGAGGTGCCCGTCTCGGCGAGCACCGGGCTGTTGCCGACGGACACCTGTGCCCAGGCGGCGACCAGATCCGGTACCAGGACGCGCCACGAGACGCCGTCGATCACCAGGTGGTGCGCGAGTACGATCAGCCGACCCGGCCGCGCTCTGGCTCCGGCATCGCCGATCGGGTCGAGCCAGATGAACTGCAGCACAACTCCGTTCGCCGGGTCCAGCCGGTTCGCCGCGGAATCCAAGACGGTCACCGCGAACTCACGCAGGTCGACGGAGTCGGCGGCCGAGTCGAATTCGATGCGATGCAGCAGCGTGTCTACCTCCACGGAGCCCGGTTCGCTTACCAGCAGCCGCCATTCGCCATCCTCGGCCTGCGTCAGCCCGGCACGCAGAATGTCGTGTCGGTCGAGGACGGCCGCCAGGGTCGCCACGATTCGGCCCCGGTCGATGCCCAGCGGAAGTTCCAACACCGCGGTCTGGGCGAATCGGTTGTAGTTGCCGCCACGCTCGAGCATGTAGTGCACGACCGGCGGTAACGGCATGTCGCCGGTGCCACCGCCGGGCAGTTCGTCGAGCGTCACCACGGTGCCCGCGGCATCGGTCGCCGCGGCCAACGCGGCAACGGTGCGGTGCTCGAAAACCTGCAGCGGCGTGCAATTGAGGCCCTGCTGTTTGGCCCGCGACACCAGCTGGATCGCCAGGATGCTGTCACCACCGAGCGCGAAGAACGAATCATCGGCGCCGACCTTGTCGATACCGAGCAGCTCGGCGAAGATCTGCGCGAACGCCTCCTCGGTCGGGGTCGACGGCGCCCGGTACTCGGTGCGATCGGTGGTGAATTCCGGCGCGGGCAGGGCCTTGCGGTCGAGTTTGCCGACGGCGTTGAGCGGGATCGAGTCCAGGACGACGAAGGCGGCCGGAACCATATACGCGGGCAAGGTGTCTGCCGCGACGGCACGCACTTGCGCGAGGTCGAGTTCGACGCCGGAGGCGCGCACCAGATATGCCGCCAGCGCGGTCGATCCGGCGGGGCCGGGTACGCCCAGCGTCACCGCGAATTCGACGCCCTCGGCGCGACCGAGCACGGCGTCGATCTCGCCGAGCTCGATGCGCTGTCCGCGCACCTTGACCTGAAAATCGGTGCGGCCGAGGTACTCCAGCTCCAATCCCGACGCCGTGCGGGTCCAGCGGACCAGATCGCCGGTGCGGTACATGGAATCGCCCGGTCCGCTGAAGGGATTCGCAATGAAGCGGGCGGCGGTCAAGCTCGGCCGGGCGTGATAACCGCGGGCCAGCGCGGTCCCCGCGAGGTAGAGTTCGCCCGCGACGCCGACGGGCACCGGACGCAACCGATCGTCGAGCACCAGGACGGATGCGCCGCGGACGGGCTTGCCGATAGCGACCGGCTCGCCGACGACAAGTGGCGTGGAACCCGTCGCCCAGATGGTGAATTCGGTCGGACCGTACAGGTTGATCATCGTCCGATCCGCGGCCCACCGGTCGACGAGTTCGGCGCCGACGGCCTCGCCCGCCACCGCCAGCACCCGCACGCTCGACACCTCGGCGGGATCGATGGTGGCCAGCGCCGACGGGGTGATCACCATGTGGGTGACTTGTTCGGCGTCGATCAACTCGGCCAGCGCGCTGCCGCCGAACACCTCGGGCGGTGCGACCACCGAGGCGCCGCCGGACCCGAACGCCATCAGCGCCTCGAATACCGACGCGTCGAAACTCGGCGAGGCCACCTGCAATACCCGCGACGTCGCGTCTATCCCGAGCAACTCGCGTTGTGCCGCTACGAGATCGGCGATGCCGCGGTGGGAAACGGTGACGCCCTTGGGCGTTCCGGTCGACCCGGAGGTGTAGATCATCCATGCCGGACTGTCCGGCCGGATCGGGCTCGGCAGTTCCTGGTCAAGCAGTCCTCGACCGCCCGCGTGACACCAGCGTTCGACGAAGGTGAGGTCGTCGAGGACCAGCCAGTGCGTGCTGTCCGGCAGTGCCGGGCGATTAGCGCCGATGGTGAGGCCAACGCGGGCACCGGAATCGGTGAGCATGTGATCGATGCGGTCCACCGGATGCTTTGGGTCGACGGGCAGGAAGGCCGCCCCGATCTTCGCGGCAGCCCACATCCCGGTGAGCAGTTCGGCGGACCGGGGCAGGCCGAGCGCAACCACCGTTTCCGCGCCGGCGCCCGCCTTGAGCAGCAGCCGTGCCAGTCGGTTGGCGTGCATATCGAGTTCTCGGTAGGTCGTAGTCTTTCCATCGACGACCAGCGCGGGATGCTCCGGATACCGCGCGACAGAGTCGGCGAGGAGTTGCGGAAGCGTTGTCGTGCCGATGGTTTCGGGACCGCGCACCGGAACCAGCGCCGCGCGCTCGGCATCGTCGAGGATGTCGATATCAGCCAGGCACACATCCGACTGCGCCAGGACCGTCGTGAGCACCCGCCGCCACCGGGCCGTGAACGAAGCGGCCGTCGCCACGTCGAAGAGGTCCGTCGCGTAGGTCAGCACACCATCCAGCCCGGCCGGTCCGGTGTCGGTGAAACGTTCACGCAGGTCCAGCATCAGATCGAATTGCGATGCATCACGGTCGAAGTCCTCTATTTCGAAGCGCAATCCGGGCAGCTCCAAGACCGGCTCGGCGAAGTTCTGCAGCGTCAGCGACACCTGGAACAGCGGGTGATGCGCGGTGGACCGGCTGGGGTTCAGCACCTGGACCAGCCGCTCGAAGGGGACATCGGAGTTGGCGAACGCGTCCAGATCTGCCGACCGCACCGCGGTGAGAAACTCGGCGAATGCAGCGCCAGGGTCGACCGGGGTGCGCAGCGCGAGCGTATTGACAAACATGCCGACGAGTTCGTCGAGCGCCTCCTCGCCGCGGCCCGCGATCGGGGTGCCGATGACGACATCGTCGGTGCCTGCGAGCCGGGCCAGCAGCACCGCGAGCGCGGCGTGCACCACCATGAACAGGCTGACATTGTGTGCGGCAGCGAATTCGATCAGGGCCCGGTGCATTTCGGCTTCGAAATGGAATTCGAACTCGGTGCTGCGCATTGTCTGCACAGCCGGGCGTGGCCGGTCGGCCGGCAAATCCAGCACGTCCGGCGCACCGTTGAGTGAGTCTGTCCAGAAGCGAATCTGCTGTGCGGCAATCGATTCCGGATCGGATTCACTACCGAGCAGTTCCCGGTGCCAGAGCGCGAAGTCGGCGTACTGGACGGCGAGCGGGACACGGGTGGTGTCGGCGCCGGTGGCGCGCTCGGAGTACGCGGCAACCAGATCGGCAGCGAGCGGCGCCATCGACGCGCCGTCGGCGCTGATGTGATGCACCACCAGAACCACGATATGAACCGGAGCGGAACCGTCGAGCCGCAACAGCCCGACGCGCAGCGGCGGTTCCGTCGCGAGGTCGAATCCCGTGCCGGCCAGATCATTGATCCGATCCCGCAGCGGCGCACCATCTTCGGTGTCGATCAGGGGCATCGGCGGCGCGGCCGTCGCGGTGCCGATCACCACCTGGCGTGGTCCCTCCGCATCCACCGGATAGAGGGTGCGCAGACTTTCGTGTCGATCGATGACATCGGCCAATGCCAGCCGCATGGCGTCGACATCGAGGTCGCCGGTGAGCCGCAGCGCGACGGCGATGTTGTACGCCGGCGAGGTCGGATCCATCCGGTTGAGCACCCACATCCGTTGTTGCGCGGGAGACAACGGAACTCGGTCCGGCCGGATCCGCCGGGCGAGCGCGAAGCGTCCCGGCTTGTCGTCGGTGGCCGGGACGACGCGCGCGGACAGCTGTGCGACGGTAGGCGCGTCGAACAGGTCGCGCAGCGCGATGGTCGAACCCAGGGCCGAATTGACCCGGGCGACAACCTTTGTGGCGCTGAGCGAATTGCCCCCGAGTTCGAAGAACGATTGATCGACACTTACCCGCGCAGTGCCGAGCACCTCGGCGAATACCGCGGCGACGGCTTGCTCGACGGCCGTGCGCGGGGCGAGATACGGCCGTCCGGTATCCGAGAAGTCCGGGATCGGAAGGGCTTTGCGGTCCAGCTTGCCGACCGGGGTGAGCGGGATGGAGTCCAATACGATGAGGTAGCCGGGCACCATGTACCCGGGTAGCTCCGCGGCCACCTGCGCACGCAGCCGTTCGGTATCGAGCCGCACGCCCTCGGGGGGCAGGACATAGGACACCAGCACCGTCGCGCCCGCCGGTCCGGCGCGGCCGATCGTGACCGCGTATTCGACCTCCACGTCCCGGGACAACACCGCGTCGATCTCGCCGAGTTCGATCCGCAGTCCGCGAATCTTGACCTGGAAGTCGCTGCGGCCCAGGTACTCCAGCTCATATCCGGAGTCGTGCCCGAGGACCCAGCGCACCATGTCCCCGGTCCGGTACATCCGCTCACCCGGTTCGCCGTGCGGGTTGGCGACGAAACGCCCCGCGGTCATCTCGAACCGGTTGAAGTAGCCACGTGCGAGCGCGGGACCCGCCAGGTACAGCTCACCCGGCACGCCCACCGGTACCGCGCGCAGCCAGCTGTCGAGCACCATATTCGCGGCGCCGCGAATCGGCCCGCCCATCGTGATCGGTTCGCCCGCGACGAGTTCGCCGGGCCCGGTCGCCCAGATGCTGAATTCCGTCGGACCGTAGAGATTCACCATCCGGCGCCCCGCCGACCAGCGCTCGATCAACTCCGGTGTCGCGGCCTCACCCGCGACCGAGAGCACGCGCAGGTGCTCGAGGTCCGTCGAATCCATGGTGGCCAGCGCGGACGGTGTGATCACGGCGTGCGTGACCCGTTCCGTGCGCAGCAGCCGCTCCAATTCGGTGCCGCCGTAGACGTCGGGCGGTGAGACGATAAGCCTGCCGCCCATCCCATGAGCCGTCAGTAGTTCGAACACCGAGGCGTCGAAGCTCGGCGAGGCCACCTGCAAGGTCCGTGCGGTGTGGTCGAGCGCGAGGGTCTCCTGCTGGGAGGTGACCAGATTCGCCACACCACGATGGCTGAGCAGTACGGCCTTCGGCTTACCGGTGGAGCCCGAGGTGTAGATCAAATAGGCGGTCTGGTCGATATCTATCGGTCCGCCGCGCTCCTCATCGGTGATGGGGGCATCGGAGACCATCATGACCCGGCGAATGGTGTTGAGGTCGTCGAGCAGCAGCCAGTCGATACTGCCGGGCAGCGTCTCACCGGTCGCGGTGACCGTCACCCCGATCGGCGCCTTCGAATCGCTGAGCATGTGCTCGATCCGTTCCACCGGATAGTTGGGATCCAGCGGCGCGAAGGCCGCACCCGTCTTGGCCAGCGCCCACAGCGCCACCACGGACTCGAGCGACCGGGTGAGGGCCAGGATGACGAAGATCTCACGGCCGACACCGCGGCCGAGCAGTACCCGGGCGAAGCGGTTGGACCAGGCGTCGAGTTCGCCGTAGGGCATGGTGAGTTCGCCTGCGCTGACTGCGATGGCGTCCCTGTCGATAGCCGCACCGGCGGCGAGGATTTCGGGTAGGGTGCGCAGTGGCACCGACTCCGGTCCGCGGACCGGAAGTAGCGCGGCGCGTTCGGTGTCGTCGCAGTACTGCAGCTGCGAAACCCGGGCGTTCGGGTTCTCGGCGAGCTGCGTGAGCATTCTGACGAAGCGATTCAGGAAGAGTTGTGCCGCAGCAGTTTCCAGCTGGTCTGCCATGAACTTCAGGGTGATTCGCAGCGTGTCCTGTCCGTCACTGCCGCGCAGCGGAATGACGATGAGGCTCAACGGATATGGCGTGGTGTCGGTGGTGTCGACGTCGAGTACTCGCATGCCCGCGATGTCGAGTGCTTGCGACAACGCTTCGCGGTCGATCGGGAACGACTCGAATACGGTGAGCGTGTCGAATAATTCGGCGAGGCCGATTGCCTGATGTATGGCGGCCAGCCCGACGTGCTGATGGTCCATCAGCCGTGCCTGCTCGGACTGTACGCGGGCGAGCAGGTCGGTCACCTTCTCGGTGGGATCGAGTTGTACGCGCACCGGCAGCGTATTGATGAACAGCCCGATCATCGATTCGACACCGGCCAGCTCCGGCGGCCGACCCGAGACCGTGCCGCCGAAGACCACATCGGTGCGGCCGGTGAGCATGGCCAGCAGCATCGCCCAGCCCGCCTGCACCATGGTGTTCACCGTCGCGCCGGATTCGCGTGCGGCCGTCTCCAATCGGGCGACCGTATCGCGGGACAGGTCGACGGAGATCGTGCCGGTCTCGGTCGATTCGATATCGGCCAGGGTCGGTATCGCCCGGGTCGCGGTATCGATGCCGGCCAGGGATTGCCGCCACGCCGCTATCGACGCGGCGTCATCCTGTTCACCCAGCCAGCCCAGGAATCGGCGATAGGAGTGCACCGGTGGGAGCGCGCTGTCGTCGCCCGAAGTGACGTACAGGGCCAGCAATTCGCGCACCAGCAGCGGCCCGGACCAGCCGTCCAGCACGATGTGGTGGTTGGTGAGCACGAAACGGTATTCGTCGGGCGTAATCCGGATGAGTGTGCAGCGCAGCAGCGGGGGGCGGGCGAGTTCGAAGCGGGTACGCGCGTCGAGCGCGAGCATGCGGTCGAGTTCGCGCCCGCGTGCCTGCGCATCGGTGATGCCGGTCAGATCGACTTCCTGCCAAGGGATTTCGATGTCGCCGAGAATGAGCTGGCGGGGACCGTCGTCGGTCTCCACGAACGCGACCCGCAGGTTCTCCTGCCGTGCCACCAATGTCTGTGCCGCGGTGCGCAATCGGGCGGCATCGACGGTACCTGCCAGCGTGAGCAGTGACTGCACCGTATAACCGTCCGCGGTGTCGGAGTCGTACAGCGCGTGGAAGAACATGCCGTATTGCAGCGGCGAGAGCGGCCAGACGTCGGTGAGGTTCGGATAGGTCCGCTCCCAGTTGTCGATCTGGGGCTGGGTCACCGGGACGAGGTCGAAGTCGGACGGCGTGTGGCCGCCCGCCTCCGCCGACCGGATATGGTCGGCGATTGCGCCCAATGCGTCCGCCCAGAGTGCGGCGAGCTCGCCGATGTCGGCGGCGCCGAGCAGCCGGGAAGCATAGCCCCAGCTCACCTCCAGGCCGGTGTCGGTCCGGGTGGCGTCGATGTCGACGACAGCGGCCAGCGGCGCGAGATCATCAATGAGTACCGAGAAGCTCTGTGTCGGGAAGGTTTCGCCGTGCACCGACGCCGTCCGGTCGTGATAGGTGAAGGTGATCTGCGGGGTGGGCGCGTCGGCGAGCGTGACGATGCCGTCGGCGTTCAGATAACGCAGGATGCCGAAGCCGACCCCCTGGTCCGGCAACGCCCGCAACTGCTCTTTCGTGGTCTTGATCGCGGTGCCTGCCGCGGTGCCCCCGGCGAACGCGTCGTCGAGGTCGATGCCGTCGAGGTCGAGGGCCGCCGGATACGTGCTCGCGAACCGGCCTACGGTGCGTGCGATATCAGCGCCGGGCAGGGTCGCAACCGCGCGGCCGTTGCCGGTCAATGTCAGCACAGTGGATTTCCGGTCGCGCCAACGGCTTACCGCCATGGCGAGCCCGGCGATCAGCACATCGTGGCCGCTGCAGTGGAATCGATCCGGTGTCGTGGTGAGTACGGCCGCCACCACGTCGGGCGGGATGACGGTCCGCAAGCTCGCGGCCCTCGACACGATGTCCTCGGCTGGATCGAGCGTGCCGGAGCCGATCGGCGCGTCCGGTGTGGACAGGATCTGTTGCCAGACAGGCAGTTCAGGACCACGTTCGGCCGCGTGTTCGAGCTGGCCATGCGCCCAGCGCCGGAACGAGGTTCCGACCGGTTCGAGCGGATCGCCCGCGGCCGAGGTGGCCAGATCCGTGAGCAGGATGTGGCAGGAGGCGTCATCGATCACCAACTGGTGCAGCACAAGCCAGCACAGTGGATCGGCGTCCACCTGTTCGATCAATACGAAACGCGCGACGACACCGTTCTCCGGGTCGAGCAGGTCGCGGGCGCGCCGCAGTTCCTGTGCACAGATCGCGTCCACGTCTTCGGAACCTGCCGACACCGCGTGCAGCAGGGCATCGGCCTTGACCGAACCATGTTCGGCGACAACCCATTCCCAGCCGGACTCCGCGCGTCGCAGCGCGGAGCGCAGCAGATCGTGGTGATCGATCAATGCCTGCACCGCAGCGCCGAGCCGAGCCCGCTCGAAGCCCGTGGGCAGCGCGATCAATGCCGCACGGCCGAGCCGACGCCAGGTATCGCCCTGGTCCAATATCGCGTGCGCCGCGGGCGTCAACTCTACGGAACCGATACCGCCACCGGGCAGTTCGTGCACCACGTGGGTGTCCACCTCGGTGGCGACCGCCGCCAGAGCGGCAACGGTCTTGCGCTCGAACACATCCCGCGCGCTGATGCGAATCCCCGCGGCCTTCGCCCTGGCCACCAACTGGATGGAGACGATGCTGTCGCCGCCGAGCGCGAAGAAGCTCTCGTCGACGCCGACCGCATCCAGTCCGAGCACCTCGGCGAACAATGCGGCAAGCGCCGCTTCGCGCGGCGTAGACGGCGGCCTGCTCAGAATGGTTCTGGCGCTGAAATCCGGTGCAGGCAATGCCTTTCGATCCACCTTGCCGAGGGGCGTCAGCGGGATGCTGTCCAGCATCATGACGACGGCGGGCACCATATAGGCCGGAAGTGTTTCCCCGGCAGCCGCTTTGAGTGCCTCCGGGTGCACCTCGGCCCCAGGCTCGGGCAGTACGTACGACACCAGCGCAGTGACGCCGGTACCGGTTTCGGCGCCGATAGTGAGTGCGAAGTCGACGTCCGGGTGTCGTTGCAGGGCGGCGTCGATTTCGCCGAGCTCGATGCGGAAGCCGCGCACCTTCACCTGGAAGTCGCTGCGGCCCTGGTACTCCAGCTCATTGCTCGCGGTCCAGCGCACGAGATCCCCGGTGCGGTACATCCGCGCACCAGGCGCATAGGGGTTCGCGACGAATCGACTTGCGGTCAGCCCGTTGCGCTGGTGATACCCGCGCGCTACCCCGGTGCCCGCGAGGTACAGCTCACCGACGGCGCCCGTGGCGACCGGGCGCAGCCAGGGGTCGAGCACGACGGCGCTGACGCCGCTGACGAGGCTGCCGATCGTGACCGGACCACCAGGGGTCATGGGACCGCTCAAGGTCACGGTGACGGTGGTTTCGGTGGGCCCGTAGCCGTTCAGCAGGGTCCGATCGGACCATTTCGCCACCAGCTCGGGCGGGCACGCGTCACCGCCGACGACGATCGTGCGCAGGTCCGGCAGTGTTGCCGGGTCGAGCGAGCCGACGACTATCGGCGTCACATTGAGATGGGTGACCTGCTGTGCGCGCAGGACCGCTGCCAGCTCCTCGCCCGCATACGCCGCCGGTGGCACCACTGCGAGCGTCGCACCCGCCGCGAGCGTGACGAGAATTTCCTCGACGGAGATGTCAAAGCTCGGCGAGACAGCGTGTGCCACAACTGAATTGGCATCGACACCGAACCCGTCGCCGGAACTCGCGACCAGGTTCGCCAGTCCTCGATGCGACACCAGCACGCCCTTGGGCAGACCCGTCGACCCAGAGGTGTAGATGATGTACGCGATTTGGTCCAGGTATATGGGTGAGCGCCGGTCGGCATCGGTGACCGGCGCCGCCTCCTGCGCGACTATCGTCGCGCCGATCGTCTCGTCGTCGATGAGCAGCCAGTTCACCCACTCCGGCAACGACTTTCGGGCCTCGGACACGGTCACGCCGATGACGACACCGCTGTCGCCCACCATGTGCTCGATCCGGTCCGCGGGATAGGTCGGGTCGATCGGCACGAATGCCGCACCTGTTTTCGCCACCGCGAGCATTGCCAGCACGGACTCGGCCGAGCGCGGGATCGAAATCGCCACGGTCCGTTCCGGTCCGGCGCCCGCGGCGATCAGTACCCTGGCGAGCCGATTCGAATATTCGTCGAGCTCGCGGTATGTGCGGCTGGTATCGCCCCACTGCAGTGCCATGGCGCCAGGGTTGATTGCCGCACCGGCGCTGAGTATTTCGGGAAGTGTGCGTGGGATTACGCCCGCCGGTCCGTGCGCCGGTACCAGCTGGATGCGTTCGTCCTCGGATACGACCTGCACGGTGCAGAGCGGCGCATCCGGCCCGGCAGCGAGGAAACGGTGCAGGAACAACAGGAATCGGGTATGGTGCGCTGCCAATTCGGCGTTGCTGTAGAGGTTTCCGTTGCCCTGCAGATCGATATGGGTGCTCTCACCGCCCACGCCGGGATACAGGTTGACGAACAGATCATCGATCAGCCCGGAGGTCAGCACGTGCAGTCGTCCGGTGACCGAGCCGAGCTGAATCCTGGTGTCCACCATCATCAAATTCACGGCCGGACCGAACGATGCGGCCTCATCCATCGCCCAGCCGAGATCGCGGACGATATCCTCCTGCCGGTAGCGCTGCCGCCGCAGCGCACCGGTCAGTTCACTCTGTGCGGCCCGGATCGTGTCACCGACTGTGGTGGTCGGATCCAGGATAAGGCGGAGCGGGACGACATTGGCGACCATGCCGCCGGAGCGGCGCAGCGACGCCGTCGTGCGCGCCGAGACAGGCAGGCTCAGGATCACCTCGGGGGCACCGGTCATCGCGGCGAGATAGGCGCCGAACGCGGCGACGACCGTCGGTGCGGCGCCCGAAGAGGCCGCCTTCGCGACGGTGTCGAGCAACTCTGTCGTGGTCGCGGGCAGCGCGCCCGAAACACGGTTCGGATGCGCGTCGACCTCGGCATCGCGGCCCGCGAGATTCACCGGGTCGGCCATCCCGGCGAGATGGCCGCGCCAATATTCGCGGTCGGCTTCGAAGCGGTCCGAGCTGCGGTAGGCCAGATCGGCGTCGACAATCTTCTGCAATGGTTCGGCCTTGCCGGCGGGCGCCTCCCGACCCTCGACGGCCGCGTTGTAGAGCTCGCCGGTGCGTTGCACCAGGGCTAGCGCGCCCATGCCGTCCAGCACGATGTGGTGCATGCGCGAGTACCAGAACCAGCGATCATCGGCGAGTTGCAGCATGGTCACCGCGACCAGCCGGTCTCGCAACAGATCCAGCGGCGCCGAATACTCCGCGCGCATCCAGTCGTGCGCGGCGGCCTCTGGGTCGGATTTGCCGCGGAAATCGATGGTGACCAGGTCATCGTCGAGCGTCGTGTCGACGAACTGGAACGGCTGACCGTCGACGTCGAGCAGACGGAGGTAGCCGGTGCCGAATTCGCGCCCGGTCCGGCGGGCGGCGTCGGCCAATGTATCGAGATCGAGCGGGCCGATCAGTTCGACATATTGCGCGATCGAGATGGGAGTGTCGCCCGCGATGTGCTGGGCGAACCAGATACCGCGCTGGGCGGCCGAGAGCGGGAACGCGCCATCAGGCGCGGTGCTACCGGTGACAGCGTATGGCGCGGATTGCTCATGCATAAGCAGACCTGCGTTCTGACGAATCGGCGCTGGGTTCGGCGTGCATCCGACCGTCGGTGTAGCTACCGGTGGGGTAGTACTCGCCGCTGCACACACGCGACGGCAAGTTCAGTCTGAACCGTTGCCGAGCGCGCCGAAAGGGGTATGGACAAACACTGGCGATGGCGACTGCTTGCCGTCGCTCGAAATGAGGCGCTGACGGGCGCTTGCCGGTCGCTCGAAATGGGGCGTAGCGACTGCTGAGCCGTTGCGGCAGCTGGGTCACCAGCCGATAGAACTCGTTGGAGACGCCGGTGTAGATCGCGGTCGACGCCGCATGCGCGTGCCCGACCTGCTCCTGCATTATCTTGAACTTCTGGCTGTTCGAGCCTCTGAACAGCTGGTTTGCGTCGGCGACAATGTCGTCGTCGTAGTCGGTGGAGGCATGATGCTGGGCCACTCAACAGGGGCCGATCGTTATCGAGCCGGAATGATTCGGGCGGGACGAGCGGAGGTGGTTCGGTGAGTCGCTGAGGCCCGGAGTTGGCCGCGTGCTTGGCCGAGTTTGTTGGCGTAGCGCGTCATTTTCGGCGGCGAGTCAGCGGTTGCGCTGGCTGGATACTTCCAGTCGGCGTAGTAGAGATGTGTGAGCTGCGCTATCGAGCAGGAACGGGCGTAGAGGGTGCTCGCCGGAAGCCGTCACGGAGATCTTCGATCTCGGCGCGGATGTCGGGTTGTGCGTAAAGCCAGGATCCCCTGGTGATCCCAGGAGAACTTCGGAAAGGGGCGCAGCTGGCCAGACCGCACAGCACCGACCGTGGACATAAGGAAACATGCAGTTCAGGAGGCAATTCTTAGCGCGCCTACGGCCGGTCCCAAGAACCGGCGCATCGCGCCACATCCCGACGTCGGCAAGACCCGTGTGGCCCCGACAACGCCGAGGCCTCACGGTTGAATCTCGAGCTCAGATGCGCTCTGACATCGTGCCGGACGCGTGGTGCGAGGTACTGTCTCGCACAATCCTGGTCCGGAGCCGACATCAGTGTCCCGAATGCTCCGGGGTGCCCGAGTCGACCACCTTGTAGAACTTGCAGTCGCCGTGAGCCCAGTCGAACACCAAACCGGTAGGGTCGGTGAACTCGGCCAGCTCTCGGTCCGCGGTCAGGTACATTTCGATGCCCTCGAACTCGGCATCCACTGTCGTGTAGATCTGGTCGGCCTCGAGTTTCTCGTCGTTCGGAAGCGTGAGAAAGAACTCCTCACCCTCGGCCAGGTCGACGACAAACCGTGCCATAGTGCCGACCTGATGAAGGACCTGGATGCGCGCGTACTCGAAAAAGCTGTGGGCACCGTCGTACACCGATGCATCGATCGGCTCCCCGGATTCGGTGGATTCGACCTCTATGCCTTCGATTTCGCGCCAAGAAGGCACATCCGCGGGGATCCCTTCGATCGTCACGTCCACCGAACCGCGCCACGGGAATCTCAGTGCCAAGGTGAGTACCGGATCAAGGCCGGAAGACGGGTTGCCGAACAGTTGGCCGCGCCAGGACCCCTTGCGGTCCCTGGGCGACCCGGGACATCGGCGACCCCGATAAATCGCCGGTGATCTGTAACTTCCGAGTCGGCGTGCCGAAGCCACGCGCCTCGGTGACCTTGTTTGCACCAGCACTGAGACAATGGTTCTGCCAACCTCGAACAGCAACGTAGCACTCTACTTTCGCCTAGTGGTCGAGCATGAAGTCAGCGCCCTCTAGGTCCACCGCCGTCAATCAGCCGCCATTGGTCGGCAAGATCTCGTCGCCACGCCCAAGCTGGCCAACGCCATATCGGTCGGCGATTACGAACTCGTCGAACACGTGATCCAGGCGGTCGGTCCGGCTCAGCACCGGGGCTTCCGCAATCGCTGGTCCAATGGTCCAACCGTGCTCCGAACAGCCAACATCATGAGACATTGTGCCCCCCATACGTCATGAAACACATGACAGGGCGACCGTTGCAGCGTTTACCTGGCAGACGCATTCTGATTCGAGCCTATGAATCATAAGGAGCGAACATGACTGTGGATCGCCTGTCTCCGAGCAGTTGCCGCCCAGAGGCGAATGCGCCATCGTGGCGGGCCGGCGCCGCATCAATCGCAATGCTGACCTTCGCTGTCGATATGGAGACACCGGTTCTCGCTGCCGGACGCCGTCACGCCGAGAATGCGATGGCCATGTCGCACCAAGCATTCGACGCACGCCGCGGCCTGCCCCGGCTCCTCGGCATCCTCGACGAGTTCGACCTGAAGGCGACGTTCTTCGTGCCCGGCATCTCCGCGGAACGCTGGCCTGATGCGATCAGTGATATTGCCGCGCGTGGTCATGACATCGCACATCACAGCTATACCCATCGCCCGTCGACGGAACTCACACCCGCCGAGGAGCGCTGGGAATTCGAGCGAGGACTCGAGTCGCTCGCGGCTCTCGGGATCACGCCCAACGGTTATCGCTCCCCGATGTGGGCGGCGACGTGGAATACCGCGGAGATTGCGGTCGAGCATGGGATCAGCTATGACACGAGCCTGATGGATGACGACCGTCCCTACATCATCGAAACATCGCGCGGCCCGTTGGTCGAGCTTCCGCCGCACTGGTCGCTCGACGATTGGGAACAGTACGCCTACCTTCCCGACCCTCATCTCGGATATGTCATCGAGCCGCCAGAGAAGGCGCTCGCGCTCTGGACCGCTGAACTCGATGGGCTCCGTGAATTCGGCGGCCTGTTTCAGCTCACCGCACACTCATTTCTGTCCGGTAGAGCCGGGCGTGCACAGAACCTTCGCAAGATGATCGAAGTCATCCTCGACCGCGGCGACGTCAAATTCAGAACAGGCACACAACTTCGCGACGCTGTCCTCGCCGACCCCTCCGTCGAGCGGCGCAAACTCGATCCAGTCATTGTCGACCCGGCTTCTTACCCCAACTGGTGAATGGAAAGAATCGACATGACCACTCTCGTGACAGGCGGACGCGGCTTCGTAGGCCGACACCTCGTCGACCAGCTATTAGCCGATGGTTCCCCGGTCGTCAGCTACAACCGCGACTTCGCCGTCGACAGCCGTGATGGGTTGACCACAATTCAGGGCGAGTTGTTCGACATTCCACGCCTGACCGAAACTCTCCGCAAATACAACGTTGAGCGCATCATCCACACCGCGGGTCAGAGCCACCCCGGAGTATCGATCGAGCTGCCGTGGACCACGTTCGCCGCAAACGCCGAAGGAACCCTGGCAGTCTATGAGTCCGCACGCGCCACCGGTGTCCGCCGTATCGTGAACTTCTCCTCGGAATGCGCTCTCGGCAACCTGGACCTCAACGCTCGTGTGCGAGAGGACGTCAAACCCGAACCGACCACACCCTACGGAGTGACCAAAGTAGCCGGGGAGTTGTTCGGCGCGGTCTACAACTCGTTATACGGGATGGAGATCGCCTCACTGCGTGTCACCGAGGTCTACGGTCCCGGACTGTGGATGCCCAGCCTGCTCGGCGACATGATTCGCGCCGGTATCCGCCGCAGTACCTTCCGCCTCGAAACCGGTGGCGAGCATCCATTTCAGTTCGTCTTCGTTGATGACGTCGCAACCGCAGCCAGGCTCGCCGCCACGACCGCCACATTGGCACAGCCTGTATACAACGTTTCAGGCGGACGACGTATCACCATCGCAGAAACCGTACAGATCCTCGAAAAGCTTTTGCCGGGTAGCAGTTACGAGATCGGCCCCGGCCTACTCCCGCACTGGGACAGCCAAGGCGAATACGACTTGTCCGCGTCATCACGCGACCTCGGCTATACCCCGGCCTGGTCCCTCGAACGGGGACTGCAGGTGCAGATCGACTGGATCCGATCACTGGGCGAGTCGCCATGAGGGATCAACGTGTCCACCCCGTTCGAGTCCACCCCACAGCAACCGTACCGAAGGACCAAGAGCATGCCCGAAATGACTAATCGCGTCGCCGTCGTGACAGGGGCCGCGTCCGGAATCGGGCTGGCCACCGCGCTCGCGCTCGCCCGCGAAGGCGCGGCCGTAGCCCTGCTGTCGCGTCCCGACGACGATCTGGCCGGAGCGCAGGAACTCGTGCAAAGGCACGGCGGCCCAGTGCTGACCGTCGGTGCCGACGTCGGGAACTCCGCAGCCGTACGCGCCGCCTTCGACCGCGTCGAATCCGAGCTCGGGCCCATTGACGCCGTCCACAACAACGCGGGTATTTCGATCGTCTCGCCGCTCACTGAAACAACCGACGAGCTGTTCGACACCCTGGTTCGCACCAACCTCGCCGGATCGTTCTATGTCTTGCGAGAAGCCGCGCGGGTGATGCAGCCGCGGCGCAGCGGCGCGATCGTGAACACGGCCTCGGAACTGGCCATCATGGGCCAAGCCGGATACGTCGCATACACCGCAACCAAGGGTGCCATCCTCGCAATGACGCGCAGTGCCGCGGCGGAGCTCGCGTCGTGGGGCATTCGGGTGAACTCAGTGTGCCCCGGAACAACCAAGACCCCGATGTTCCTAGCCGAGTTCGACGGCGTCGCAGATCCCGAAGCTGAGCTCGCAGACAACGCAGCCAGCGTCGCGATGCACAGGATCGCCGAACCCTCCGAGATCGGCGAGGCCGTGGTGTTCCTGCTGTCGCATCGCGCCAGCTACATCACCGGGACCCATCTGACAGCCGACGGCGGACGCACCACCTGTGTGCCCGCCGGATCCATCGGCGTGTCCGCCCAATAGACCATCCACATCTCATCTCTACGGAGACCACAATGACCAAGCCCAACCCCCAACCGAAATCGCGATTAGAACAACTCGGCTACTCTCAGCAGCTCGAGCGGCGCCTCAGTATTCCCGAGGTCGTCGGGCTTGCCATGGCTGACGTCTCACCCACTATGGCAGTGCTGTTTCTGTCCGCAGGCGTCTTCGTCGTCGGTGGGACATTCTCCATCGGTGCCGGACTGATCTTGTCCGTCGTTGTCGTACTGATCTCGCTGTGCCTGGCCGAGCTTGCTGGGATGTTTCCGATCGCCGGCGGAATGTATTCGCTGGTCCGTCGGGTCCTCCCAGGACCGTTCGCGTGGATCACAACTTTCAACTACCTCATTCAAGGGATCGTGATTCCGGCCAGTGTCGCCTTGGGTATGGTGGCGTTCCTCGAGGACTTGATCCCCGCCCTCGGTCTTCCCGATACCGTCATGGCGATTATCCTGTTGGCACTGGCCACTGGTCTGGCGTTGACCAAAGTCGAGGTCGGCGCCTGGGCGACAGCAGCGATGGTAATCGTCGAATGCGTCGTGCTCGGCATCATCACCGTGGCGGCGTTGCTGCACCCGCAACAGCAGCTGGCAGAGGTCACCTTCCATCCGGTTGTGCTGACCGGAGGCGAGTTGACCGCGGTTGGTTTCGCGGTGATGCTCGCAACATTGGCGCCTGCCTTCAACGTCATCAACGGATACGACGCGGCGCTCGGGTTTTCCGAAGAGCTCAAAGGCGGCGAGAAGAACATCGCCAAGACGGTGATCATCTCGGCGATTCTGGCCTGCATCCTGATCATGGTGCCGCTGATCTCAGCGGTCATCGCAGCGCCCGACCTCAGGGACTTCTTCAGCGCTCCGGCCCCCGTTATCTACTCTGTGCAGGCCTCCCTGGGGGCGAAAGCACGCGTCATCATCGACATCGGTGTCATTATCGCCCTGTTCAATGCGCTCCTTTCCCTGCTCATGTATTTCGGACGCGGCGTCTACACCACCGGGCGTGACGGTGTCTGGCCTGCTTCAATGAACCGAATTCTGGGCCGACTCAATAGATTCCGTGCTCCCGGTGCGGGAATCATGGTCCTGGCGATTCCCGCAGGCGTCCTGGTTTTCACCTCCGCACTGAATTTTCTGATCATCTTCGCCGGAACGGTGATCGCCGCGGTCTACTTCTGTATCGGCCTGGCCGCTTTCTGGAGCCGCCGCAGCATGCCCAACGAGCCGCGCCCCTTCAAAATGCCGCTCTGGCCGCTGCCGCCCCTCGTCGTCATCGGCTTCACCGGAATCGCACTGGCAACCCAGGACACTCAGTACCTCATCGCGGAGGTCGTGCTCGTCGCCATTGCCGTCGCCTGCTGGGCAGGATCGAAGAAATGGTCACCGAGCTCGCGCGGACTGCACGCTGCCGTTCCAGGTGCCACCAACCTCGACCTGACCCCGGATATCCCCTGAACGCGCCATCCCTGGCTGCCAGGTCGACGCGGCGCCTGGCAGCCACAGGTGGATCTACCTATGCGCCGCCCCGTACAGATAGGACAACACAATGCACCGCCGCCCGCTCGCCGCGAATTGTTCAATGCTGTTCACCGAGTTGGCGCTGCTCGACAGGCCCGCTGCTGCCAAGGCAGCGGGATTCGAGGCCATCGAATTCTGGTGGCCGTGGCAGCAGGCCAGCCCCAGTAACCGTGATATAGACGCGTTCGTGACGGCCGTCCGCGACGCAGGCGTCCAGCTCGTCGGACTCAACTTCTTTGCCGGAGAGCTCGCCGGCCCGGATTGCGGGGCACTCTCGGTCCCTGCCCTGTCCACTCGGTTCCGGGAGAACATCGCCGTAACCGTCGGCATCGGCGATCAACTCGGCGTACCCGCGTTCAACGCGCTGTACGGAAATCGTATCGTCGGCGTCGATGCGAAGCAGCAAGACGTTCTCGCCTTCGAGAATCTTTCGCTGGCGGCCAAGGCGGCCGACGACATCGGCGCCACAGTCCTCATCGAGGCGGTCAGCGGTAGGAAACCCTATCCCCTCCGCACCGCGGACGACGCTGTCGCCGTCGTCGACCGTATGCGCGCCGCCGGACATGCCAATACCGCGTTCCTACTGGACATGTTTCACCTGGCCAGCAACGGCGACGACATCGATCGGGCGATCACCGCCCACCACGACAAGATCGGTCACGTCCAGATCGCCGACGCTCCGGGACGCGGCGAGCCCGGCACCGGAAATATCGACTTCGAACGCCACTTCACCGCCTTGGAGCACTACAACTACCGCGGTTACGTCGCGCTGGAGTACAAGCCCTCCACTGCGGACACGGCCAACAGCCTCCAATGGCTCGTCCCCAACATCGTCGGCACCCAAGGTTTTAGTATCCACAGCTTGGTCGGAGACCCACAATGAGCAGAATCGCATTCATCGGACTCGGCGTCATGGGTAACCCCATGGCCGCCCGTCTCGCCAAAGCTGGCCACGAAGTCGCCGGCTACAACAACGTACCCGTCCGGGAGGCCATACTCGAGATGTCGGGTGGCCGTGCCGCGACATCGATCGCTGACGCTGTCGATGGTGCCGAAATCGTCGCGATCATGGTCCCTGACAGTCCCGACGTTCAGCAGGTCCTGACCCGCGACGGCGTCTTCGACCACGCGGCACCAGGCACACTGATCATCGACTTCTCGAGCATTCGGCCAGATGTCACCGTCGATCTCGCCCGACAAGCGAAAGCCCGTGGCTTCCGGCTGCTCGATGCGCCGGTCTCCGGCGGCCAGAAGGGCGCGATCGACGCCACTTTGTCGATCATGGTCGGAGGCGACGACCAAGACTTCGCTGAGGCACTGCCCATCTTCGAAACCGTCGGCAAGACAATCGTTCACGTCGGTGGCAACGGTGCCGGCCAAACCGTCAAAGCGGCAAATCAATTGATCGTCGCCGTGAACATCCAGGCACTGGCCGAGGCGGTCGTGTTCCTTCAGGCCCACCATGTGGATCTCACTGCAGCCCTCGATGTGCTCGCAGGCGGTTTGGCCGGCTCGAAGGTGCTGGACCAGAAGCGCGAGAACATGGTGCGCCACCAGTTCACACCCGGCTTCCGGATCGATCTGCATCACAAAGATATGGGGATAGTTACCTCCGCAGCCCGTGAAGCGGGAGTCGTCGTGCCGGTGGGAGCCTTCGTCGCCCAACTCATGGCCGCCGCGCGCGCCAATGGTGAAGGCAGTCTCGACCATTCGGCCCTCCTCTTGGGCGTCGAGCGGCTGTCCGGGCTCGCGACGTCCTGACCGCTCCCCCCGTAACGCTGACGAAAGAGACAGCCATGTCACGCATGACCGCGGCCCGGGCCGCTGTTGAGATCCTCAAGAAAGAGGGGGCCACTCATCTCTTCGGGCTGCCTGGAGCTGCCATCAACCCGTTCTACGCCGCCATGCGTGCCGAAGGAGTCGACAACGGCACTCCCGGTCTGACCCACGTACTCGCCCGCCACGTGGAGGGTGCGTCCCACATGGCGGAGGGCTACACGCGGTCAGCTCCTGGCAACATCGGTGTCTGCATCGGCACCAGCGGACCAGCCGGCACCGACATGATCACCGGACTCTATTCGGCGAGTGCTGACTCGATCCCCATTCTCTGCATTACCGGACAAGCCCCGGTCAGCAAACTACACAAGGAGGACTTCCAAGCCGTCGATATCGCCTCCGTGGCCCGCACACTTACCAAGATGGCGGTCACGGTGTTGGAACCCGCCCAGGTCCCCGGTACCTTCCAACAGGCATTTCACCTGATGCGCTCTGGCCGTCCGGGCCCAGTTCTCATCGACCTACCGATCGACGTGCAGATGGCCGAGATCGAATTCGACATCGACACCTACGAGCCCTTGCCCGTGTACAAACCTACCGCCACCATGCCTCAGGTCGACAAGGCTATGGCGATGTTGCGCGCGAGCCAACGTCCGCTCATCGTCGCAGGTGGCGGCGTAATCAACGCCGATGCCAGCGGCCTGCTCGTCGAGTTTGCCGAACTCACCGGGATCCCGGTGGTACCGACTTTGATGGGATGGGGCGCAATCCCTGACAACCATCCACTGAACGCTGGAATGGTCGGTCTGCAAACCTCCCACCGGTACGGCAACGCCTCGATGCTGGCCTCGGACTTCGTGCTGGGCATCGGCAACAGATGGGCGAATCGCCACACCGGTGACACCGAAACATACACTGCTGGAAGGACGTTCATTCATGTCGACATAGAGCCGACCCAGATCGGTCGCGTATTTGCCCCGGACTACGGCATCGTGTCGGACGCTAAGGCCGCACTCGAGCTGTTCGTCGCTCTCGCGGGCGAGCAGTCCCGCAACAACACCCTCACCGACTATCGCGAATGGGCGCGTGCGTGTGCCGACCGAAAATCGACAATGCGTCGCCGTTCGGACTTCGACAACATCCCCATCAAACCGCAGCGCGTCTACCAGGAAATGAACGCCGTCTTCGACAGCGACGTCCGCTACGTCTCGACGATCGGGCTTTCTCAGATTCAGGCCGCCCAGTTCCTGCGGGTCCATCGGCCGCGGCACTGGATCAACGCCGGGCAGGCCGGGCCGCTCGGCTGGACGGTGCCTGCCGCGCTAGGCGTGGCGTCGGCCGACCCCTCAGCCACAGTGGTGGCGTTGTCGGGAGATTACGACTTCCAATTCATGATCGAAGAGCTGGCGGTCGGGGCACAGTTCAACATTCCGTATATCCACGTGGTCGTGAACAACGCCTATCTGGGGCTGATCCGGCAAGCTCAACGTGCGTTCGACATGGACTACCACGTACAACTGTCCTTCGACAACATCAATGCCCCCCAGATGAACGGCTACGGCGTCGACCACGTCCGCGTTGCCGAAGGACTGGGCTGCAAAGCCATCCGCGTGTTCGATCCCGCTGGTATCCGCCCAGCACTCGAAGACGCCAAAGCGATGCTTGCCCGATATCGCGTTCCGGTCGTCGTCGAAGTGATCCTCGAACGCGTGACCAACGTAGCTATGGGCACCTCGATCGACAACGTGATCGAATTCGATGAAGTCACCGAGACACACACTGCAACAACAGCTTTGGCCAATATCCCCGAATAGCCCGGAATCTCGAAGGAGTGCGAGCACTGCAGTTGCGAAGGGTGACCACGCTTTCCGGTGCGCAGCGCGCAGTATCCAGACATCAGGTCGCACGGCATGACGACCTTCAGGCACAGCTGTTGACAGAAGAGGAGTTCGACATGTTCAACGATCCCGATCCGACTGTGTTCCAAGAGATGACATGGGAGGAGATCGCCGCGGCTGCCCGCGCCAACACGCCCATCGTGATTCCCCTCGGCGCGACAGAACAGCATGGTTACCACTTGCCGGTCTGCACGGACTGGGTGATACCGGAGCGCATCGTCCGCGAGGCCAGCCGCCGACGCAGCCTTATCGTGGGTCCGTTCCTACCGTTCGGTTACCGCAGCAGGCCGGGAAGTGGTGGCGGACAACACTTCTCAGGGACGGTGTCCCTGCGGGCAACCACGTTCATGAGCATCATCGAGGATGTGCTGAGCGAACTGAAGCGGTGCGGTTTCCGCAACATCGTTTTATATAACTGGCACTTGGAGAACAGCGGTTTCGTCTACGAGCCCGCTTACCTCGCCTCCGAGCGCAACCCCGAACTCAAGATCGTCGTGATCGAGGACGTCAACCCCGAGTTCACCCCGCAGCGACTGAATGCCATTTGGCCCCAGAGCTTTCCCGGCCTGGCGCTCGAGCACGCCGCCGTGATCGAGACATCGCTGTGGATGTACCACGAACCTTCAGCGGTACGCACCGACCGCATCACGTCCGATGCGCCACAACGCGTGGTCAACCATGACGTCGTGCCGATCGATAGACGCATGTCGACGACGAGCGGCTCGCTGTCGTCGCCGGTGCCCGCCAGCGCCGAAAAGGGCCGACTGCTCACCGAGTGGTTGGTCGAGCGGCTGATCGCAATCGTCGACGACGAATTTCCCGACGGCACCCCGATCTGATTGGACTTTCATGCCCTCCTCCCATCTCCGTCACCCCCACCCACTACCGAGCATTGCGCACACGAAACCCCCCGCGGCGAACGACGATCGCCACGCGATGGCTCTCGTGTGCCCGGATAAATTTCGTGGCAGTGCTACCGCGACACAGGTCAGCCGCCGTCTCGCTGACGGACTACGGTCCGGCGGCTATACCGGCGACATTATGTGTATGCCCGTTGCCGATGGCGGAGAGGGAACCATCGACTGCTTCGTGGCCGCCGGATTTGCCACCGCTGAGGCCACCGTGACCGGGCCATTGGGAGCGCAAGTCACCGCGCGAATCGCTACCCGAGACCGCATCGCGGTCATCGAGTCAGCCCAAGCCAGCGGACTCGACCTCGTCACAGCGACACCCGACAACGCCCGACGCGCAACGAGTCGTGGCGTGGGCGAACTGATCAAGTACGCATTGGATCTAGGATTCCGCGACATCACCGTCGGTGTCGGAGGTACAGCCTCAACCGACGGCGGGGTGGGACTGCTCCAAGCCTTGGGCGCACATTTCCTCGACCGGACCGGCCACCCGATACCCGGCGGCGGCGCAGGACTCCTCCAACTTCATCACGTCGATATGACGGGTTTGGATGCAAGGCTGCCCGACGCTCGCATTACGGTGGCCACCGACGTCACGAATCCGCTAACCGGACATGATGGTGCGGCGCGGATATTCGCTCCGCAGAAGGGCGCCGAGAACTCCGACGTCACATTGCTCGACGCAGGGATCGAGCACTTCGCTAGAACAATGGTCCCTCGCGTCCTTACCGCCGCCGCCGAGCGGCCCGGCGCCGGCGCCGGCGGCGGCATCGGGTACGCCCTCATCGGCGCCTGCGGGGCAACGCGCGTGTCAGGCGCCGACGCGATCCTCGACTTGCTCCACCTCGACGAACATATGTCACGTGCGCACCTGGTCATTACCGGCGAAGGCGCGCTCGACGAGAGCAGCCTCGCGGGCAAGGCTCCGACTGCGGTCGCCCATCGCGCAAAGTCCCACGGCACCACGACAGTCGCGGTCGTCGGCCGCTGCAGTTTGGTCGAGAAAGATTGGCGAACAGCGGGTTTCGCTGATGTCTACGAGCTCGCTGCACTGGCCGGATCGCTCGAAGCCAGCATGCGACGGACCTCTGAACTTCTCATCGAAGCAGGTCGGAGTATCGCATTAAATCACCGCTGAAGGGGGAAGCGATGGTTGTCGGACAACGGCACTGCCGCAGGGGCTTCAGCTTCCAGGGACCAATTGTCGGCTGATCGAGAAATTGAACACCGTTGAGCTGATCGCGGATGGTTTCCGATCAAGACATTCGACTCCCACCCCCCGAAGCCGTTGCCGCACAGAAGCACTCGTGAACGCCCACATGATCGACAGTCGACGAGTCGACCGCTGTTCGACCAGCCCGACACCCGTCGAGTCGCGCGGGTGGGAGTTGCGGGCAGACCTCGAGTACCCGTTTAAGGATTCGCCCGGTACCACCCATCATTGCGGCCGCAGGTACAAATCCGGGCGAAACTGGGCCCGTCAGCGACCGGTTCTGCGTGTCCATGCGTATGCGTCCGTCACCGCAGACGCGGAGGGGACTGCGTGCACCCCTACAACAGGTAACCAGCTGCGGGTCTATGGCTACTGTCCGATTAGACCCAGTGCCCTGTGCGCGGCAAACGCGACGGTCAATACTCCGAACTCGGCAGGATCGCTCAGCTCGAGATCTATCAGCTCCTCGATGCGCTGCAACCGGTAATACAGCGATTGTCGTCTGAGATGTAAGAGTCGCGCGGTTACTGCCTTCGATCCTGCTGTCTCGACATACACCCGCAAGGTGGAAAGTAAGCCCTCCCGGTCACGAGAAATCAGCGGCCCCAGCACCTCATCGACCAACCTGCGGAGAGCGTCCGGGTTGCAGTCCTGGACCAAAGTTCGCTCGACTGCAGTCGAGTGGTTGCCGACCACCGGCACAGCAAGCCCCAAGGCTGTCGCAATCGATAGGTTCATGCGCGTGTCGGACATAGCTCGAATCAACTGGTCCATGGTTCGAATAGTGCCGCTGACCGCCGCAGAAGGACGAGAGATTCCGTGGAGCTCCGCTCGAAGCTGCTCACTGATAACCCGCGCGAGGGTTTTTCCGTGCTTGCCTGTCCGACTGGCCACCAGCACACATAGCATGCGGTCGACTATCCCGAAGATTACGTCGCCATAGCGTCGCCCGATGCTGTTCGCGACGTGGTTGGCGTTGTCAATATTCGCGGGATCGAGTACCACACAACAATATTCACGCGCGGACGTCGGTATACCTGCTCCGCGAAGGCCGTCTTCCAACCGAGCACTTGATGGCAAGGTCCCTTTCGCCAATTGCTCGAGAAGTAGCTGCCTCCCGCGGAATGCCGCAGCCACACCTGGCTGCTCCCGGATGAGTCCTAGCTCGAGTACCCGCGGCGCTCGGTCCAACACCGCCTCGACGACGACGCCCGAGACAGCCACCGAACCGACTCGCAAGCGTCCCCAAGCTGTGCCCTCGATCATGATGGGGACTTCGGCACTCGGCTTCTGATGATCCAGCTGGCCGTCACCGGCGTTTGTGGATGCGATCACTTGATCCGACGAGTCGGACAGCATCGCCCAACCCTTTACCGCATCAGCAATGTGCTGCACGAGCTCGCTGACGCGCGCGCCCCGCACCAGTTCTTCGGACAACATCCGTGATATCTCGTCAGAATGCCGAAGCCGGACCACCGAGCGATCGATCACTTCGCTGTTTATCGCTTCGGCCACCTCGGTGAAGCGAAGCACAGGTTGCAGAACGACAAGTGGAAGTCCGCGCTTGCGCGCCTCGTCCACCATCGCTTCAGGAACATCGACGAAAGTCCGCCCCACCTCGAAGAACAAGGCCGCAATCGAGCACTCGGCCAACCGGCGAACATAGGTGCGCTGCGCAGACTCATCCAGGTTGAGCAGGCCGACGCCGTTGGTGAGCAGAACCTCGTCGCCGCGCAGGAGTGGAGCGATGTCGTACAAGTCGGCAGAGTGAATCCATCGCACAATGTGGTCAAGTTGGTCGTGCCCGCTGACAAGGCGAGGCGAAGCATCCTCGAATGCGGGATGCGCAAGAACCTCGCGAAGGACGAGCGACATGGCCACATGGTAATACTGCACACACTAACTTTGGACATTTCGTCCGATTTTTCTCGATCAGTTCGCACCGGGATTTGACCAATCGTCAACATCGCGAGGCTCAAGGGGCAGCGCAGGATCGACCGGACCTTGATAGACCGGTACGAGTCGCCACAGTCGCCACCTTGCAGTTTGGTTGAGATCGACTTGTTGACCTCCGACCTCAACCGCTGATCGTCGCAGCCGCCGACGTCGATGAACACGGCAGAATGCCTCACATAAATCTGCGCCAATCGTGGCACAAGATCAACGCGCCTCACGCCTCGGGTAAATCCCAATCCGATCTTGGTGTGAAGATTCACCCGAATATTGGCGCGAAAATGCACGTCGGTGGCACACCAGGACCTCGCATCGATCGCCCCTTCTGACGATTATTGACACAAGGACTTGGCGAGTGAAAGGTACGCCGATGACAGCCGAAGAAGCCGCGGTGAGGTGGTGAGCGATGTATCTACACAGGGCCACACCAATACCGGGTGGCGAAAACTTGTCGCCCAGAACTATCCCGCTGCCGGAGCCCGCACAGCTGTTCCGGGCGATCGCCGGCCCCGATACCAGCGCCTCACCACTCGCCCGGTGGGCGCGAGAACTGGGTGACCTGTATGCGGAACTGAGACCGTTCCATCGCAACAGACCACTGCACCTACAGGGCGGCGAGTGCGAGCGGATTCATGCAGAGATCGATCGAGTTGCGGGAGAGATCGATACATGGGCAGCGCGCAATATACAGCAGACGAAAGCCGCACGTAAACACACACACTCACTGGGTGAGGTGATCGCACACATCGCCAAATCCTACGCCGAGGCGTGGTGGGCGGTGCTGCATTCGGGGGACGAAGAAATTCGGCACCAGGCCTGGTTCCACATGGGGGAGGCACTCGAGGGATACGCGGGAATGGTGAACGAAATACGCGCACGACATCTTCAACTCCCGTTGGGTTCGAGCGGATTTTGGAGAAGCAGAATCCGACACAATGCGCAACGAACCGACCCACATACCTGAACACCACATGTTTTCGAGGCCTAAGAACGGTAGCCAGTTACAAGGAGATAGAAATGAACCGCAAAGCCGCACACCGACTACGTCAGGATTTCAACCACTGGACCGAACTCGTGGACCGCGCTGCACACGCAGAGAACGAGGTAGAAAGGGAGCAGCCCGCGTTGCGCGCGGCAGAGCTCGAACAGAAGTGGATCTCTACCTACCTCGAAGACTGGAACACGATGCGCGACATATATCTGGCGAGCTAGCGCCGACGAACCAACGAAGCCGTCCCGGTTCCATCAGCACATTTACCGGAATAGGCGGCAGAAATTACATCTGTTACCCAGTTCGACCGTCCCGAGGTGCGGATGCTCGACATCCTCGCAGCCCGGCAACGATGCCGATGCGGTTCACAATGGCGTGAACCTCGCTACGGCGGAATAGCGGCCCTCCAAGCCCTCGATCTTGCACGAGAGATCGCCATCGCGCGCAGCGGCCATCCGTCGATGCTCGATCCATCAAGTTTGATTGGCTTGGCGACTCGATGCCACTTGCCATCGATCGTCGGGCAACATGTGATATCGGATGCGAGTTGAGGTGGATGCCAGCTGAGGATGCGATAGCACCCCGACCTGGACAATCCGAACAACACAGATCCACAGGACATTGGACTCGGTCAACCCGATTCAAGACTGGGCCACCGTCGACTGGCACGGTCGAATGAACGCGCATCGGAGTAGCCCAGGCGGCGTGCGATATCGCTCTTAGTGGCCATCGGCTCGTCCATAGTCTGTAGGTAGGCTCTCCGCGCGCGGTCGAGCTCGCCCTTCCACGACGTCCCCTCCTCGGCCAGTCTCCGCTGCAGGCTGCGGCGACTTGTGACCAAGCGCCGAGCCAGATCGTCTACTATCACCGGGCCCTCCCCTATCATCCCGAGAAGCTCGGCATGGAGGCGATCACGCCACGTGACGACGCGGGGAAGCCACCTCTTGTCCGCGTTTTGCAGCAGGACCGCCGCCAACATCGGGTCCGCCGTACGCGACGGCAAGCCGAGATCAGCGGCGCGGAAGGTAACCCGGTTGGTCGCAGCACCGAACTCGAGTTGATCGGTCCCGAACAACTCACCGAATCGAGATTTCCTGTGCGGGGGATCCTGACGGAAACGAACCCTCAGAGCATTGACCTCCCGCCCGGTGACATGACGAATCTTTGTCATGTTTCCGCCGATCGCCGCCTGCAGGGCAAGATCGCGGGCTCGACCCTCACCGTGGATCAAAGAGATGTCTATGCTCACCTCTTCCTCAGGGCCATCCACAACAGTAACCACGTGGTTGGTGGTAAAAGCGTTGGTGAATTGCTCGGTGAGTGCGAACCCTTGGGCAGGAGTGGGTGCCGTCAGGAACAGGTAGTCGATCATTCCGAACTGACCCGGAATATAGGAATCGGCCGCGTCCAGCGCAATATCCGCATTCTCTGTCGCATGCTCGAGCAGTTCCCACAGCCGCAGGTACCGGTCGGCCGGTATCGCTGAATTGATGGAGCCGAGCATCCACCCCGGCAGCTCGGCTTGCTCGGCCAAAGAACGCCTGCGGGACTCGTCCAACAGGACGGTTCCGAGCGCGAACCTCGACATGAGGACGCTATCAAACGTCTCCACAACCGGATTGTGGTTCGAACTACTGCTCAGCGCAAGCCCCGGGTCGAAAACCGACAATCACAACACGTCAACCCGTCGTTGTGATCTTGCTGGGGTGACGAGCTACACCGAACACCACAGCCGGATGCGCGTGGTCGCCATGTCGGAGCAGCTCACCGGTGCGGGAACGATCACCGCGCACAGCTGTCTCGAGTACCGCCTGATCGTCACGGAAGTCGCGGAGGGGCCCGCACGCAGCAGGCGTTCCACGGTGCAGGGGGCGCCGTCACGACACAGCGCCGGCCACACCTTGCGGGCCGGGTAGACCGAAAGAATTGACAGCGCGCTCGCAAAGTCGAGCAACGGGCCGATCACCACACTGCAACCGCGGCGGCAGCCGCGACGAACACGATTTGCTCGATTGTGCGCGGCACAAGCGGTGTCACGGGCTTGCCGCCGAGTTGTAGGTTGCGGCGGGCCGCCGACACGTTCGCCGGGAACATCGCCAGCACCAGCAAGGCCAGGCAAGCAGCGGCCAGCCGCGCCGTCATCGGCAACAGCAGGCCCACAGCACCGGCTAACTCCAGTACGCCGGTCACGATCACCAACAATTCGGGGTTCGGCATGGCGGGCGGCACCATCTCGACCATGTCACGATGCATCTTTGCAGAGAAGTGCGCGCTACCGGTCAGCGCGAACATCAGCGCAAGGCCAATGCGCAGGGCGGGCTGCCAGCCGTCGAGCATGTGTACACCGGCCAGGCCGACCAGACGGGCGACGGCGGTGCCGATGAGCAGCGCGACAAAGGGGACCACGGCAAACCCTCCTCTCCAACTTGTCATTGACAAGGTAGATCTTGTCAATGACAAGGTAGGTGCCGAACAGAATTTAGTCAATGTCAAGTTAGAGTAGAGGTATGAACAGCCGCAAGACGTATCACCACGGGGATCTTCGGGCTGTGTGCCTGGATGCAGCGGTCGAGGCGCTGGCCGAGGGCGGTCCGGCGGCCCTGAGCCTGCGCGAGCTGGCTCGGCGGGCCGGTGTCTCCCACGCCGCACCCGCACATCATTTCGGCGACAAGACCGGCCTGCTTACCGCAGTGGCGGCACAGGGATACGAACTCTTGGCGAACGAACTGGACACAGCATGGAAGCAGGCCGACACCCTGATCGAAGCTGGAGTCGCCTATGTCCGGTTCGCGGTACAACATCCAGCGCACTTCGAGGTCATGTTCCGCCCTACTCTCTACCGCAGCAACGACCCTCAGCTGGCCGCTGCCCGCACACGTGCCGGTGAGTTGCTGGAGCGTGCGTTGTCAACCGAGCCCGGAGCCGTCGGCGATAAGGCCGGTGTCGCGGCGTGGTCGATCGTGCACGGCTTCGCGGCGCTCTGGCTGGGGGGCACCCTCTCTCCAGAGCTGGGCGAGGATCCCGAAGACGCCGCCCGCTCCGTCATTCACCTACTCTTCGAAGGGTAACCGGTGATGTTCGCGCCCGCGTTGCCGGACATGACCACCGGCAGGCCTTTGACTATCTCGAGGAGACGTTCATGATGTCTCCCGACCTCATCACCGGCCGACAGCCATGCTCCACATAGGCGGGTGCGGGATCCGCCCCTCTACTCGGCAGACCGAATCACCATCCGATGAACCACGATCGCTCACACAAAGATTCGTGCACGCCGCGAAAACGGCCTTGTCGGTCAGCACCACGAATGCCCTGCCTGCGTGTCATAAATCGATCTCCACGTCGGTCAGGGGGTAGGCGACACAGGAGTGGGTGTATCCGGACTTTTCGTCGGATAGCCGGAGTTTGGCTTCTTCGGCATGGTGGACGTCGCCCTTGATGATGCGCACCCGGCAGAGACTGCATTCGCCGGATCGACAGCCGACTTCGGGACGGATGCCGTTGTCTTCCAAGGCGTCCAGCAGCGGCCGCTTGCGGGGCGTACGGAAGCTGGTGGCACCGGCCGTGACGGTTATCTGTTCGTTGGGGTCTACGCCTGACGGCCAGTGCGGCTGCGCGACGGGGTTTGCCGGTGCGCCGTTGGCCTCGAAGCGAATTCGCCGCCTGGGTTGGCCGAGCACAGTGAGTTGGGAAAGTGCGTACGGGTAGAGCGCTTGCGGGCCACAGACGTAGGTCATGCGTGAGTTCAGCGATCCGGCAAGAGCTGTGATCGTCTCGGCGGTCAGCATGCCTGTCGGGCCGGACCATCCCTTCGTGGGCCAGCCGATAACGTGATCGACGCGAATACCTGGATGCTCGGTGGAGAGACTATCGAGTTCGTCGCGGAAGACAATGTCGTCATCGGACCGCGATCCATAGATGAGGTGGAAGCGGCGACCCGAGCGGCGATCCGCGATTTCGCGGATCATGCTCATTGCCGGGGTGACGCCGGAGCCGCCGGCCAGGAACAACACCTCGTCGCCGTGGAAGAGTGGATTGTGGTGAAAGGTGCCCATCGGCCCTGTGGTGGTGAGGATTTCACCAACGCGTACGGTGTCGATGAGTAAATTGCTGATCCGTCCATTCGGCACCCTGCGAACGGTGAGGTCATAGTGGTCGAGCCGGGCCGGGCTGGAGGATAGAGCGAACGGCCTGCTGGTGTCGTCGATAAATACGTTGACGTATTGACCGGCCAGAAAGGGCGGCAATGACGTGCCGTCCGGGTTGGCTAGCCGGAACGTCTTGCTGGTGGCGGTCTCGTCGATGATTTCGGTGACCGCCAGATGCAGGCGCTTGGGATGGTAGGTATCGACGACTTTCCGTGTGTCGGCTGCGTGCTGACGATCGTCCGGAACCCGCGCGTCGATCTCTGCGAGAATTGTCGCGGCACCGTCGAAGCGGTCGGCAAGTGGGTGTTTCATGCTGTTTCCTTTCAGGCGGCTCTGGTGCGTAGCAGGCGGCGGGCGATCCGGGCTCCTGCTTCCAGGGTGGGTTGGAATCCGCCGATGCCTGCCCACGATCCGGCCAGATGCAAGCCGGGTATATGGGTTTGGCGTTCACTGTTGCGGAACAGCCAACCCTCGGTGGCGTCCTGGTCGTAGCCGTAGATGGCGCCACCGGGGTGACCGAGGTAACGCATGATCGTCAAAGGCGTTGCCACATCGACTTCTTCGATGACGTCGCGGAGACCCGGCGCGATGTGCTCGACCATGTCGATGAGTGTCTGCGCGTAGGCGAACTTGGTAGCCGCATAGTCCGAGGGCAACACCTTGTCCCATACATCGGCGTACTGCAGCGTCATCAGGCTGATGTGGCTGGCGCCCGACGGTGCGAAGCCGATCGGGGCGACGTCATAGGCCGATACACAGATGCCACGGGCTGGTTCGAACGAGTGCCAGGACGCGAAAGTGCGCTCGTCGTCCGAGTCCAGATTGACAAAACTCGTACTAGTGGTGAACCCGAGCTCGGACGGGCTGGCATCGAGCCCCATGTGCAGTACGAATCCGGAGACGCCGATCTTGCGGCTGCCCAGATCGCTGCGCACAGCCGACGGTACGTCGATGTTGTCGAGCATGGCGTAGGTCACCGGGAGCGAGGCGTTGGACACCACATCGGTAGCGGTGACGACTTGGTTGTCGTCGAGCCGGACTCCGAAGACGCGGCCTCGATCCGTGAGGATGGCTCGCACCTCGGTGTTGAAGCGGACCTCGCCGCCGGCCTGAAGGAACGAATCGAGGATCGCACTCGACATCGCTTGCGAGCCGCCGCGCACGTGCCATGGCTTGAACTCGAAGTATGCGAACAGGGTCAGCGCGAGATCTTGAAACGGCAGTTTCGACGGCGGCTGACCGAGATAGGTCCAGTAGATACTGAGTGCGAACTTGATCCGGTCGTCGTCGAAGTGCTCGTCGAGCACGTCTTTCGTCGGCCGCAGGCCCTGCCGGAACAGCACCGGGTCGATCTGCTCGGCCGGCAAGCCACGCATTGCGGCGATCTGCCAGAAGGCGACGGTTTTAACCAGATCGAAGAATGTGCGCGCACGAGGGCCGTTGCCCGGGAACGCCTCTTCGATCGCGCTGACAGCGCCATCCCAGTCCGCGGGCAGTACCACATCGACTTGTCCGGGGATCACCGCCCGGTACAGATCGTGCTCCTGGACGAATTCCAACTTGTCGGCGATTCCCAATTGCTGGAACAGCCCTTCCCGGAGCGAGGCCGGCTGTCCGTCAACGCCGACACCGGACAACTGGTGCAGCGCCACCTCGAATTCGAAGCGGCCACGGCGAAACGACGTACCGCAGCCGCCTGCCACGTTGTGCTGCTCCACGAGCAGGGTGTGCGCTCCGGCTCGTTGTAGGGTTGCCGCAGCGGTGAGGCCGGCGTTGCCCGCCCCGATGACGATGGCGTCGTAATCGCTCATGCGCCGGCTCCTTCGTGTTGCGTGCGCTCGATGTAGGCCAATGCTTCGCCTTGAATAAGTTCGAACTCGGCATTCATCGCTTCGGCCAATGCGGTCGCTGCGCTGAGCGGCCGCACCATCACCATGAAATCGTCGATCCTGCCTTCGCCGTCGAAGTGAAGGAAGTCGCAGCCGGTGATTTGCTTGCCGGACACCTTCGCCTTGAACACGAACGCGTGGTTGCGGCCGTCAGCGATCTCGCGGATGTAATGGAAGTCCTCGAAGACCCGCGCCACGCCACGCAGAATGGCGCGAGTGATCGCTTTGCCCGGGTAGGGCTTGAAAGCGACGGGGCTGGTGAACACCACGTTGTCGGCCAGCAACGCCTCGACCGCCGCTTCGTCCCCTGCCTCGACCGCCTTGCGGAACGGATGCATCAATTCCTCCAATAGTCAACTTCTTTAGTAGGTGTTTCACACGGTACTCGCAGAGGCGGATTGTTGTCCATGGGTGATTATTGAATTTTTTTAATAATTGTCAGTGTGGACACACTGGTCGGCGCACCAGTGCCGCAGGCCCCTCCCGGGTCGCAGTGGTTGAGGGAGGCATGGTTCGTGCATCAGGATCGTTGGCGCAACAACGGCAGTTCTCGCTCGCCAACGCAAGACGAAAGCCCCGTACCCTCACCCCGATCCCTCGAGGCCCGCTGGCCGCGACGAACTCCTGACCAAGTGCTGGCGATGGAGCAACACGCTGCCCGACACTTCTCTCGAGCGAGAGAACAAACCGCTGCACGCAGCGGGCGCGAGCGGTCGTTGATCGGCTACCCGCCCTGACCCGATGACCAGCGTTGCCGCACAATCCAACCCGTGGCCGCCTCGCCGAGTCACTTCACTTTCGCGCGCCGATCGGCTTCGCGAACGCGAAGATCCTTGCGGAGGATCTTGCCCGTCACCGACTTCGGTACGGCACTGAGGAATTCGACCAGCCGGATCTTCTTATGCGGTGCAACGCGGCCGGCGACGAAGGCGATCACGTGCTCTTCGTCGATGTCGGAGCCCGGCCTGCGCACCACGAATGCCTTGGGCATCTCGTCGCCGTTTTCATCGGTCACCCCGATCACCGCGGCGTCGGCGATCTCCGGGTGTGTCAGCAGTAGCGCCTCGAGTTCGGCCGGTGCCACCTGGTAGCCCTTGTACTTGATCAGTTCCTTGAGCCGGTCGACGATGTACACCACTCCGGCGCTGTCTACAACGGCGATGTCGCCGGTGTGCAGGAATCCCTCTTCGTCGAAGACCTCGGCGGTGGCCGCCTCATTGCCGAGGTAGCCAACCATGACATTCGGCCCTTTACAGCACAGTTCGCCCGGTTTGCTCAAACCCTCTGTCGGATAGTCGATTTCACTGCCGGTGACAATATCGACCAACTTGCATTCCAGATTCGGAAGCGTTATGCCTGCCGCGCCCAACGAGATGTCGTCGCGGTCGTAGGGGATGCCGTGGCTGACCGGGCTCATTTCGGTCATTCCATAGCCCTGGAGGACGCGACAGTCGAGCCGGTCCGCCACGGCCAGGCCGAGCTCGGCGTCCAGCGCCGCCGCGCCGGACATCACGACACGAACACTGGAGAGGTCGTACTCGTCGACCACAGGGCTCTTTGCCAATGCCAAGGCGATCGGCGGGGCAATGAACAGATAGGTGCAGCGTTGAGCAGCGGTGACGCGAAGGAATTCGGCAAAGTCGAACCTGGACATCGTCACCACACTGGCTCGATGCCACAAGGTGTAATTGAGTAGCATCGTCAGGCCATAGATATGGAAGAACGGCAGCACCGCCAGAACGCGCTCTTCGGCACCGAGACCTATCCACGACCCGAGCTGGCAGAGATTGGCCACCAGATTGCGATGGGTGAGCATGACGCCCTTCGGGTTTCCTGTCGTGCCCGACGAATACGGCAGGACGGCGAGGTGGGTTGCAGGGTCGAGACTCAGCTGAGGCGGTGCGGTTCCGTCGGCAAGCAGATCCGACAGGGACGGGCGGTCGGCGGCGCCGTCCAACACGATCACCCGTTCGGTCGGGATGCCGACCGAACGGGCTGCCGTGTCGGCCTGCGTCAGCAACGGTGAGACGGTGAACAGGAACCGCGCATTGGAGTCGGCGAGCTGTTTGGTGATCTCCTCTGCGGTGTAGAGGGCGTGCACCGTCGTCGCTGTGCCGCCTGCCCGAAGGATTCCGTACAGTACCGGCGCGAAGAACGGCGTATTCGGCACGTGCACCGCCACCACATCACCCGGTCGCAATCCCCGCGCGGCCAAGGCTCCCGCCACCGCATCGATCTGTGCGATCAACGTCCGGAACGAGATCGCGATCCCGGATTCGCCGTCGATCACCGCCGGCCGGTCCAGATCGGCTTCCGCGATCGCACTGAACAGGAACTCATTAAGGCTTACATCCGGGATCTCGACGTCAGGTTCGGGGCATCTAAAGCTCATGGCTTTTCCTCTTGGATCTGATATGCAACCGATTGGGCTGTGGTGTCACTCACATCACGGCTGAACATATCAGTGCAATCATCAATATTCAACTAGTTGATTAGGAACTGCAGCACCCATGGGTAGGCCGACATCGCATCGAAGCGGCCGGGTGATGCAGGGAAATCTCACGTAGGCGGACACAGCCCCGCTGACGTCGCACCCGCGCGTTGCCGCTGGTCGGCCGGAAGCTCAAATCCTCGGTCTCGGCCGATACTGCGGGAGCTTGGGGGAAGGCCACTCGAGGCTGACGATTCGATGACGAATCCTCTCGAGAATCGTGGGTCGATACTGCCCGATCCGGCGGTTAGTCCGCGTAGTCACCGGGGCAATCGAGGATTTCCGTAGCCCAGAGTTGGGGTATGGCGTTGGGGCCGGCGACCTGCATGGCGGCCATGACGGCGAACAGCATGCCGGTGGCGAGGAAACGGCGGGTGTCCTCAACGGATGCACCGGACAGCTCCCGGATGAGCTGATAGATGCGGCCGAACCGGTTTCGCACGTCGTCGCCGATCGCCGGATCCGAGCTGGCAGAGAAGCCGTGCAATTGAACGAGCAATAGTTCGCGATCGGCAAGGAACGCCGCATAGCCGGCGCCGAGGATGCGCAGGGCTTCTTGCGGGGTGATGTGGGGTCCGATCTGTCGCGCTTCGGCCCGGAAGATTTCCTCGATCCGGTCGCACACCCGGTCGGTGGCGGCGAGGAACAAATCGCGTTTCGTCCCGAACAGTCGGATCACATAGGGCTGGGAGACGCCGGCGAGCCTGGCTATCTCATCGGTCTTCGTTGCCGCGTAACCGGATTCGGCGAATGCGGCGACGGCGGCCTGTAGCACCTGCTCGCCGCGTTCGCTTGCGGACATCCGAACCCTGGTCATGCTCGCCATGGTTCGCCTTCCTATCTCACCCCCTTTTGTCTCGCTCGACCCCCATGGTGGTGATTCAGTTCGACGGGACACATCCCCACCTATCTGCAGACGTGAACCCGATACGCGCCTACTCCCACACATGCGCATGGTTGGCCGCCTGCGTCCGCCGACTCTCGCACGTGGCCGACGTGGTCCACACTTCACCGAAGGGCGCATCTCGATGAGTCAACTTGTTGATTAAGTGCTAACGACAGTAGATGAAGCGGTGGGGGTTGTCCAGAGTCTCATAATCAAAGCGTTGAATAGTCACCAGTGGATATAATGGCGACATGTCGTTGCGCAACGCAGTGTTAGCCGCACTCCTCGAGGGCGAATCATCCGGGTACGACCTGTCCAAAGGCTTCGACGCCTCGGTGGCCAATTTCTGGATGGCCACCCCGCAGCAGCTCTATCGCGAACTCGACCGCATGGCAGCCGACGGGCTGATCCAATACCGCACGGTCGAGCAGGAACGCCGCCCCAACAAGCGCCTCTACTCACTCACCGACGCGGGCTACCAAGCTCTGCACGACTTCACCGCGAAGCGACCCAAACCACCAGCGATCCGCGAAGAACTACTGGTCAAGGTCCAGGCTCTCGACAGCGGCGACATTCAAGCCGTCCGCAACTCCGTCGCCGAACGACTCGAATGGGCAAGAGCGAAAGTTGCCCGCTACGAACGACTGCGCGACTGCCTTCTCGACGGACACACGGAAGAAGATCATCTCGCGCACGCCGAACGCATCGGCCCCTTCCTCACGCTGATGCGAGGAATCATGTTCGAGGAAGAAAATATCCGCTGGGCCGAACGAACCCTGTCCATCATCGACCAGCGGACCCACATCCGCGCCTGAAATCGGTGGCGATCCCCCACCCGCCCATCGATGTCGAGCCACCGATTCCGCGCCGTTCGGCTCGCCGGTTGCGCGGCCCGCTCGAACAAAGGGCCAGGTCCGGAAGATGTCCGGACCTGGCCGTTTGCATTGAGAAACTTCTTCGATGCCCAAGAGCGAAGCTACTGCCGCAAAACGCCTGCGGATCGGTGAGCGTCTCGACCGGGAACACCCTGCGGGCCTCCCGGCTCGACGGTCCGCGGGGCCGCGGTTCGGGCAGGCCGCGGGATGTCAGTGCAGATCATTGGCGACGATTGTGGCCATGTTCCGCTCGGCGAGCGCGGTGATCGTGACGAATGGGTTGACGCCGATGCTGCCGGGAACGAGTGATCCGTCGATGACATACAGGCCGGGGTAGCCGGGAAGTCTGCCGTAGTTGTCGGTGGCCTGGTTGAGCAGGCAGCCACCGAGCGGGTGGTAGACGAAGTCGTCGCCCCAGGTCTTGTAGACCGCCGAACAGGTCGGTTCGATAGATCGTTCCCTGTTTGGTATTGATCGTGTCGAACACCCGCTTCGCAGCGTCGATCGACGGCTGGGTATGTGGCCTGCCAGGAGAGGTCGACCTTCCCGGTCGAAGAGTTGTACGTGAACCGAGCGCGGTTGGGGTTCTTGGTGATCGCGAGGTAGAGACTGATCCACAACTCGGTGCCAGCAGGAAACGGGGAAATCTCAGCGAACACAGGCCCGTTCGAGTCCGCCCAGTTGTCGATGCCCATCACCGGGATGCATGACTCCAGGGAACCGGTGGCATCCCATGCCTGGTTGGCTCGGCCGCCGCTGTGAAGTGCTACGTTGTCCGTGCACTCTCGTCGAAACCGCCGCGCGTCGACGACGCCTGGCGCTCCGTACAGCACCGGACATCCCGCTGGTCAGGAGGCAACACGTGAGTACCTACACGGTCGGCTACATTATCGGCAGTCTGTCCAAGGAATCCATCAACCAGATCCTGTCCAAGGCCCTGATCCGGCTGGCGCCACCACAGCTGACGTTCACCGAGATTCCTATCAAGGATCTGCCGCTGTACAACCACGACTACGACGTCGACTACCCGCCGGAGGGCCGCGCACTCAAGGCGGCCATCACCGCCGTCGACGCCGTGCTGTTCGTGACACCGGAATACAACCGCTCGATCCCGGGCGCACTGAAGAACGCCATCGACTGGGCCAGCCGCCCGTGGGGCGACAACTCGTTCACACTTAAGCCGTCCGCCGTCATCGGCGCCTCGCCGGGCAAGCTCGGCACCGCGATTGCCCAGCTGAGTCTGCGCAGCGTCCTGGGTTACTGCAATTCCCCGCAGATGAATTCCCCGGAGGCCTACATCCAGTTCCACCCGGACGTCTTCACCCCTGACGGCGATGTCCTCGACAACTCGACGAAGCAGTTCCTCACCGGGTTCATGGCGGATTTCGGCACCTTTATCGCCCGCGTCCACAGCGTGGTCCCCCAGCTCGGCTGACCGATCCGCCCGGCGGTGGTGCTACAAGTCCAGGGCGATCACCGACTAGGAAAATTCTTGTGCCGCAAGCAATTTGAACAAGCGTCCACTCTTGCCGTTGCCGTCCTGTCGCACCACGTAAAAGGTTCGACCACGCGCCGGCAATGCCGCGGCGCGTGGTCGACAGCGTCCCGCTCGGCTAGCCGATCACCGAATTCATGATCGTGCCCGCACTCGTCGCGACGGCACCGCCCGCCATGGCGCTGGCGATCATCTTCGGCGACTGCAGGTTACCGCCGTTCCACTTTTCCCAAGCGAAGCGGCCGCCGCCGTAGGTGATCGCGGTGATCCCGGACAACTGGATCATCCAGGTGAAGTAGCGACCCATTTGCAACAGCTTCTCCGCCATCGGCGGCGCCTCCGGTGTCGGATTGCTGACCTCTGCGAGAACGGTGTCGTGCAGCGCAGCGAGAATCATGCTCACTTTTCAGGCTCCTATCGCATGCCGGGGTGATGCTGCAGAAGGAAGAGTCGGAGGTACTCCGAAACGAGATGCGCCGCCGAGAAATGCCTCGGATCACCGGCGCGGCGGCACTATCTGTGGCCGTCGACGCGGCAGTCGGATGCCATGTCGTGTCCCACTTTCCGCTCGTTTGCTGAAAGAAAACTCCGTGACCTGATCAATTCAACCTCATCAAGATCACCTAGCTGGGGCGACACACCGAGTGTACTGTGACTCGCCGCACAGCGTGCCCCCTTTACCGCCCTTGCGGCGACACCCTGGATCCGGAGTCCGTCCAGCGCAATTGCCCATGCCAGGCGTTCGCCAGGCATATCCTGAGCGGAAAATTCGCGGTAGGGAGTCGCTGCACGATGGCGGCTCCGTGGAGGGAAATCGTTATGCCGGACAGCCAGGATCAGACCATTACCGGATTGCCGACCAAGATCGACACGAGCGTCGCACACGAGGCGCGCGTCTACGATTACTGGCTCGGCGGCAAGGACAACTATCCGGCCGACCGAGCCCTCGGGGACGCGATCGCCTCCCATATCCCCGCCATCTGCAGCATGGCCCGTGCCAATCGGGCTTTTCTCGGCCGAGCCGTGCGCTATCTCGTCGGCGAGGCGGGCATCAACCAGTTCCTCGATATCGGCACCGGCATCCCGACCGCGGGCAATACGCACGAAGTCGCGCAGCGTCTCGATCCCGCGGCACGCGTGGTCTATGTCGACAACGACCCCATCGTCCTCGCACACGCCAGGGCACTGATGTCGAGCACACAGGAGGGTAAGACCGCGTTCATCCACGCGGACCTGCACGACCCGACATCCATCCTCGCCGATCCCGCCCGCACCGCGACCCTCGACTTCGACCGCCCGGTCGCAATCATGCTGGTCGCGATCATGATGTATTTCCGCGACACCGACGACCCGCACGGAGTGATCGGCACCCTGCTCGACGCCGCCCCCTCCGGCAGCTACCTCGTCATCACCCACCCCACCGCCGATTTCGATGCCCGCGCCATGGCCCGCGTAGTGCACTCCGCGCAACAAGCGGGCATCACCTTCCACCCCCGCAGCGGCGCGGAAACCGAGGGACTATTCGCCGGAACAGAGCTCATCGAACCGGGCGTGGTTCCCGTCGTCACCTGGCGACCGGAACTGACCGGCCACCTACCCACGGGGCCGGCGCAGACACCTGTCGACCCCGAATCCGCCTGGTACTGGGCCGGTATCGGCCGCAAGCCCTGACATCACGTGCCGTACACAGCTGCGGAACCGACCGGCGGCGGCGCGGCGGAACCGCTGAGCACAGGGAGCGCCTGTACCGCGGCCCCGAGATCGAGCACGGCCTGCGGGTCGCCGAGCAATCGCACGGTCAGCTCCTCGACACGGCGGATCCGATATCGAACGGTATTGGCGTGCACATACAGTCGGCGGCCGGCTTCGCCGGCCGAACCGGATGCACTCATGCCGGCCTGAAGCTGAGCGACCTGCGGTGCAACGCTATCGGGACGCAGGGCTGACCGGCCTCACCTACCGCATTTATCCCGACGCCCGGCACGAGATCCTCAACGAGCTCAACCGCGACGAGGTCGAAGCAGATCTCGTCGAATGGATCGCACAGGTCACCGGCTGACACCCTCGATTCGGGTCGAGGGCCGACGAGTTCGGCAGGGGTAGCGGCGCAATGACCGCCTCCCCCGGCAGTTGCCGACCACGAGTAGTGGCTGTGACACGAAGCACCACCTAATAGGTTGTGCACAACCTAATTGCCCACTACCGTTATGGGCATGACCGAGCACCTCACCCTCGACGAGCAGATCTGCTTTCCGCTGTACGCGGCGTCACGGGCGATGACCGCGGTCTACCGCCCACGGCTCGAACGCCTGGGCCTGACCTACCCGCAGTACCTGGTGATGCTGGCACTGTGGGAGCGCGACGACCGCAGCGTCGGCGATCTCTGCGATGCACTCGCCCTCGACTCCGGAACCCTGTCACCGCTGCTCAAGCGGCTGGAGGCGGCAGGGTTGGTGGCACGGCGGCGGTCTGCCGTCGACGAACGTCGCGTCGATGTCCAGCTGACCGCGCGTGGCCGCGCGTTGCGGGCCGAGGCCGTCGCGATCCCGGCCGGCATGGCCGAGGCCGCGGGCCTGACCATGGACGAACTCGCGACACTGCGCGAAATCCTGCGGCGCATGACCGATTCGCTGCTTTCGCATCTCTGAGCTGTCCCATTCCGATCGAAGGAGAACAGGCATGAAGATCCTCTACACCGCTGAGGCACTCGCCACCGGCGACGGGCGCGACGGGCACGCCCGCAGCACCGACGGCAAGATCGATGTGAACCTGTCGATCCCCAAGGAAATGGGCGGCAACGGCGAGGGCACCAATCCCGAACAGCTGTTCGCGGCGGGCTATGCGGCCTGCTTCCACTCGGCACTGCGCCTTGTTGCCAAGCAGACCAACGCGAATGTCGACGACTCCGCGGTCGGCGCGAAGGTAAGCATCGGCCCGAACGAGGCGGGCGGCTTCGAGCTCGCGGTCACCCTCGAGATCTCGCTGCCACACCTGACCACCGACGCGGCGCAGGCGCTGGCCGACAAGGCCCACCAGGTGTGCCCGTACTCCAACGCGACCCGGGGCAATATCGCCGTTGCCGTCGTCGTCGCGGAGGACTGATCATGCGCGCCGTAGTCATCGAGCAGTTCGGCGAACCGAAAGATGTACTGACCGCCGCACAACGGCCGACGCCGGAACCCGGCGCCGGTGAAGTGCGGCTCGAGCTGATCCTCGCGCCGATTCATAATCACGATCTGGCTATCGTGCGCGGGGTGTACGGCTACAAGCCGACGCTGCCCGCGATACCGGGCACCGAAGCCGTTGGCCGGATCGACGCGCTCGGACCAGGCGTGACCGGTCTCGAAATCGGTCAGCGCGTCAGCGTTTCCGGCATTCACGCAGCATGGGCCGAGTTCTTCGTCGCCAGGGCCACACAGGTGGTCCCGCTGCCCGATACCGTCTCCGACGAAACCGCCGCACAGCTGCTGGCGATGCCGCTCAGCGCGTTGATGCTGCTGGAAGATCTGCAGGTATCGCCCGGCGATTGGATTGCTGTCAATGCCGCCAACGGCGCGGTCGGCCGTCTGGTGAATGTGCTTGCGCGGCAACGGGGCATCCACGTGCTGAATCTGGTGCGCGGGCCCGCGTCGGTGCAGGCGTTGCAGGGGTTGGGTTTCGATCCGATAGTCGACACCGAAACCGATGATTGGGCCGAGCGTGCCGCCGAATCCACGTCGGGCGCACCGATTGTCCGCGCGGTGGACCAGGTCGGCGGCCGCGCAGCCGATGCACTGTTGTCGCTGCTCGCGCCGAACGGTGAGCTGATCTCCTTCGGTGCGCTGTCCGGACAGCCGCTGATCATCAATCCGGGCGCGATGATCTTCAAACAGGCTGTGGTCAAAGGCTTTTGGGGTTCCAAGCGGGCCGAGAACACCAGCGCGGACGATATGCGCCGACTGATCGGCGAATTGGTCGGGATGGCGGCAGGCGGGGCTTTGCGCCTGGACGTCGAGGCCGTGTATCCGTTGGAAGCCGCGGCGGATGCGGCGGCGGCCAGCGAAACCCCTGGACGGAGCGCGAAGATCGCACTGTCGCCCGCGCCGGTGTAGCCGCTACCCGACTCGCACCACGACCTTGCCGAAGTTGCGGCCCTCGAGCATGCCGATGAACGCTTCAGGAGCATGCTCGAGGCCTTCGACCTGGTCCTCGCGATAGCGGACCCGACCGTCGGCGATCCAGCCGGACATGTCGCGAAGAAAGTCTGTGAACATCTCCTTCACGAACTCGCTCTGGATGAATCCGCGAACGGTGAGGCTCTTGGTCAGAATTCGGCCGTAGAAGCCGGGCAGTCGATCCGGCCCTTCCGGCACGCCGGACGCGTTGTAGTTGGCGATGAGACCGCAGACCGGTACGCGCGCATAGGTATTCAGCAGGGGAAAGACCGCATCGGCCACTGCACCCCCGACATTTTCGAAGTAGACATCGATGCCGTCCGGCACGGCCGCCTGTAGTTGCTCCACGAAGTCCGGCGCTCGGTGGTCGATGGCGGCGTCGAAGCCGAGCTCGTCGCGCACGTACGCACACTTCTGCGGCCCACCGGCTATCCCCACCACCCGAGCGCCCTTGATCCGGGCGATCTGACCGACCGCCGACCCGACCGGCCCGCTCGCGGCGGCGACCACCACGGTCTCCCCCGGCCTCGGCTGACCGATCTTCAACAACCCCGAATACGCCGTGAATCCCGGCATCCCCAGCACACCGAGCGCCGTCGAGACCGGCACTGCGTCCGGATCCAGCTTGCGTACGCTGCCCGCCGGCGCGATATCATGGGACTGCCAGCCCGAATAGGCCAGCACCACATCACCTTTCGCGAGCGCGGGATCGCGCGACTCGATGACCTCGGCGACCGTGCCGCCAACCATCACCCCGCCCACCTCGACCGGCGGCGCATAGGACTTCGCCGCACTCATCCGCCCACGCATGTACGGATCAAGCGACAAGTACAGCGTCCGCAACAGCACCTCGCCCTCGCGCGGGGCGGGCAGTTCCACCGTCTCGGTACGAAAGTTCGCCGGGGTCGGTGCACCCACCGGACGGGACGCAAGCACGATTCTCGTCGATTCGACCATGCCGTTCACCCTAGTGGGACGCAGCCTCGACAGGGTCTGTTCAACGCCCACATCAGACCGTATGGAGGCGAGACAGCCGCCTGATCGCAACCGCCCGAGCAGCGTCCACCCGCGGTTCGGGCAGGCCGAGCGAAGGCCGACACAACACCATGCCGGGAGTCGCTCCGTCCAGGCACACCCGGTTTCAGTTCGGGCGGGTGGACAACCAGCGAGTAGTACCGCATTACACGGTGCGACGCTCACACCTTTCGGACAATGACGCCCGCGTCGGTCAGCGCTGCGGTCTCGTCGGCGTCTGCCGACTCATCGGTGACCACGGCGTGCAGGGCGGAGGCCGGGGCGACGAAAGCGAGGGCGGTTCGGGAGAGTTTGGTGGATTCGGCAACGGCAATGACGCGCCGCGACGAAGCGATGGCGGCGCGCTTGACGGCCGCATCGTCGAGGTCGTAGGCGGTCAGGCCGTCGGCGGCGGTCAGGCCGCAGCAGCCGAGAACGGCGGTGTCGAAACGCAACGCCGCCAACGACGCTAGAGCCAGCGGGCCGGTCATCGCCAGTTCTCCCGGCCGCGGCTTGCCTCCGGGCACCAGCAGGGTCAACATCGGTGCCGCAGTCAGTGCATTCACCGCATGCAGAGACAGCGGCAGTACCGTCAGCCGCCGGTGGTCGAGCACCCGGGCCACCTCGGGACATGTGGTGCCGCTGTCGATCACGACGGATTCACCGTCGGCGATCAGCTCGGCGACTTCGGCGGCAATGCGCTGCTTTATCGCCAGGCCCTCGTATGCGCGCAACGCGAAAGGCGGCTCGTCGCCGCGCAGCAATAGACTTCGAGCCCCGCCGCGATATCGCTCCAGGACACCTTGGCCTGCCAAAGTCTCCAGGTCACGCCGGATGGTCATTTCGGAGGCGCCGGTGAGTTCGGCCAACTCCACCACCCCGAGCCGGCCCGCTCGGCGCACGGCGTCGGTGATCCGTTGCAGTCGATCAGTGCTGGACACACTCACGATTGAACAGAATTCATGTTCGAAAGTCAACATTACGAACACAGATGATGTGCGATATGTTCGAATGCATGCACAGATCGCTACCGGCCGGGCGGATGGCCACCTTCGCGTACTTCGCGTTGAACGGGTTCATCATCGGCATGTGGGTCGTCCACATCCCCGCCATCGAGCACCGAGTCAGCATCACGCATGCCGTCCTCGGCTGGCTGCTACTGCTGCTCGGCGCGGGCGCCTTCGCCGGCATGCAGGTCGCGGGCCCACTCGCCGACCGCTTCGGCGCCCGCGTCGTTGTTCCGGTCAGCGCGGCACTGTGCAGTGCAACCCTGGTCCTGCCGGGGTCGGCCACGAACGTCTGGATCTTGGGAGCGGCGCTGCTGGCACTCGGGTTCGGCAACGGCTGTCTCGATGTCGCCATGAACGCCCACGCTGTCCAGGTCGAGCACGGCTATCAACGTCCGGTCATGTCCGCATTCCATGCCACCTACTCACTCGGTGGCGTCGTCGCCGCGCTGATCGGCGCGCGCGCACTCAGCTGGGATCGGCACCCGGCGGCAACCCTCGCGACGGCGGCACTGGTCGGCGTCATAGTCGCCGCACTAGCCGCTCCCGCGCTATTGCGACCCGAAATCCGGCACACCCCTGAGGCTTTCGCATCGGACATGCCGCGCAGCACGCCTCGGCGCATCTGGCTGCTCGCTGCACTCGCCCTCATGCTCATGCTTTGCGAAGGCGTGGCCAACGACTGGAGCGCGCTGCATGCCCGAGATGCCCTGGCGGCACCCACCGCCACCGCCGCCCTCGCCTACGGCGCGTTCGCGACCGCCATGACCGTCGGCAGGATGCTCGCCGACCGAGTCGCCGCGCGCTTCGGGCCGACGGCCGTCCTGCGGGCCGGCGCATCCGTGGCCGCGCTCGGCCTCGCCGCAGTGGCACTGTCGCCGTGGATTGCGCTGACCCTGACTGGATGGACAGTGTTCGGCGCCGGACTGTCCGGCTGCATTCCCCAACTCTTCAGCGCGGCAGGCCATGCCGACCGAAATGCTGCCGGCGCCAATGTCGCCCGGGTAGCCGGCCTCGGCTACCTCGGTGTGCTGGCAGGGCCCGCCGTCATCGGCCCTCTGACGCACTTCGTGCCGCTCGGACTTGCTTTCTTCCTACCGGTGGCGTTCTGTCTGATTGCCGCCGCCTCGGCCGGAATCCTGCAGGCCGAGCCCGTGGTGGGTGCGCCTCGAACTCATGCACCCATGGCCTCTTTGCAGCGCCACTCCAAGTAACCGACGAACATCCAGTAGTCCTTGAACACCGGGTTGTGGGTGCCGCCGTCGTGGAAGCGCCGGTGTAGCTGTTGGATGATGCCCGCAAGCCGGAAGATGCCGTACACCTCGTAGAAGGTCCACTTGTCCACCGGCAGACCGGTTGTGCGCGAGTAGTAGTCGATGATCTCGGCTCGGGTCAGCATGCCGGGCACATGGGTCGGCTGGCGTCGGAGTTGCTGGATGAAGTCGTCGTCATCGGCTTGCACCCAGTAGGTCAGCGTGGCGCCCAGCTCCATCAGCGGGTCGCCGAGGGTGGCCATTTCCCAATCCAGGATGCCGAGCACATCCAGATCGTCATCGAAGACGATGTTGTCGAACCGATAGTCGTTATGGATCAGGCAGGTTCCTACATCGTCGGGCTGATTGGCCGACAACCAAGCCATGACCTCTTCGAAGTCGGGCACGTTCTCGGTGCGCGCCTTGCGGTAACGATCCGACCAGCCCTCGATCTGCCTGCGCACATACCCGGAGCCCTTACCGAGGTCGGTCAGCCCGACCGCCTCGATGTCCACCTGGTGCAGCTCGATCAGTTTGTCGATCATGTCGATACACAAGCCGCGCAACGCAGCGGGCCCGAGTTCGAGTTCGGCGGGGATGTCGCGGCGCAGGATGAGGCCCTCGAACTTTTCCATCACATAGAAGTCCGAGCCGATCACCGACTCGTCGGCACAGAACGCCACCATCGTCGGTACATACGGGAATGCCGGCTTCAGACCGCTCTGCACGCGGAACTCGCGGTGCATATCGTGCGCCGATGCCGCGCGATGCCCACCCGGCGGCCTGCGCAGGATCAGCTCCCGGTCCGGGTAGGACAGTTGGTAGGTCAAATTCGATGCGCCACCGGGGAATTGGCGCACGATCGGAGTTCCGACCAACCCATTCACTTGCGTCGAGAGCCAGTCGTGCACGGCCGCGACATCGAAGGCGTCCTCGTCGCGGACCGCGCCCGCGGTGTCGATGAGCTCCTCTTTCATCGGTCGAGCGTCTTGTACTTCGCGAGCTCGATCCGCGAGACGACGCCGAGGTGCACCTCGTCAGGCCCATCCGCCAGCCGCAGCGACCGTGCGCCCGCGAGTGCTCCGGCCAGTGGGAAGTCGTTGGTCAGGCCGCCGGCACCGTGCAATTGGATCGCCATGTCGATCACCTCGTAGGCCATGCTCGGCACCGACGCCTTGATCTGCGAAAGCTCCGAAAGTGCACCGAAAGCGCCCTCGGTGTCCAGCAGCCAGGCGGTGTGCAGGACCTGCAGTCGCGCCTGATTGATCGCGATCCGCGCGCGGGCGATCCGTTCCCGATTTCCGCCGAGGTTGACCAGGGGCTTGCCGAACGCAGTGCGCTCCATAGCGCGCCGGATGCCGATCTCCAGTGCGCGTTCGGCGAGCCCGATGGTACGCATGCAGTGGTGGATGCGCCCGGGGCCGAGGCGGCCCTGCGCGATCTCGAAACCCTTTCCGAGACCGGCGATCACGTTCTCACGCGGCACGCGCACATTATCGAAATTGACCTCGCCGTGCCCGTAGGGCTCGTCGTGGTAGCCGAACACCTCGAGCATCCGCTCGATTTTCATGCCCGGTGTGCCGACCGGCACGATCACCATGGAGTGCCTGGCATGCCGGTGCGCCTCGGGGTCGGTCAGGCCCATGAAGATCACGAACTTGCAGTTCGGATGGCCGATGCCGGTGGAGAACCATTTATGGCCGTTGATGATGATGTCGCCGCCGTCCGGGACCGCGGTGGCAGCCATGTTGGTGGCGTCGGAGGAGGCTACCTCCGGCTCGGTCATACAGAACGCGGACCGGATCTCCCCCGCCAGCAGCGGATCCAGCCACTCACGCTGCTGAGCCTCGCTGCCGTAGTGCACCAGCACCTCGGCGTTGCCGGTGTCGGGCGCATTGCAGTTGAAGACTTCCGGGGCGATGAGATGGCGTCCCATCAACTCGGCCAGCGGCGCATACTCCACATTGCTGAGCCCCGCGCCCTGTCCGGTCGCCTCGGAGTACGCCTTGGGCAGGAAAAAGTTCCAGAGACCCTGTTCACGCGCCTTGGTCTTCAGCTCCTCGATAACAGGAAGGACCACCCACGGGTTGTCCAACTCCCGCAACGTCCGCAGATACTGCTCCTCGACCGGCTCGATCTCCTCGGCGATGAAGTCGGCCACCTTGCCGTGATACTCGGCCGCGCGCGGCGATGCTGCGAAGTCCATGATCCGACACTATGCACTTACTGACCGCTGTTCAATAGCCCGCACGCGGCCCGGCCGGCCGCGGGCGGTGCGGGGAGGTGAACCCCTGACGAGCCCACGCTGTCCCGGCATAAGGTTTCCACTATGACGAGCAATCCGTTCTTCGAGCGCAGCACGCTTCCCTACCAGTTGCCTCCGTTCGCCGAGATCGGCGAGGAGCACTACCTGCCTGCGTTCGAGTGCGGCATGGTGGAGCAGCTGGCCGAGATCGCCGCCATCACGTCCCTCGATGCGGAACCCACGTTCGCCGATACCGTGGTCGCGCTGGAGCGTTCGGGGGAATTGCTCACCAGGGTGACCAACGTCTTCTTCAATATCGCAAGCTCGGACTCCAGTGCGGGCACCGACGCGATCGAGGCCGAGATCTCTCCGAAGCTGGCCGCGCACCGCGACGCCATCTATCTCGACCCCGCGCTCTTCGCCCGGATCGAATCGCTGTATCGACGGCGCGACGAGCTCGGCCTTGACGCCGAGGAACTGCGGCTGCTCGAGCAGTACCACATCCGGTTCGTCCGGGCGGGCGCCCGACTGGATGCCGCGGGACAGGTCCGTTTGCGTGAGCTCAACGCCGAACTTGCCGCGGCGGCAACCGAATTCGGGCAGAACAACTTGGCCGCCACCAATGCAGCTGCGCTGGTCGTCGAGACCGCGGAAGAATTGACTGGGCTCGGGCCCGTGGCGGTGGCCGCCGCGGCCGAGAACGCTCGTTCACTCGGACGCGAGGGGGCGTGGGCGTTGAGCCTGCAGAACTTCTCCAACCAATCCGTGCTCGCCGAACTGGCCGACCGAAACGTGCGGCAGCGGGTGATGGCGGCCTCGCTGGGTCGCGGTGTAGGCGAGGACGGCCGCAACGGACGCGTCGCCGTCCGGATCGCCGCCCTGCGGGCCGAGCGCGCGGCACTGCTCGGCTACTCCGACCACGCGGCGTACGCGGTCGAGGACCAGACCGCGAAGACCCCCGAGGCGGTCGAGGAGATGTTGGGCCGGTTGGTTCCGCCCGCAGTGGTCAACGCGGAGCGGGAGGCGGGCGAGTTAGTGACCGCGATGCTGGCCCGGGGTGCCGAACCCGAGCTGCGCTCGTGGGACTGGCAGTTCTGGTCGGAAAAGGTTCGGGCCGAACGGTTCTCGGTGGACGCCGAGGCGCTGCGCCCCTATTTCGAGCTCGATCGGGTGTTGCGCGACGGTGTGTTCTTCGCCGCCGAGCAGGTCTACGGGATCACCCTGCGCGAACGCACGGATTTGATCGGCTACCACCCGGAGGTCCGGGTCTTCGAGGTATTCGACGCGGACGGCAGCGCGCTCGGCCTGTTCCTCGGCGACTTCTTCGCCCGGCCGTCCAAGCGCGGCGGAGCCTGGATGAACGCACTCGTCAGCCAATCTCGGCTCCTGGGAACACAGCCGGTGGTGGTCAACAACCTCAACATCGTGAAACCACCCGCGGGCGAGCCCGCGCTGCTCACCTGGGACAACGTCAGGACCCTCTTCCACGAGTTCGGCCACGCACTGCACGGACTGTTCTCCGACGTGCACTACCCGTTCTTCTCCGGCACCGAAGTACCGCGCGACTTCGTGGAGTTCCCGTCACAAGTGAACGAAATGTGGATGGCTCGCCCGGAAATACTGGCCAACTACGCCAAGCACATCGACACCGGCGAACCGATGCCCACCGAACTCGTCGAACGCATGGCGGCGGCAGAACGATTCGGCGAAGGCTTCCGCACCGTCGAGTATCTCGGCGCGGCACTGCTGGACTGGACATGGCACCGCGCGCCCGGACCCGATGCGCTGGCGGGCGTGGAGGCCGAAACCTTCGAGGAGGAGGCGCTCCGCAAAGCGGGCCTCGCAATGGAGACGATCCCACCGCGATACCGGACAGGCTACTTCGCACATATCTTCTCGGGCGGTTATGCGGCAGGCTACTACTCCTACATCTGGAGCGAAGTGCTCGACGCGGACACCGTCGAGTGGTTCAACGACGGTGCCGCCTCGACCCGCGACAAAGGCGAGGCGTTCCGTCGCGAACTGCTCTCCCGCGGTGGGTCGGTCGACCCGCTCGAGGCATTCGCGTCCTTCCGGGGCCGCGCACCGGAGATCGAGCCACTCCTGGTTCGACGGGGACTGGTCGATTGAGAGGGCCTCGTGCCACCGCACCCGCTACGCGCTCGACATAGCAAACCAATTGGACGTCACTACCCGTGGGTGCGGGACCGATTCGGGCTTCTGGCAAGCGGATTCGCCGAGATGGTTTCCGCCACCGAGCCCGCGACGCCGACGAACCAACTCATGCTCGTGATGGAGGGCGTTCAAGCCACCGTGCAGCATTCGGTGCGACCGGACCGGACACCCGCGCCCGCGGACTGGTCGAGCCATGCTCCCCCGCTGGGGCACGGGTGGATCGGCGGCCTCGGTCGCCGATCGGGGCAGGTCGACCGGCGCAAATATCTTCGGGTCCTTCGATACAGATCCGGACGACCCCTGGCTACGAATGCGATAGAAACCAATCGCTAGCCAGAATGAGGAGATTCATGGGCTTACATCATCACCGGACTCCGGTCCGTCCGTTCGCTGCCCGCGCGGCTTCGTTCTTTGTCGTCGGCGCACTTCCCCTGTCCCTCGCCGTGATCGGCGCCGCTCCCGCCGGCGCCGATCGGCAATCGCCTGCCGATGCGGCGATCGTGCAGACGCCGTACGGACAGGTGACCATCGGTGATCCCCTCGCGTTCGCCGCAGGATCGTTCGCTGCCCGCAGCACGAACGCACTCGTCGCGACACCCGTTGCCGATACCGTCGATCCGGCGGTGCCCCCTGCGTCGGATGGCACCGCTCCTGCTCAGCCGGTGGCACCGGCCGAGGCATTGAACAACCGCATCCGCATCGGCGACGTCGAGATCGACCGACCCGAGTGGCTGAATTCCGAGCAAGGTCAGCAGATCAACGATGCGGCCAAGGGCACGCAAGCCGCCTTGGCGCAGGGCCTCACTTCGGCGGGAATCGAGCCTGCGCGTTCTGATCGAATCGCGGAGCACGTTATCGGCAGCACCGCGGTCGGCACTGCGGTCGGAGCCAGCGCCGGCTCCATGATCGCCAGTCCGATCGCCTTCAGCGGTGCGATCATCGGTGCACTCGCGGGCGCCGTCGCCGGGCTGCCGTTCGCGCCGGCAGGCCTCCTGGTCGTACCAGTAATAGGTGCTGCGATGGGCTACGCAATGGTAGCGGCGCCCTTCATCGCAATCGGCGCGGCCGTCGGCGCAGTGGCCGGCGCGGGCGTCGGCGCAGTCATCGGCGCCGTAGACCCGCAACCAGCCCCCGGCCCACAGCAGGCAGACCTGGCCTGATGCATTGCCGCCACTCGACTCTACGAGTGGCGGACCAGATCGTGACCGGCACGCACACCGCAGTCCTGCAATGGTGTTCGTGCCGGTTGCGGTCAGATCAGGTTCCGGGTAAGTACCAAGCGGTCAGCACCAGCTCGCCATGGGCGGGCACACGGTCCAGCCGCTGCCGTCAGGCCGCGCCATCGGCGTCCAACTCTGGGATCCCGCGTTGGAACCGGTGACGTTCTCGGTCGGCTGTTGCCGATTCTGCCGTTGGTGGTACTCGCGGAGATTCTGCTGATGCTCGTTCTGCCGCAGGGGGTTGGCGTCGACGTGGTTGTAACCGTAGGGGTCGATCTTGTGCCTGCCGACCGAGTCGCCGCCGCCATCGGCATTGCGACCGCTGCTCGAGTGGTCCGCGCGCGCCCCGGGGTCCGCTGCCGCACCACCGGACGCAACCACCGTTCCCGCAGCGAAAGCTCCGACGATCAAGGCGACCGTCTTCTCCCTCGACCCACCTCGCTTCATGGCCTCTTTGCCTTTCTGCTCCGATGTGCGCTGGTCGCCGTCCAACAGCAATCTATCTACTGAGATAGATAGTAGATGACAATCCCGAGAAGTTTCAGCACCGCAGGAGTACATGGCAACAACGGTGAATAATCACGTAGTCAGATACGTAGATTCACTGCCGTCGAGCAGACCGAACGAGAGCTTGCATCCATTCGTTTCCAAACTCGGGCGCTACCTCCCGGCGTTCACGCTTTCTCGTCACCGGCGGCCGCAATGGCGCGTAATCCGCGTAGCACTTGTTCCGCGTCGGGCGCACGCGACGGATCGACGAGATGCTGGACCATCACCCCGGTGATCAAGGCAAGTTCCACCGAACCCGCTTCGCGAGCGTCAGCACCGGCATGTGACACAAAGCCGCCGAGCATCTCGCGGGCAGCCTCCTGGCCATCGGACAACTGAGCACGCAGGTCGTCGGAACGGATGGCCTGCACAGCCAGCTCCAGGTTCGCGGTCCACATTGCGCGATTGTCGGCGAAGGATTCGATCAGCGCGTCCCAGATGAGACGAATCCGTTGAGCGGGTAGGGCATCGGCCGGTACGAGCTGCCGAATCTCCTCCATCGCATCGCCGGACATCGCCAGCATCGCAATGTTGAGCAGGGCTTCCTTCGAACCGAAGTGGTAGCCGATCGAGGCAAGGTTGGCACCGGAGGCCGCCACGATATCGCGGGCCGTTGTGCGAGCGTAGCCACGCTCGATGAGGCAGCGCTTGGCGCCGTCCAGCAGATCCTCGCGGTGTCCCATCCCGCAATCCTAGCCGCCCCTATGACGAGCGTTTCATACAAACGTCACAAACATCTGTTCTATACAAATGTATAGAACAGATGTACTATCGAGGCCGTACCGATCCGACCGACCGAAGGGGTCCCATGACCGACAACCGTTATGTCCGAGGCAATTTCGCGCCCGTGACCGAAGAGATCACGGTCCACGATCTGCCGGTGACCGGTCGAATACCACCGGAACTGAACGGCCGGTACCTCCGTATCGGCCCGAATCCACTCGGCCTCGAAGATGCTTCGGCCCACATTTGGACGCTGGGCGAAGGCATGGTCCACGGGGTGCGGCTGCGTGATGGCCGCGCCGAGTGGTATCGAAACCGTTGGGTGCGTTCGACTTCGGTAGCCGATCGGCTCGGCGAGCCGCGCCGCGGCGTACCCGTGGACGATCAGCTGGATTTCGCACCCAACGTCCAGGTCGCCGGCCACGGCGGTCGCACCTATGCCCTCCTCGAGGGCGGCATCCGCCCGTATGAACTCACCTACGAGCTCGACACCGTCGGCCCCTCCGACCTGGGCGCCACTCCGGAAGGCTTCGCCGCCAACGCCCACAGCAAATACGAGCCGAGCACCGGGCTACTGCACACACTGACGTTCCGTTACGGCGCGGACTTCGTGCAGCACATCGAGATCGGCCGAACCGGCGAGGTCCAGCAGGTGACCAACATTTCGACCCCGTCCATGCCGTATATGCACGACTTCGCGCTCACCGAAAACTACGTGCTGATCTACGAGTCACCCTTGATCTTCACGATGGACAGAATCGCCACCGGCGTGCCCTTCGCCTGGAACCCGGCACTCGGGTCCCGGATCGGCGTGCTGCGCCGCTCCGACGGTGCTGTTCGCTGGCTCGAACTGGCACCTGGCAGTGTCGGTCACACCCTCAACGCCTTCGAAGACGACGGGTCGATCGTCGTCGACGTGATCGTGCATCCGAACGAGTACGAGCTGACCGATATCGGTGGGAGCCGTCCGGTGCTGGAACGCTGGACCGTCGACCTGTCGATCGGGAAAGTGCGCCAAGACCTTCTGCACGACCGCCCACAAGACTTCCCGCGCATGAACGGCCGCTTCGCCGGACGCCCGTATCGGTACGGGTATTCCGCGGTCACCGAGCTCTACGCCACTCCGAGCACGATCGATGCCGACCGTCCGGACGCGGGATTCAGCAACGCGCTGCTCAAACATGATCTACGCGACGGCACCACCGAAGCACACGAATTCGGTCGCGACAGCGCCGTCGGCGAGACCGTCTTCGTTCCCGCCGCCGACTCGAGTGCAGAAGACGACGGCTACACCATGGCCTACGTCCACGACCCCGATCGCGGTGCTTGCGACCTCGTCATCCTTGCCGCGCAAGACTTCACCGGTGATCCGGTCGCCCGCATCCACCTGCCCACCCGAGTCCCGCTGGGACTCCACGGCAACTGGATTCCCGACTTGTGACATGCCACCCGACGACGCCGAACGCACCGCCGATCGACCGTTCATCCAGGTGATGGGCTCGGGCCCACCGCCGTCACACGCCATCTGGTGAGCCGATCGCGGCCCTCCCGACGCTGAGCCGCCGGGAGGATGGGAATATGGGCGGTGCTATGAATCATTCGCCCGCATCCCCGATTACGCGGGCGACGCGTGCCGCGATGTTCGCGGCGATCGGAGTGCTGCTGTCGGCGGTCGGGCACGCCGAGGTGTCGGGGCATGGTGTGTCGGCTTCCGCGCTGATTCTCGCGTTCGCTGCTACCGGTTCGGTCGCGTGGGCGGCGGCCGATCGGCAGCGCGGGATTGTCGCCATCGGCGGTGGGCTGCTGGTGATGCAGGTGGCACTACATCTGTGGTTCGGGGTTCCCGCGGTATCGGGCGGTCACGGCGCATCGCATGCCGTCACATCCGAACTTGCCGGTGCACAGACTGATTCGCTGATCATGATGGCCGCGCACGGCGTCGCCGCGCTGGTCTGTGCGGTGTGGTTGTGGTTGGGCGAGAGAGCATTGTTCGCGCTGTTGGCCGCGCTGTACGCGCGGATGCTTGCGCCGCTGCTGCTGCTCGTCCATACGGCCGTGGCGGAGGCGGGGTCCGGGGTTCCGATCGCCGTCGACCGGGGTGCGCCGCCGCGCAGTGTCCTGTTGCGTTATGTGATGGCCCGGCGCGGGCCGCCCGTCGGGATGGTCTAGGTCTGAGAGTTCGTCCCGAGCAGCCGGAATGGTTCCGGCGCAGTGACGTGGGGTCCAGCGGCCGACAATCCGGTCGGCGCACTATCGGTCCCGCGGACACGAGTGGCGGACGCAGCCGCCGTATCCTCCTCGCCCGACCCGGGCGGTGGCTATGGCGCGCCTCCCGGTCAGCGGCCGTCCTTCGCCCGTGCACCCGTTGGTGCGCCGAGGCATAGTGTGCGGCCGGTCTTTTCGACGCCGCCTCGTGTGGCGTCGCCGAACCGAGATTCTGTGAAATGCATTCGATGCCCTCACCGCTGCGACGTAGCGGTAGTTCCTTGTTCCTCGCCGCCGGTCGGAGATACCGAAATGGGAGCCGGTCATGTCCGACGAACAGCTGACGGCGCTGGCGCTGGCGGCCGGCAACGGTGACCGTCGCGCCTTGGAGGAATTCATCCGCTCGACCCAACGTGACGTGTGGCGATTCGTCGCGCACCTCACCGATATCCAGTCCGCAGACGACCTCACTCAGGAAACCTTTCTGCGCGCCATCGGCAGTCTGCCCAGGTTCGCAGGCCGATCCACCGCGAGAACCTGGCTGTTGTCCATCGCAAGGCGGGTGGTCGTCGACCGATTCCGCAGCGCGGCGGCCCGGCCGAAGAACGCGCAACTCGACGACTGGCAATTGGCCCTCGATCAGCGCCGCGATCACGAAATACCCGATTTTCCAGAGGAAATGGTGATCGCCGATCTGCTGCGCGGCCTGCCCGAGCAGCGCCGCGAGGCTTTCGTCCTCACCCAGGTGCTCGGCCTGTCCTACGCAGAGGCGGCACAGACGGTGGGGTGCCCGGTGGGCACGATCCGGTCCAGAGTCGCGCGGGCTCGGGAAACCCTGATCACCCTGTGGCTGGCGGTGGACGAGCCCGCTGCATGCCCCGAAGGCGATGTCGCGGAACCGATCGGCGCGCAGTTCCGACTACTGCCGCGGGCCCAATCGCGGCGCGCGCCGGGCGCGGAGATACTGACGGAGGTGGTGTGAATGGGCGGGTTGGACCTGCGATTGAAGGGTGTGTCCTGCCGCCACGGCCGTGTCGAAGTCGTCAGCGATATCGATCTCGATGTCCCTGCCGGGCAGCGGGTTGCCTTGACGGGCACCAACGGTTCGGGCAAGACGACGTTGTTGCGCGGGGTGCTCGGACTGCACGCGGTGGTTCGGGGCGAGGTCATGGTCGGTGGGCGCGGCGGGCACAGCGCCGCCGAGCAGACGTGGCGGCGGCGGGCCTGCGCGTGGATCCCACAACGGCCTGCCGCGGGCCGTTTCCCTTTGCTGGCAGGTGAATTGCTGGCCAGCTCGGGCAGCCGCGGTGCGGCCGAAGCCATGGCGGACCGTCTCGGGGTCGGTGCCCTCATAGACCGTCCCCTCGACACGCTCTCGGGCGGACAATTGCAACGCATGCACCTGTCTCGCGCGGTCGGTTGTGTGGCGACGGGCGCAGGTGTCGTGCTCGCCGACGAACCAACGGCCGCACTGGATTTCGCCGGGCAAGAGGAAGCCGCGGACGTCCTTGCCGAACTTCCGGTGACACTCGTGGTCGTCACCCACGACAGGGCACTGGCGCGGCGGTGCGACCGAGTGCTCGAAATGGCCGCGGGCCGGTTGCGGGAGGTGTCGTGAACGGACCCGCTCAGCTGGCCGACCTCCTCGGGATGGCGTCGGTACAGCGCGCTGGGGTTGCATTGTTGGTCGGGTCGGTCGGATTACCGGTGATCGGAGTGGTGATCGTCGGGCTCGACATCATTCCGGTGCGGTTCGCGATGATGCATGTCGCGCTGCTCGGCGCCGCGATCGGCATGCTGACCGGCCTGGATCCGGCGCTGTGCGGGCTTGTCGCCTGTGCGGTGGCAGGGGCGGGGATCAGCCCGTTGGCCCGCACGCCGGAAAGCCTGTCCGGGGCAATGGGTTTGCTGATGAGTCTGGCAATCGCGGCGGCGCTGCTGGTGCTCTCCATTGCCGGGGTGAATGCGTCGGCGGCGTTCTCGCTGCTGTGGGGTTCCATTCTCGCAGTGCGGGTGCAGGACGTGCTGGTGCTCGCGGCGCTGGCCGTGGTTGTGCCAGCGCTGTTCTGGTGGCGGCGTCGCGATCTGGCACTGCTGCTGCACGATCGGGAGCTCGCGCTGGTCTCTGGTGTGCCGGTGCGGCGGCTCACCCTCGTGTTACTGGTGCTGGTTGCGGTCGCGGTGGCCGGCGGAATTCGGCTCACCGGAGCGCTGCTGGTCGATGCGCTCACCCTGCTCCCGGCACTGGCCGCGCGCCGACTGGGGCATTCGCTCACCGCGATCATCTGCTGGGCCATCGGCATCGGCATCACTGTCAACCTGATCGGTTTCCTGGTGGCGCTGGCTCTCGACCTGCCGCCCGGACCGGTTCTGGTCCTCGCCGCGGGGGCAGCCGCTCTTGCGGCTCATCTCATTCCCGAACGGAGAAACACCTCATGGCACGCTTCCGTGCACTGACCAATGGCCGCGTATCGGCCGCCGCCCTCGCGCTCAGCGTAGGTGTGCTGTTGAGCGGCTGTTCCGGTACCGACGACAAACACGACGCCGAACACCATCCGACCGTGGTGGCGACCACCGCGTGGGAGGCCGGATTCGCCAAGGCCGCAGGTATCGACGACGTGCAGGTCATCGTGCCCACCTCCGTACACCACGCACCCGACTACGACCCCAAGCCGTCCGACCTGAACGCCGTGGCCGAGGCCGACTTCGTGCTGTACGCGCCGTTCGAGCCGTTCGCAGCGAAGATCAAGGAGGCTGCGGGCTCGCGTGCGAAGCTGATCGAGGTGAATCTCGACAACTCCGCGGACAAGGTAACCGCTCAGGTGCAGGCGCTCGGCAAGGAGTTCGGCACCGCATCGGCGGCCGAATCCTGGACCTCGGCCTTCATCGCCGAATACGACAGGCTCGGCAAGGAGGTTCGGGCGACGTGGCCGGGTGGCAAGCAGCCGACCGTTGTCGCGCAGGTCTTTTCGACCTGGGCGGCTCAGTTGGCCGGGGCACAAGTGGTGGGCACCTACGGGCCGGAGGCAGTGACTCCCGGTCAACTCGCCGGGCTCGCCGCGAAGAAGCCGGACTTCGTGCTCGACAACGCGCACATGTCCAGCGGGACTGCGCTGCCGGATTCCGGAGCAAAGCAGGTCTCGATCGTCAACTTCCCCGGCCAGGACTACGACCTGCTGGGCGTGTACCGCAATGCGGAAGTCGCGCTGAAGAAGGCGATGTCCGGCTCCTGAACTACCGTTGACAAGACCGATGCGGGGCAGGCACCGAAGTGCCTGCCCCGCTCCAGGTTTCGAATGCTGCGCGTCAGCCCATCGGTGCGGCGACTCGTGAACGCAGTGCGGTCCGGTCCGGCTTTCCTGCCGGAGTCAACGGCAGGGTGTCGAGCAACAGCAGCGCTTCCGGATGTTTTCCGCGCTCCATACCCTGCGCACGCAGGTGGGCGCAGAGGGCGTCGAGGTCGGGCGCGCACCCCGGCCGTGGCACCACGCAGGCGGCCAACCGCTCCCCCAATACCTGGTGCGGCACACCGACACACACCACGTCGCGCACGTCGGGGTGGGTAGCGAGCAGCTGTTCCACTTCGGCGGGACTGATGTTGGCGCCGCCTCGGATGACGACCTCCTTGAGTCGGCCGACAACATGCAGCCGGCCTTCGGGGTCGAGGACGCCGAGATCACCGGTGCGGACCCAGCCGTCGGCAGTGCGGTAGCGCGCGTCCAGTTCGGGGCTGCCGACGTAGCACAGCGGCGTCATCGGGCCGCGGGCCACGATCTCGCCGGTCTCGCCGAGTGGAGCGATCTCGCCGGTGTCGACGCGTGCGATCCGAATCTCGGCGACGCGAGGGTCGGGCCGACCGACCAGGACACCGGGACCCGTAGTAGCCGTGTCGGTTTCGCCGAGGTCGGTGTGGCAGTTCACGCCGTCGGCCGAACCGTAGAGGTTGACCACCGAGCATCCGAAGCCGCGCTTGGCTTCCTCGGCGGTGGCCCTGTCCAGCTGTGAACCGCCGAGCACCAATGCCGTCATCGAGGACGTGTCCGCCGTGGCCGCGCCCTGGTCGAGCATCATGCGGACCATCGTCGGGACACCCAGGACATGGGTCGGATGGTGTCGAGCGATCGCGTCGAGCGCACCTTGCGGTGTGAAATGGTCCAGCAGAATCAGTGTGCCGCCGTGCCGTGCCAGCGTAACCGCGGTGCCGTTGCTGCCGAACGCCGTTGCCAACGGGACGAGAAACAGGCTGCGGGGCGGCTCGCCGTCGGCCAGCAGCGAACTCATGAAGTTCCCGCGCCCGCCGGCTAGCGCGTTGTGTGAGTAGGCAACCATTTTCGGTTCGGCTTCCGAGCCGGAGGAGACCAGGATGCGCGCGGCGGTGTCGGGATCCGGGCGCGCAGGGACGAACGTCTCACCATCTGCTTTCATCAGTTCGACGAAGGAGAGACATCGGTCCGGGATCTCCGTTTTTCCTACCGCGGCGACGAACCGCAGCATGGGCAGCCGATCGAGCAGTTCGGACAGCTCGGCGGCGTGGGTGTGATCGCGGAATTCCGTCGCCGCGATGACCGCGACGGCGTCGGCGCGGCGCAGCAGCGATTCGGCCTCGCGAAGCCCACGGCCGGCGGGGAAAGGCAGCGCAACCGCACCGAGCGCGGCGAGGGCCAGGTCGGCGATGACGGCTTCGCGGCAGTTCGGGAGTTGAACTCCGACAACATCTCCGGGTTGGACACCTTCGGCGGCGAGCCCGGCCGCGAGCCGTCGGACGAGTGTGTCGAGCCGGGTATAGCAGACCTTGCCTGCGGCGTCGAGGAGCGCGGTGCGGTGCGGGTCCAGACAGCGGTGCGCCCGAAATAGTGAGTACAGGTCGAGGTCGGGGCACGCGCCGTCGGCGGCCCAGGAACGGCGTAGCCGGGTCGGGACCAGATCGTGTAGTAGCACAGTCATCGGAAACTCCAGGGTGACGAAACAGCCACGGCCCCATGCATGTCCGTGGTGAGGGCGGCAGCGAATCGAGGATCACCCGGCAGCGCGGCGAGATCGGTGGTGACGGCGGTGGCGTGGATGTCGTTGTCGCGCAACCAGGCAACGGCCGCATCGGTGCGCAACCCGGACAGGCGGTCGGCGTGGACGGCGGCCGTGACGGCATGCTCGTCGGACGGTGCGAGCCAGCCGTCCGCGGTCGCCAGTGGGCGACGGAACCCGGCTGGGCGGCGCGGCGGCAGCCCGGCCTCGGCGCGGGCCACCGCGGGCGCTGTGAGCAAGTCGGCGGCGGCCAGCAGCGACGATTCGACGCGGACACCGCGACCGGTCTGTTCCCTGGTCAGTAGGCCCGCGAGAATCGCTTCGGTGCCCAACATGCCGCCGAGCACGTCCAGCAGCGTCATCAGCGACGGCATCGGCGGCTCATCAGCCGGTCGTGCCGCTGCACCGACTCCGGTGCGGGCCTGAACCATGAAATCGGTGCCCATCGGCGCGTGCTCCAGTCGCCCGGCCCAACCGCTGGTGTAGGCGTAGACCAGGCCGGGGTTGGCGGCCGACAAGTCGTCGGCGCCGAGCTCGAGTTGTTCGGCCTTGCCCGGCGCCCAGTTGTGCAGGAACACGTCGGCGCCGGTGGCCAACTCGCGCAGGCGCTTTCGATCGGCGGGCGATTTGATGTCGATCTCCACGGCATCCTTGCCACGGTTCAACGCCAGCCACCGGGCCGAGACATCCGAGCACGTAGGGGGCATCCCACGCAGTGGATCGCCGCCCGGCGGCTCGATCCGCACCACATCGGCGCCCAGCAGTCCGAGCAGATGCGCTGCCAGCGGCGCCTGCACGCGCCGCCCCGCTTCGAGCACGGTTAGGCCCGCGAGCGGGCGGGCGACGGTGGCGGCAGAATCGCGCACCGCCCTGCGACTTTCAGCGGGCTCCGACAGCGCGAACTGCCACGGAAGAGCATTCCCGCCGTCGGCTCGCATCTCTTCGCCGCGCTCGGTCAGCGTGTGCAGACGGCATACGTCGGCACCCGATTCGTCGGCCGCCGCGCGCACCTGCGCCCAGGTCCGTGTCGAGGTGGTGCGATGGAGTTCCTCGGGAATCGGGGCGCAGGCGGTCGCATAGCGAAATTGGAAGGGCCGCCATCCTTTTCGCAAAGCATCCGGCGGCGCGTCCATCGCGCGCCAGAAATCGGCCCACACTGCGACATCCAGTGCCTCGACCTCGAAGTACACGCCGTCGGCGGTGGTGAACGGCGGGCCGCCCGGTGCGAGCGGAGTTGCCTCGTCGTCGTCGGCGCACGCGGCCGCCAAGTATTGCGAGATGGTCAGCAGGGCTGTTCGGTCGGCGGCGACGCCCACCGTAGTCGCCGCGGTGCCGCGGGACTGGCCGACCAGTGCGGCGAGCAGCCCCTGAACAGCGAGGATTCCGGTGGCGGTGGTGGCATAGTCGACAGCGAGGCCGCGCGGTGACCCGTCCCGGCGGCCGTGCACGTGCATCAACCCGGCGGCGGCCTGCGCGGTCGCCTCGTCCCACACCTGACTGTGTGCGCCACCCCAGCTCACCTCGGCCGCAGCGGTGGCACCGTCGGGGCTGGTGAGAGTCAGTGCGGCACTCTCCCCCACAACCGGTTCGGCGCCGAGCAACCGCAGATGTTCGGAGGCCGTCGCGACCGAATCGGGCAGACTCCCGGTCGATAATCGCATACCCCGCAGCGGAAGTGGGGCCCGGTGGGAACTGGCTGTCCGCATGGTGCCTGCTGTCATGGCTCTCCTTTTGAACGGTCATGCTGTCGCGGGAACTCGGCGGCGGTCGCCACCGACCAATCCCACGGACAACAGCAGTCGGACCGCCGAGCCCTCGGGTTCCGGCCAGCGCGGAGGAGAAACCATGAAGCCGTTCACATCCCAGGGCGCGGCGCCGACCGTCGAGGGACCCGCCGCTGCCACCCGCACCGAGCTCGATCCCGCGGAATTGCGCGAACGCGTCACGGCCTTCGTCACCGAACAGGTGATGCCTCAGGAAGGCAGGCTCGACGCGGGCGGCACGACAGCGGACGCGGCGCTGACCGAACTGAGGGCAGCGGCCAAAACAGCGGGACTGTGGGCGTTGCCGTTGCCGATCGAATTGGGCGGGCAGGGCCTGCCTTTCGCCGACTATGTGCAACTGGCGGAAGCCGAAGGCGCGAGTGATCACGGGCCGACGGCCCTCGGGTCGGTATCGCTGCTGGATGTGCGGATGCTGCAACAACATGCCCGCGACCGAATCCGCGACAGCTATCTGAAGCGATTGGTCTCCGGTGAGCTGCGCGCCGCCTATGCGATGACCGAGCCGGAAACCCCCGGCACCGATCCGGCGCTGACGGCCACCCGCGCGATCGCCCAACCGGATGACTCGTGGAGATTGACCGGGCGCAAGTGGTTCGTCAGCGGCGCCGCCGACGCCGACCTGATCGCGGTGCTCGCCCGCACCGACGGCGCCGCGCCGAGCCGTGACGGGTTGTCGCTGCTGCTGGTCCCCACCGACAGCCCGGGGTTCCGAATCGTGCGCGAAGTTCCGGTTTTCGGTATCGGCGGCCAGTGGGAGATCACCTTCGACGATGTTCGGGTGCCGGGCGACCACCTGATCGGCGAACCCGGTGCGGCATTGCGTATCGCGGGGCAGCGCCTGCAGCTCGGGCGCACGCTGCGCTGTCTGCGCTGGCTGGGGCAGGCAGAGCGCGCATTCGGGTTGATGTGCGATCGGGCGCGCAGCCGCACCCAGTCGCGCGGGCCGCTGGCCGACCGACAACTGGTGCAGCAGCATGTTTTCGAGTCATTGCTTGCCATTCGCAGTACCCGCCCGCTGGTGCACAAGGCGGCTGCACTCATCGAGGCCGGTCACGACGCCCGCACGGAAGCCGCATTGGCCAAGGTCGCTGCGGCACGGACGCTGCAGCAGGTCGCCGACGCGGCAATCCAGGTCTACGGCGCGGCCGGGCTCGGTCCCGACACCGCACTCCCGTCGCTGCTGCGCATGGGGCGGATGGCACGCCTGCTCGACGGTCCCGACGAATTGCACATCGAGGCTGTGGCGAGAAGAGTGCTGCGCTGAGATACGTACTCAGGTATCGAAGGGTGCCACCATACCGGTGCAGATAGCCAGGGCGAGCGCCAGAAAGTAGTCGCCCCAGATGAGTTCGTGCGTGGTGGCAAGTCCGCGCTCGAGGTCATAGCAGCCGTCGAGCAGCATGCCTGACGGGCGCGGACCATCCGGGCCGCTCACATGCGCCGTCACGAGATGTCGAACGATCTCCACCGCCCTGGCGCGTAGGCGCTCCCGGTGCCGGCTCTCCGCCGCGGCAGCGAGTTTGAGCAAAGCCACCGCCTCGATGGCAGCTGCCGAGGTGTCGGGCGGGGCGTCCTCGATCGATTCGGCTGACGGCACTGGGGCCGCCCCGTAGTCCACCAGCCGCTCGGCGACTGCCCCATAGTCGGGATCGATGGACCACGCCGCATCGGCAAGTGCCAACAGCAGCCAGGCCCGGCCCCTGCTCCAGCCGGACCGTGGCTGCGCGCAGGCGGTCCATTCGCCTGCGGCCCATCCCCACGCCGGTGTGCCGACCGGCTCGGCTCGCCATCGAGCCACGTGCGTATCCAGATGCGTGCGGGCCGCTGCCATACCCGCTCGCGCATTGGCCGTGGCGAGCAATGGGACGGTGCCCGCAACGCCGTCGACCCGTGCCAGCCACCTCGAACCGCCGAATGCCGAACCCCACGGCAATATGCCGAGATCCTGATCGAAAGCGGTCAGGCAGGACCGCGCGGCCTCGTCGCGCAGGCTCGCAGCGGCACTGTCACGACCGGGCCCTGCGGCCAATGCCGTTCCGTACCACAGGATCAATCCACGAGTAGCGGTGTCTGCGGTGACCCAATGCTCCAGCTGCGCGGTGACAGTCCTCGCCGCCGACCGGTCCGTGTGCGAGCCCGTGCGCAGTGCCCGCAACCACAGCAGCCCTGCCCAGAAACCACCGGTCCAGGAACCCCGGGTTGTAGTGACCCATGCGCCGGAGCCACCATCGGCATACAGCGGGAAACGTTGACCGGTAACGGAATACGTTGATGCGACACGATCCAGCAGTACGTCGAGGGCCGCCTCGGCGGTGCTCGGCTCGGTGTGCCATACGCCTTCGCGTCCCACTTCGCACGCGCTCATGCCTGCGCCCGTTCCTGCCGCGCTGGATCCTGCGGCGTCCGGTCTTGCGTCGTCCGATCCTGCAGTGCTCGATCCTGCAACGCCCGACTCCGCTGTCCTCTATCACGCAGCGCCCACGCCGCCGCGACGCCGGCCGCCGTCGCGAATTCCGCAGCCACCGTCAGCCATCCGTCGCGATATCCGATCATCGGCAGCAGTAGCCCGAAAAGCGGCGGCCCCACGGCGAATCCGGTAAAGAAGCCCGCCGACACCAACGCCGAATCCCGTCCGGCGTGACCGGGTGCGGCGCGTTGGATGACGAGCACCATCGACACCGCATTGCCCGCCATCCCGAACACACCGACCCCTATCACTGCGACCCACACCAGGCCGTTCACCTGCGGCGCGGCCGCCAGCAGCACGGCGGCGGCCGCCGATCCGGCTGCCAACCCCGCAGGCAGCACCACCGCTACGCCCGGCTTGGCCGCCAGCCGCGCCCATCCGATGCGGCCTGCGATACCGGCCACACCGAGCACCGCTACCAGCATTCCGGCGGCAGCGGCACCGAGTCCGAGCCGTCGCTCCCCGAACAGGGCGAGATAGGTGTTGATCGAGGCCATGCCCGCGCCGAGGAACACCGAGAACACGGCCAGCCACCGCACCACACCTGCCGCACGGTGACCCGCGTCGGCAGTGGCGCCCTGTTGATTCCGTGGCGCATCGGCCGGCAAGATCCGCCACACCCACACAGCGGTCAGCACAGCGATACCAGCGGCCACCCACACAGCGGGTCGCCAACCCGCAACGGCGGCAAGCGCGGTCAGCGGCAGCCCCGCCGCGATCGCGCCGAGCTGGACACCCGATTGCTTGGTACCCGTCACCCCCGCGCGCCGCGGTGCCGGTATCGCCGCCAATATCGCCTTGTTCGTCGCAGGGTTCGCCAATGCCTGTGGTGCACCACCGAGACCAACCGCCAGCAACAGCACCACGTATCCCGGTGCGGACGCGATCAACGCGAGCGCGCACGCGACCATGCCGAGCAGGGCACCGAGGCACCGTCGTGGGCCGAGTAGATCCACCCCCCGACCGGCGATCGGCGAGAGCAGTGCAGCGGTGCCGAACCCGACCGTCGTGGTGAATCCCAGCATCGCCGAGGACATCCCGAGGTCCGGCACAATCCGCGGACCGAGCGCACCCAGCACGAACAACTGCAACATCGAGAAACCCATAGCCGCGGTCAGCACCCCGGTCACCGATGCCACCGCCACCCGGTCCGTACGGACGTGCGGGTGTGTCTGCACTACCGCTCTCCTCCCAGCCGCGCCGCCCCATCGGCGGCCCCGAACTCGAGTAGTCGGCTGGGAGAGCGTCTCGGTTCCGGATCGAGCCGATCCGTTGCGCGGTGGGACAGAGTGACTATCGTGCGATGACGTACCCGTCGTCCGGACGGTGGTCGCGCGAGCGGCGAAGGTCGGCGATGGCGAAGGTTCGCTGCACCCAGCGGTCTGCTCCGTCGTAGTGGGGTCGAAAGGCGGTGCGGCCGTGGACGGTCACCCGGTTGTCGACAATGACCAGGTCGCCGGGTATGAGCTTGGTGGTACGTGCGACGGTGTCGCAGGCTCGGCCGAATTCGGCCAACGCCCTTTCCGCCCGCGGCGTCAGCGCCGTGGTCGCGATGGTGGCCATCCGGATGTCCGGGTCGTCGGCGGCGCCGAACAGCAACGGCTGCGGCGGACGCGCTCGGTTGTCCGAACCGAAGGAAGGTGGTGGTGCGGTGACGAATTCGGGTGCGAACAAGGTTTCCCGGCTCGCCGCCGTCAGCAGCGGCAGCACTTCGCGCAGGCAGGCGGTGCGCAGACCGGCGACCCGGTCATGGTCGGCACGCAGGCACAGCAGTAGCACGTAGTCGGGCTCGTGCTGGTGAAAGGCGTTCTCGTTGTGGAAGGTCAGCAACACCGAACCGGCATTGCCCGAGAAGGTTTCCCGCCCGGGCACGGGCACGACATCCTGCACAAGGGCGCCGGACTTCTCGGCCAGGTATGCGACGGGGTCGCCGAGCCCGCACGCAACCATGGTGAGCACCGCGGCCGCGACGGTGGCCGCACGCTGCACCGAATCCGCCACCGAGGGCGTGGCGGGCAGCATTGCCTCGTCGACCGGCAGACCGTGGACCACCAGCACCCCGGATGATCCGGAGTATCGCCGGAACCGGCGCACGCTACGGCGCAGCGATACCGGCAGCTCATCCGAGGCGTGCCGGGCACGCGCCACCCATTCCGGGTCGTCCACCAGGTTGCGAGGATCGCCGCACAGCGTTCGAGCCAGCTGGTCGACCTCGATCGAGTCGGCGGGATCCAATGTCACGTCGGTGCCGTCGACGACTGCGGTATCGGCGATTTCGTGCATCAATGTCTCCTGATCCAACACACAGGCTTTCTCGGCACCTGTTCGGAAATATCGAGGCGGCGAATCGAACTCGACTGCTCAGCCGTGCCGCAGACCCGACACCGTGTCAGCAATGTAGTGGTCGCCGAATCGGAGCAGCGGAGCATAGTGGGCGGCCCGCCGGTGCCGCATCAGCCGGAGCTCACCGACGGCGTTGTCCGGGCCGGTCGGCAATTGCGCGATGGACCTGCGCAGCCGCACCATCGAATAGGCAAGCGTGACATGGCGTTCGCTGTCCACGAGGTCGGCCTCCAGCAGTGCGTCCCTGGCGCCGGCGAGTTCGGGATCGCGGGCCACCAGCTGCTCGTAGGAGTCGGGCACTACCTTCAGCAGGTCTTTCATCGCGCTACGGAATGTCTTGTAGCCGCGGTGTTGCCGTCCGCTCAACGGCGTCGCCACCTCGGGAGGCTGCATGGTCGGGCGCACCGTCGCCAGGTAATAATCCACCGGGATGGTGCTGGCATGGATCATCGCCGCGGGAAAGCCGCGCACGTAGGTGGTGGCATGGTCGAGTCGTTCCAGCGCGGCGGCGGTCGCGCCGTGGCGTAGGTGGTGCGCGGCATCGGTCACGGCGACCGCAGCGCAGATGTTGAACAGGACGTGGACCTGATGCCCAACAAGCCATCGCGCCGTCCACTCGCTCTCCAACGAGACGCCGTCGGATGCCTCCGGAATGGAGAGCGGGCCAACCGGCTCCCCGTCGGACGCTGCGGCACCGGTGAGGTCGAGCACGGCCTGCCCCATACCGGCGACCTCCACCGCCAGGTCCGCGCCCGAGAGCGGCGCACTACACAGATCCCGCAGGCCCCGGTGGATGACCAGCACACCATGTAGGGCCGCCTGCTGATCGGACAGATCCACCTCGCGGACCCGAAAAAACGACTGGCTCACCGACTCGGCGGGCAAGTCCGCACCGACAACGGGCCCGGCCTCCTCCGACAGCGCACCGACGAGCTCGCCGGCGGCGACCGCGGCGCGCCGGATAGCTGTGGTGCGCTCGACCGGACCCGCATGAGTCGGCACCTCGGCCAAAGTCATCGCGGTCCGTTGCGCCTCGCCCCGAACGCGAGCGTTCAGGTTCGGGACAGCTGCCCCGTCCTGCACTCCCCGGAACACAGCCACTGGCGGATGCGGGTCTGTCTCCGAGGTACCCATGTTGTCCACAGTATCCCGCGACAAGCCCGTTTCGCAGGCGCTTGCCCTGGAGTGGGAGGATGAATTCCCTTGCCTCGTTGCATATCTCATCGTGGGAACCGATGCCTGCGAACCGGACACGTTGCCGATTTCCCAACCGCGCACCGTATGTCCCAATTCCGGCAACCCGGACATAGGCAGTCGGCCGACGTCCGTCGAACAGAGTGGACTCGCAACCACCGGAACTACCGCAGACCACCGACAAAATCCTCGATGATCCGGTTGTAGGCAGCGGGTTGCTCCATGTTGGGGAAATGACCTGCGCCGGCGATGATTTCCCGTCGGCTGCCGGGGACGGCGGCGAGAAGGCGGTCCACTGTCGCAATCAGGTCGGGGGAATCGAACGCGCCGTCGGCGGCGAGGACAGGTACCGCGATCGTCGACGCGCGAGCCGCGACAGCGGCGACCGGGATGTGGTGATCCGTTTCGGACGCAGCGTGTTTGGCGAGTGTCCGAGCCGCCATCTGCCGAATCCGCGACACCATCGTGGCGTCGATCTCGTCGAGCGAGCGGTACGGGCCCGCCGCCCACTGTACGAACGCCGTCAGCCACGTGTCGATGTCGCCGTGCGCTATGGCACGGGCCTGGGTGGCGTCGAGTTCTTTCGACCACGGTTCGCGATACTCCGGTTCACCGATGGCACGACCGCTCACGACCAGGGCGCGCACCAGATCGGGGTGTTCCAGTGCGGTGTCGACCGCGATCATGGCTCCCATTGATACGCCGATCAGGACCGCGGGCCCGAGATCGAGATGCCGCAGCAACGCGGCCAGATCGTCGGTCTGCCGGAAAGGTCGTGTCGCGTTGGCGGATTCACCGTGCCCACGAGTGTCCGGGGCGATCACGCGGTAGCGCCGAGCGAGGACGGGCAGTTGAGCGTCGAACATCGTGGAGTCGACGAAACCCGCGTGCAACAGCACCAGCGGTCGGCCCGCACCGGCGTCACGATAGGCGAGGAGTCCGTCGCCGCTGTCGAACGTGCGTGAGAGTTCATCCATGACAACCAAGGTGTCATATTGATCGCACTTTGACAACTAAGGTGTCATAATGACCGGGTGACCGAGCCGCCGTTGCCACCCGACGAACTAGCCTCCCGACTGATGGAGGTCTTCACCCGCGTCGGCACGTTGCACCGCAGGGTCTACCGGAAGATCGAGCAAGACGCTGCGCCCCAGGGACTTTCGGTCGGCATCCGCGCCATCCTCGACCTGCTGCGCGAGCACGGCCCGATGACCGTCCCGGATATGGGCCGCGCCCAGTCCCTGAGCCGCCAGTTCGTCCAGCGCATGGTCAACGACGCGGCGGCCGCCGACCTGGTCGAGTTCCAGCCGAACCCCCTGCATCAGCGCTCCTCATTGATAGCGCTGACCCCAGCGGGCACCTCGGCCATCACTGCCGCAACCATGCGCGAACACGCCCTCCTACGCCGGACCGGCGGCGGCCTCACCGACGCCGACATCTCCTCCTGCCTCGAGGTTCTCGACCACATGCTCAACCTCTTCGACGACGTCGACATGAACGGCTGACCCTCACGGGATAAGAACAGTTTTGCCCTTCGCACTTCCGGTCGACGCGTGCGCCTCGGCGGCGTCGGCGAGGTCGAACTCCCGCTCGATGTGGACGCGCAGCGCACCGGTTTCGGCGAGACCGGCGAGGTCGGTCAGATCCGCCGCCGACGGATGGACGAACACGGTCTCGAAGCGGACACCGTGCCGCTCGGCTTCGGTCGAGGTCAACCCAGGATTGTGACCGACCGTGGTGACCAGCAGACCCCCCGGCTTCAACGCACCGAGGGAGCGCGGTGCGTACTCGCCGCCGACCAGGTCGAATACCACATCCACCGGATCGATCGCGGCGGCGAAATCGGTTGCGGTGTAATCGATCAGCTCGTCGGCACCCAACCCGGTCAGGAAGGCGTGATTCTCGGCCCGCGCGGTGCCGACAACGTGCGCGCCGCGAGCCTTGGCAACCTGCACCGCCAGATGCCCGACCCCGCCGGCCGCGGCATGGATCAATACGCGCTGCCCGGCCTCGATCCCGGCAAGCCCGACCAAGCCCTGCCACGCAGTCAGCCCGGCCAGCGGCAACGCGCCCGCCTCCGACATCGACAGGGCCGCAGGCTTGAGCGCCAGCTCAGCAGCGGGCGCCACCAGATACTCCGCGTACGCACCCGCTGCCTTCGGGAACAGCGGCATCCCGAAAACCTCCGCACCGACCTCGAACTGCGTCACCCCCGGACCCACCGCCTCCACAACACCCGCAACATCCCAGCCCAGCGCGAACGGCGGCGCGGGAAACAGCGGGAAATACCCGGCCCGAACCGCCGAGTCCACCGGGTTCACCCCCGCCGCCCGCACCCGAACCAGCACCTCGCCGGAACCGGGCTGCGGCCGCTCGACCTCGGTCCGATACAGCAGCTCGGGCCCACCGAACCGGTCTTGAGTGATCGCGTACATCTGATCTCCATTTAGTTGACATGAGGACTATTGCTGGCACAAATATTTACCCCACATTATTCCTCGCGTCAACTATCCGCGCATCAAACATGCACGCGTGGACCGCCTCCTACGCCGAAGACTTCTCCCCGCATTCCTCGGCCAGATCGACCGCAGTGACCTTGCACCGCAGGCGGTCGGCGAGATACCGCGCGGTGCCTCCTATACCGGTGCCGGCGTCGAGTACCTCGGTGCCGGCAGCAATATCGAGCAGGTCGACCAGTTGGCTGGTGGCTATCCGACCGATGGTGTGGAAATCCTCCAGCATCCCGAGATCTGCCGGCACGAGGTGCTCGAGATCCTTTCCTGCGGCGATGAGCGCCCGTTCAATGGAGGCACGGGCGACACCGGTCTCGTACGGAGACGCCGTCATGAAAGAACCACCGCTACACCCGCGCTGAATCTGTATCGGTCGCCGCGAGCGGATCGTCGCGTCGGTCGTCGGCGGCGGGGTGTTCGTGCTGCCAGAAGGCGGACTCGCCGGAGAACCGCGGATGGGCGGGCTGCGGGTGCTGCTGCATATGGTCGAACTTGCCGAGGCGATGCATCGGCACCATCGCGATCCGGATGGCACCCGCTAGTGAGCGGACGAAATTGCCGGCGGTACGCCGACATTCGGGCGCGGCGGCATAGCGGCGGGCGATCGTGAGGAAGTCTTCGGGTTCCACTCCGGCCACATCGCGAACGTGCGTGGTAGGACCGCCGACCTCCCATGTTCCCAGGGGTGTTTCGGGAAGATAGTTGCGTAGGCAGGACTCGAAGAACATGTCTGTTCGAAGCCGCCTCGCGTTTGCGCGGACAGCTTTCATGAACACCTTCGCAGGAACATCGACATGACGTACGGGGCGGCCCAGCGCCTCTCCCATCGCATCGGCGATATCTGCCCCGGACAGCAGCCTCGGCCCCGTCGGACGATAAGCCTTGCCGTCGTGACGATGCGGGTCGAGCAGGGCGCCCACCACCACTCGAGCGATGTCCTCGTTGGACGGAGGCGCATTGCGCCCCGCGCCGGTCGGCATTGGCAGGATTCCGAACTGAGCCGCGACCGGCATCATCCCAAGGAGATAGTTGTCGGCGAAAAAGCCGGGATCAATGGCAATGTGGGCGGTATCCGGCAACAACTCGAACAGTTTGTCGTTGAACCACATCTGCCGGGTCATCAGGGACGGATGCTCAGGGCTTGCCAGCCACTGCCCCATCGCCACGATCGCTTGCACCCCCGCCCGACGTGCCGCCACCGCGAACGCAACGGCGCTGTCGAGCACATGGGGGTGGTACGGGGCGTTGAAATACAACCGGTCGACACCATCCATCGCGGCCCGGATCTGCATGAAGTCGAACATGTCGGCGATGACAATCTCCGCGCCCATGGCCGCGAGACGCGCACTGCGTGCGTCGCTGCGGTGCACCATCACCCTGGTCGCGACACCCCGTTCCAATAGCTGGGTGGCCACCGCACTGCCAACCCTGCCTGTGGCCCCAGTGACAAGCACACGTTGGTTAGTCATTGAAAGTCCTTTCAGTTCCCAGTCGCTGCGACGAATGGACGGAATGTTTCCGTCGGTCACATTTGCAGTATGCGACTCTATGTGACCGCTGTCAACATGGATGTTGTCGCCCCACCTGGCCTGATCGCTACACCGCGACCAGCCTTGTAGCCACTGGTCACGCTTCGCCGAGCCCATGGATGTGACCGTCGTCAACACTGGGGGGTGGATATGCGATCCTTGACGTTATGACCCCAGCCGCCGCGTCTGCGGATCGCCACCGGCCCTATCACCATGGCTCGTTGCGGGCCGCGCTGGTCGACGCCGGAATTGTGCTGGCGCGGGAGGGGGGACCCGATCGAGTGATTCTCCGGGAGGCAGCCCGCGCGGCCGGGGTCTCACATTCGGCCGCCTATCGCCACTTCGCCGACCGCGAAGCACTGCTCGCAGAGGTGTCCCGCCAAGCCCGAAGCGAACTGGCCTCACGAATGCGCCACCACATAGACGACGCCGCCGACCCTGTCAGCCGACTTGGAGCGGTCGGCACCGCGTACGTCGACTTCGCGCTGACCGAGCCCGGGTTGTTTCGCACCGCCTTCGATTCGCACCCCACGCCCGGCAGCGACTACCAGCACGACCCGTCGACCACCGATGAGGTGGAACCGCAGACCCGCGGCGCCGAACCATTCGACGTCCTCAATCAGGTTCTCGATGAGGTGCAGTCAGCCGGTCTGCTGGACCCGCGCCGCAGGCCGGGGGCCGCCATCGCCGCCTGGTCGGCCATTCACGGCCTCGCCAGTCTGCTGATTGACGGCCCTCTGCCCACCACGAAGGCAGACATCGACTTCGCGCTCGGGCAAGTGCTCGAACTCGTGGCACGCGGCCTGCTTCAGCTGCCCCGGGTATCGGACGGAGCCCCTTCCGGCTAGTGTTCCGCGGGTGGTCCCGGCCGGCCAGGCCCGAGTTATCAGATGCCGAGCACATGCACACCCGCCTCGGCAAAATCGCGGACCGCGCGGGCGACATGGTTGGCCGAGGTCACCACTACCGCGTCGACAGCACCGATGTCGCGAATGATCCTCGCCGAGTTGTCGGCGTTGTCGATGGTCGATTCCGCGTCGTGGTCCATATACCCACGGGAGGCGGGGACGCCGTGGCCGATCTGGATATCGGCAGCGGCTCGGCAACTGTGGCACCCGCCGCCGGCTCACGGCCACGGCTCCGACGGCCGGACGATATCGAAGTGCAGCCCGCTGGAGCCTTCACCGCTACCGGGGTTCTTCTGTCTGCGGACCCACGAGTGCCAGGAACCGTCGAACCAGCGAGCCAGTACCGGGCGGCGAGTCACCAGTGCGCCGTCGCGCGGGACCTCCTCTTCGTGCACCCAGTCATCGGTGTGCAGCAGCCTGCCGTGCGGCTCGGAAGTGAACCCCGGCTGCTGTAGTGGCACCAGCGCGAAACGGATCTGGTCGAGGGTCACGGCATGCGGGACCAGCGGCAGCCAATAGTCCGGGACGATGGTTTGCACCGCGTAAGAACCGATGTCACGCGGCGGCGGGCTCTCCGGCGCGATCCGCAGCCACCGTTCACGGCGGTCGACACGGTCGCCCTGCAGATCGGTGAAGGACTTCTCGACCGCCCATGCGAGGTTGGCGAGTTCGTCGCGCAACAGTGCGACGGTCTCCAACGGTTCGCCGACAGCGCCGCGTTCGGACGGCATGACAAGCAAACCGTCGTCGGTGCCGGTGACCGTGAACATATTCCAGCCCTCGTTTTCGCGTCCGGCACGGGTGATTTCGTGTTTGCCGCCGAACGAATCCGAGACGACGAGTGTGTCCAGCACAGTGAGCGAGCCTGCGGGGACCTCCAGCGGAAGCAGGAACCGGTCGTTGCCGTACACCTCCGCGAACGCGATCAACAGCAGCCTGCCGGTGTCGAGCTTCTCGACGTCGGTCGAGCCGAGATCGATCTGCGCGTCTTCCATCTCCCAGAACCGGTCCGCGGGAATGCCGCCGTATCGGACGGTCGAGGGGATCGCCTCCCTCGTGAACATGTGCACCGCGGCCGGTGTCATCGGCGCGGGTGTCGCGGTCGGATCGAGGTCGACGGTGAACCAGTCCAGACCGTCGCCGAGGTACTCTTCGGAATGGAAGACCTTGTCGCCGAAGGACATATCGACGCGATGTTCGAAGCGGTGCGGGTCGAAGGTGTCCGGCGCTGCGGCGGGGAACAGGCCGCGCCACCAGAGCAGCCAGTCGGCAGGGACGGAACCGAGCCCCGCGACGACGGGCGCACCGTCGGTGAAATCGGCCACCAGCCGTTCGGCGTCGGGCACTTTCGGCGCGAGTAGTGTCACCAGGTTCGACGGTCCGGTCGGGGGATGTTCGAAACCGTAAGCGGCGAGCACATCCGGCGTGCGTGCCCGTAGCCCCTTTTCATCGAGCATCCGCAGGAAATGGGCGCCGCCTTCGATTCTGGTCAACTCGTCCGGGGCCGCGATGTCCTCGGATTCGACCATCCCGTCCAGGGGTCCCGATTTCGGGTCATAGGGCACCCAGGAGCGGTCGACCGCAAGTTCCCCCGTACGGCCCGCCGGCCGCCACGCGGAGATGACAGTGCTGTGCCCGGACAGTTCCACCAGCACCGGGGATCCGGCGTCCTGTCCGGCGAATTCGCCGAACTGCCATTGCCTCGTCAACGCCCAGGCGGGGTCGTGCACGCGGGCGGTGAGGCCGGAGGCGACCTCATTGCTGCGCGGCAACGGCTCCAGCCGGTAGCGATCGTCGAGACGGAACTTCGGGTTCCCGAGGATGTCGACCATTTTTCGCGGCATCGTTCACTCCTCTGCCAGGGTGCGCCAGAAATCGCTGATCATCGATCCGTGCAGTTGCCCGAGTCCGTCGACACGCACGGCGGGCAGAATGTCGTCGAGCAACGGCAGATCGCCGATGTCGACGGCGCGCAGCTTGGCCAGCTCGAGCGTGTCACGAACGACGAGGGCCAGACCGTCGGCGGTCCAGCCGCGTTTCGGGTTGGGTGGTACCGCGAGCAGGATCGCCTGTGGTGCTTTGGCATCCGGCCGGTCGAAGTGGAACGACACTCCGGTCAACTCCGATTCCACTGGCACCGCGTCGGGGCCGACCTTGGTGGCCGCCAGCGCGTCCGAGCCGGGCAGCACCTCCACCCATTCGTCGAACACCATGCCGGTCAACGGCTGCCCGGCCGGCAGGTCGAAGGGGGTGTGCCGAACCAGGTGCTGCCGGGCCGGCGGGCGCTGCAACGGGTCGAACCTGCCGCCGATCCAAGCGCCGTCGCCGGGCAGCTGAGACGCGGCAAGCGGGCATGGTCGCCCGGCCCGCACACCGGCCAGCAGCAGGGTCTCGTGCCAGGTGCGGGTGGTCGGGCGAAGCGCGGCGAAGCGCAGAACCCAGTCCGCCACAGTGGATCCCGTTGCCGCAGGCTGCGGCAGTGCCAGCCCGGAAAGCTCGGCGGTGAGCGGAATGTTGGTGCCGAGGAAGTCGGCCAGCGCGAGCGTCACCGCTGTGAGCCAGCCAGGAGTGGTTGCGTCCCTGGACAATGCGACGAGTCGTTGCGGCAGTTGCGCCTCGATGCCGAGTGAACTGCGCTGCTCGACGGTGTCGACGGCGGTGAGGAAGCTGGCGACCCGATCGCGTACCTCGGCCAGATCCGGTTCCCGGACCTTCGCCTGCTCACCGACGATATGCCTCGGCAGCAGGGCGGACGCACCGCCGAGCAACCGGTTGATCCGCTCGGTGATGGCACGCACCTCGGCGAAAACGCCGTCGAATTCGGCTACCGCGCCGGAGATTCCGTGCTGCTGCGCAAGCCGTGCGGTGATCCGGCGCTGCCCGCTGACAGCGACATCGAGCACGAATCCGAGTGCGCTGAGCCCGAGTGCGTCGGCGGTGGTCGTGAACGGCTGCGACTGCTCTCCCAGCGTCAGCTTTCCGGACAGCTTCCACCCTGCGGCCGGCCCGAGCAGGCCCCCCACCCACGCCTCGACCCGTGGCTCCAGCTCGGCGAAAGCGTCCGTGCCCCAGCCGGGCTCGCGCGGCGGATCAGGCGGCAGCACCGCCGCGAGCCGATGGGTCACCGCGCGTCCACGATGTGGGGTGCGCAGCACGTCGAACCGGTCGGGCACGTCCTCGCCGCGCCCGAGGGTGTCGGCGGCGAGCCCGGCGCGCATGGGGTTGCCGCCGACGAGCTGATGCACGCTCTCGGCGAGCACCAGGTCACCGACAGCGTCGAGAGCGTCGACCATATCGTCGAGGATGGGTTCGACCTTCTCCCTCTGCTCGAACAGCAAACCGTGCTCGACCAGTAGAGCGGGCACCGCACCTTTGGCATGCGCACGGGCCAACTGCATACCGTCTACGACATTCGCCGCGGCGATGGCCTCGGAACTGCGCTTCCAGAGATCGGACGGCGGATTGCCATCCGCGGGTTCCGGTACCACCGGCAACGGAAACAGCTTGCGGTAACGCGCTTTCTGGGAATCGAGGTTCGCATCGTGCAGCGCCCGCTCGAATCGGTACCCGAGCAGGGCGCCGAGGGTCTGGCCGCGCCGCACACCGCCGAGCAGCCACCGGGCAACGCGCGCCCGTCGTGACGTCAGGTCGACGGCGAGCGTGGAATCGCCCTTGTGAGAAGTGAATCCCGAACGCAGCACCGCAGCAGTCGCCGCGTGATGCAGCGACGGCGCATGGATATAGCCGTCGGACTCCTGCACCGTGCCCGGACGTAGATTCTCCACCCAGCCGTATCCACCGAGACGTATCCCGGACACACCCTCGGCACGTGTTCGGCTCAGCCGCTGCGTAGCCAACGAAGTTACCCAGGCATCGAGACGGTGTGCGGTGACGTCGAACAATTCGAACAACAGCGGCAGAAAGTCCTGCGGCGCGACCCGGGACAGCGCCGCCAAACCCGCGAGCAGTTTGCCTGCGGCGGGCAGGCCCTGGCGGCCGAAGTCGCGGATCGCATCGAGTTCGGTCTTCGGCGTGAGGGGGGCCATGATCAGCTGCGACAACAGCCGGTCCACCGTCGCCGGTATCGACAATGCCGACTTCGCCAGATCGGGTCCCTCCTGACCGAAGGGCGCGTCGCTGCCGCTGCTCACCAGCCAGGGAAGGAAGTCGGTCGGCGATCCGGACTCATCGGCGAAACCGACCGTGCCGAAGATCGTCGCACGCCGATCGGGTGAGACGCCGTCGATGGTCAGCGGCCACCGCTCGAGATACTGCTCGTGGGTGATTCGGCCGGTCAGCACGTCGATGGCATCCTGCAGCTGGTCGCGGCTGTTCGCGAACAGCTCAGGGTATTTCGCCGCGTTGGGCGCGAGGCGCTCGGCGACCTTGGCGTAGTCCGGCGGCTCGGCATCGGACACCCACGCGAGATTGCTGACATCCTCGGTAGGCTGCGCCCAGCGCAGTCCGGAAAGAATGCCACCGACAGCCACGGCAGGCCCGGGGGAACGCAAACTCAGCTTGTCGAACTTCTCCCGGCCACCGTTCGGGGACAGTACGCGGCGGATCACGAGATCGTTCGACACCGGGAGACGGCACAGGATGTCCGCCGCGACCTGGTCGGCAGGCAGACCATCGGTCACTCGCGGAATCCAGCCGGAGACCAGTGCGGCGCGCCAGTGATGCCGTAGCCGCAACAGCCAGGGCAGCATCAGCGAGGCCGCGTCGTCGGGACGGTCGCTCGTCCACTCGTCGACCGTCGACACCGGAAGCACACCGTAGGGCTGCCGTCCGACGCGGATGGTCGGCAAAGGTCCACGGCTGCGGACGAATTCGGCCATGTGATCTCTGATGGTCAGCCAGAGTCCGAGTCGCGAGACTTCTTCCGGCGTGCCGAACAGCCCTTGGTCTTCGACCATCTTGAAGGCCAGACCCCACCAGGCCAGGATCGCCAAAGTCTCTGCCGCGGCATCACCGGTGTGCTCCGCGCCCCGGCATTCGGTGAGGAATCCGGCGTCGGCCAGTCCGAGTGCACGAGCCATCCGGTCGGCATCGGTCGGACTCGGTTCGGGTTCACCGGGTTTGGCGGGAATCACCAGCAGCTGGCCCTTTTCGATCAGATGCGGATTGGAGATCCGGTTGGCGGCGGCGATGAGGGGGAACAGTTCGCCGTCGCCGTAGAAGCGTTTCGCCAGTCCGAACAGCGTGTCGTTCGCCACCACGCGGTGGGTGCGCGGGGCGATGTCGGGTTCGCGCGGGGGGGTCGGTCCCGGCGGTGTGCCATCGGGACGCGACGACCACGAGGTTCGGCTCTGCGGCGTGTTGTTGGTCGGTGTGCCCGGCGGGAGGAAGGCGAGGCCATCGGTGTACGCGTGACCATGCAATGTCGTGCGCAACCGGTCAGCGGCCGCGGCGGGCGCGCGTTGGCTCACGCCGATGACGAAGAGTTCGTCGAGATGGTCCACCTCGGCGGGCAGCCTCAGCACGATGGCCATGCCCTCGTGCACTGCGTCGTCGAAATCGATGGCCCAGGTGGCATGCCGACGATCGGGTGCGGCTTCGTCGGCGGCGAGCAAACCCAGTGGCAAGGGGTCGGGGATGTCGGCGCCGACTTCGTCGACCACCACCAGGCCGCCGACCAGGCCCAGGAAGCGCCAATGCGCGGGCATGGTGGTCACTTCGGGGGCACGTCGCTTACGTGGATCGCGCAGTGCGGGGTCGGGCACACCGGGACGCGACACCCTGGTCGCCCAGGCTGCGCGATTCGGGCTGAGGGTCTCGAGCAGGGTATGCCAGGCTTCGTCCCCTGGGTTCTGCCAGTACTTGCGCGCCGCGGCGAATTCGCCAGGGGTAAGTGCGGGGTCGAAGCCATCGATGTGGATGTCGTCGGGGTAGACGCGCACTTTGATGCTGCGTTTGTCGGCGGTCCATTTCGTCTCGATGCGCACGGGCAGCAATGCGATCGGCTCTGCGCTGTGCTCGCCGAACAGCGGTGCACCCGAATCAAGCTCTGCGGCAAGGTTTTCGGTGGTCTCGTCCAGCCTGGCGCGCAACTGGTCCAATTCGGCGCGCCTGGCCGCCTGCGCCTGCTCCACCGGCCTCAGTACCGTCTGTGGCGTATTGCCGTGTGGTACCTCGGTGGGGGGCGGATTGCTGGCCACCCATGCCCGTACCCGGCCGAGCTCGAATTCCTTGTCGTCGGCCAGCGCCAATTTGTTGTCGTGCTCGAGCCGGACCATATCCAGGGTGCGCCGCAGCATGAACGGGCTGACGTCGGGAGTGACCGGACCGGTGGCGATGTCGGGAATGATCAGCAGTTGGCCGGGGAAGATCAGAGCAGGGTTCGGGATGGCGTTGGCGACCGCGATGATCGGAAACAGCTCACCCTTGCCGTAGAAGCGTTGCGCCAGCCCGAACAGCGTGTCGTCCTTGACGACACGGTAGGTCCTGGTGACGGGTGGAATGACCAGCCGTCGCCCGATGGCGAGCTTCTTGGGGTCGGCGATTGCGTTGGCGGCGGCGATGACCGGGAACAGCTCACCCTTGCCGTAGAAGCGTTGCGCCAGCCCGAACAGGGTGTCGCCGGCAACGACGACGTGGGTCCTCGCAGTCCCGGGGATCATCGGTGGGCGGCGTTGTCCGGTGAGTTCGGGGATGACCAGCACTTGACCGACCGCAATGTGGTCGGGGTCCTCGACCCGGTTGGCCGCGGCGATGATCGGGAAGAGCTCACCGTTGCCGTAGAAGTGTTGCGCCAGCCCGAACAAGGTGTCACCGGCCACGGCGGTGTGCGTCTTGATGATATCGGGAATGATCAGCGTCTGGCCGACGGCGATGAGGTTCGGGTTGATGATTTCATTCGCCGCCGCGATCACCGGGAACAGCTCACCGTTGCCGTAGAACTGCTGGGCCAACCGGAACAGTGTGTCGTGTGCGACCACCGTGTGAGTCCTGGCCATGGCTACTCCTGTCGTGTCACACCGTGCCGAGCATCGTGTTCGGCGAGAAGGCCAGCTGGAATGGCCGTTGGAAGATGATCCGGGCGAAGTCGGCGGGGTCCGCACTCTGCCAGGTCGCGGGATCCGGCTGCTGCGGCGTGGGTGGCGCCCCGCCGCCGAGCCGCCGCACAAAGCCGTTGGTGAGCGGCACCTCTGGCCAGCCGAGGTCATACCAGTGCTGGTACGGGTTGGTCGAGGACTGATCGAATCCGAACTGCGCGCCGCGCATCGGTTCGCGCACCACGAACATCCATTTCTGGGCGCGGACGGTCGGCTCGTCGAGGTCGAAGCAGTACAGGTTCGTCCGCTCGTCCACCGGCAGCACGAACTTCGGCTCCTGCCATTGCACCTGGTCGCTTTCGACCTTCTTTTCCACCGACTTCGCGGCAAGCACCACTGTGCCGGGGTAGCGCCGCAGCACTTCGCCGCGCACCAGGAGTACCAGCAAATCCTTCGCACCTTCGGCACTGTGTTCACCGAGCGGGACGTTGGGGTCCCACAGCGCGATTTCGCCGTACTGGGGTTGCACACCGCCGGGGGGCCAGAAGCGGGAAAACGGTGTTCCCGCTTCGTCGGTCGGGAATTCGCGCCAGCGCAGCTCTCGATTGAACTCCTGGTTGAGGCCGACGAGTAGTGATTCGACGAACCCCGAGTTGATTTCCAGCAGGGTCGCGCTGTTGTCGGGGAAGGTGGTGATTCCCGGGACGGCCCACTCGGGCCAGCGAGCGAGAATCTCCGCGGCAATGGGGAATCCGAATTCGGGGTGCGCCATGATCTGGCGCAGCGGTCTCCGATCGGTGTCCGCGCGGGCCGTGACCGACGCCGTCGGGATGATCTCTTTCATCCGCTCGAGCTGCAGCGGCAGCGGCCGGATGACCGTCCGCACACTGCTCGCGATCGCCTCGATACCCATGCTCACCCGGAATTCGGTGGGCGTCTGGGTCGCCAGGCTCTCGGCGAGCACCGATCGGCGCAGGCCGCGCAACTGCATCGGACGCGGCACCGGGAGTGCGCCGCCCGCCATCGTCTCCGACATCGAGGTGCCGACGTCAGCGAGTTGCCGCGCGGCGTCCGCACCGCCGAATGCCGCACGGGCGGTGAACGATTCCTGTTGGGCGCCGACCAGGCCGACCAAGGTCTGTGCGGCGAACAACGAGGACGGGTCGCGCGCGACGCTTGTCGCCGCCATCGGCCCGACCGCGTCGGAGATGGCGGCGAACCACAGCGCCGGTTTGGCGGGCACCACCTCGGTGCCGCCTGCCGCGGTGGTGAGGACCGAGCCTGTCGGCATTTCCGCTGCTGAGGACCCCGCGGCACGTGCGCAGCGTCGTGCCAACGCGCCGTGTGGGCGGGTGAGTCGGACGAACGCGGTGGATCCGGAGCCGTTGGGGACCGCCGAATCGGCGAGCACCTGCTCGAGCGAACCCTGTTCGGCCACTCGGACTTTTGTGCGCAGCATGTCGGCAAGGCCGGTGAATGGCGCGGGCGCCATCGTCGCGAGGTGTTTGTCTTGCGCGCCCGTGCCGGTCTGCTCGGCCAATTCGGTGGCCGCGAGCAGCCGATTCGCCTCGTTGACGGCGCCGACCTGTTCCCAGGCCCGTGCCATCAGGAATTCCTGTTCCAGCTGGACGTAGCGTGCACCGAGCGCAGCCGCGACGCGGAACTGCACCTGAGTGTTCAGCGTGCGCACCCAACCGGTGGCAGGCAATGTCTGATCCCCGGTGTGGTGGCTGCCGTACAGCGGTGGCGCGACGGCCTTTTCGTCACGGTCGGGGGGCACTCCGACCCGGCCTTTGCGGCCTGCGGGCGCGTCGACCCGCTCCTTGATGAGGTCTCGGTAGCGCTGCATGCTCGCTGGATCGGACCACTGTTCGTCGTGTGTCTCCGATCCCGGAAGACGCAGCGCGCCTTGCACCTTCACGGTGACCTCGGCGGGTGCGCCCGCCGGGGGCTGCTCGTGCGGCCACGGCTGGTGCACGTCGATCGGGCGGGACCCGAAGCCGGGCAATGTCGACGCGACGACCGGATCGATCTTTCTGGCCAGGTCCTCGAATGTGCCCTCCTCCCCCGTACTGAATTCCCACCAGTCATAGACCGGTAGCTTGACCCCGCCTTGCTGCCCTGGCGACCAGGCCTGTGCCGCGCCGTCGGCGGGGACCTCCATGCCCAACCCCGCGGCGCGACCGGCTTTCGTGGTCGGCACCACGCACGCGATCCAATTCTTGCCTGCCGCGAGCCGTCGCGGGCAGATCAGCCGGGAGATGACGGTGTCGAGCCCGGTTCGATAGTCCCGGTCGACGGCGTCGTTGGGCGGTCCGTCGCCTTCCACGCGCGCCTCGACATGCACCCAAGATGCGGCATCGGCGAGGTCGGGCAGTGCGGAGGCGGGCACGTTGACCGACCACAGCGGACTGCTCTGCGCGGGCCGTCCTTCCTCGGCGGCCAGCACGAGCAGCGCCAGCCAGGGCCTTTTCACCGGTCCCGGAATACTGAACAGCCAGGGCAGTGTCGCGTCGGCGAATTCGATCAGCGCGAGATAGTCGGCGGCGCCGTCGAGTGCGCCGGGCGGCGGCTCACGTCGGACCACCATCGACGGCTCGAATCCCACTGTGTCCCCGGGGCCGAGTAACTGCAGGGCGGGGCCCGGGAACGTGCGTGGCTGCTCCGGCGGCTGGTCCTTGACCGACCGGCCCACCTCGACCGTTGGAGTGAAGCTCGGCCGCGCATTCTTCGTCGTCCGCGCGACAGCGGCCGCGCCGATCTCGACTGTCGATACGAACCAACGACGACTCATCGGTTGATCACCACCTTGGGAACCAGATTCTCGAACGGGCGCTGCGCGAGCCGCCACCGGTCTACTCGTTCGGCGGCGGTGATCGTGCGCGCGAAAGTCTCCGCGAGGAAGTTGCCGCGCAGGCGCAGGATGATTCGTGGTGCGGGCGGGGCTGGGAACCAACCGGGTTCCACCTTGTAGCCGGTCTCGTATCTGTCGTCCATCACATGCGCAGGCCCGGGCTTGACAGCAGCGGTGTTCGACAGCGCGAAACCGCCGGTGTGCTGCTCGAACGCGCCACGGCCGAGTTGTTCGTCATCGCTCATCGCGAAGTACTCGCCGGGCACGAACTGCTCGGGAACGGGAATGGTCCGCGGCAGCTCTATCTCGGGATCGAGATGGGCCGAGGTGATCTGCCAGGTCTGCGCGGGCACGCCGCGTCGGTGGAATCGATTGATCGCGATGCCGAGCGGCACGACCGACTGACTGACCTGCAATGACGAATCAGCTTGCGCGACGATCCCTTTCGCGAGGTCCTGCTTCGCTGTCTCGGTGAACTTGATGCCGGCGCGTTGCGCGGCCCGCCGCTCCACCGCCCACGCGTCCCGTTGGCCGACCGCCTTGGCGACATGGTCGAAGATGTCCTCGGTCGATTGCGCGAGCGGCGCCGGATCGCCCCACCGGACATCGAAATCGAGCGACACCTCCCAGAACAACACCTCGATGCTGCCCTTGCCGTAGGCATGCCACGGCGCCGGGCCCTCCAGTGTGAAGTCCAACCCGATGCCGGCCAGTCGCTCACCGAACGCGAGGACCGCGACACCCGCGTAAACATGCGCTTGGAATGCCAGGGTCGGCTCCCACACGAACAGCGCGTCGAGGCCGAGCCAGCCCTCCAGCCCACACTCGGCGACCGTCGCGTCGAGGTGGAGTTGCGCGCCGAACTGCAGTGAGTTGGACGTCAGGGCCAGGTAGGACTCCGCGCGGAGCCCCAGCACGCCGCCGCCGAGGTCCATCGACAGCCGAGCCAGCTGCGGGACACCGGGTGGGCGGGTGTATTTGGGGTGGAAACCGCCCGCGGACAACACGAATACCGCGTTGTCGCCGCCGCGGAACAGCAGATAGATGTCACCGGTCACCGGAATCCCGACGATCCAGGACCCGGCGAGCGAGACCTGGATCTCGACCTCCGGAACCGCGGGGACGATCTTGCCGTACACGCCGGCCTGCAAACGGATCAGCGGCACCGCCGGATCCGGCAGCGCGATCAGCGCTCGCCCGAGCAGCAGCGCCCGACCCGGGTCCGGCAGTTCGAGAATCACCGCGACGGCGACGCTGACCATCCGGCCGCCCCAATTGATCCGGACCATCGGGCCGACAATGAATCGCCCGGGAGCGACCGGGAAGCAGGATTCCAACGAGCCGACGATCTCGTCTGCTCGGGCAATCGCATCGCCGGGGAAGAGGATTCGATCGGCGTTGCCCTCGCTGACCAGTCCGCGCAGATGATCGGTGTCGGCGCGCCGGTTGATGCCGACCAGTCCGCCGACCGCGTCGATCGCGAAACCGAAACCCAACTGGATACCGGGGTAAGGGAATTCGGCGCCCAGCAGGACGAGCAACGACAGCGGCGGATTGTTGTTGTTTCCCGGTAGTTGCAGCAGTCCGAAGGCCGTCACATGCAGTACGCCGAGAGTGACGTCGAGTCCGCCCGCATAGGCGTCCGGGCCGCGCCTCTTGAAGAAGCCGCCGCCGGATACCGGTCCGAGCAACATGTCGACGCCCATGCCGGCCGGGAGGTCAGCCAGGATGTCGGTACCGATGCCGATCCGGTCGGGCAGGAGGATCGGAATGCCGATACCCACCTCGTCCAGGCTCGCGCTCATCGGCAGCGCGGGCGGCTTCGCCAACACCGACACGCTCGGCCGCAGCACGAACTTGCCGTCCACCATCCCGATTTCGACCGCGAAATTGCGCACCGAGATGCCCGGCAGCTGGAGGTTGATCCTGCGCTCGACGCGCACGCGACCTTCCGCGAAGCGCAGACCTTCGGTCCGGCTCATTGCCAGGGTGAGATCGGTCGGTGAGGTCTCCGCGCCGCTGCCGCCCAGCAACCCGGCCAGGATGGCGGGCAGCAGTCTGGCCGTGAACTTTTCGACATTGATGTCGACGCGTGCCGGGGTGGCCGGGGACGCGGCCAGGGTTGCCGAGATGCGCTGCGTCGAGATCCCGAGTCCGCCCGGTCCAACAACAGCAAGTGCTTTCTTGCCGACGGTGATGGCGACGGTGCCCGCGGGCGCCGCCGCCGCGCCGCCCGGGGTGAACGTCGCGGTCCACGCGTTCTCGGTCCGGACCGACACGGTCAGATCCCACTCCGCGCCGATCACCGAATGGTCGAGTACCGCGTTGGGGGTGACGACCAGATCGATGACCGGGCCTGGGGACACCGCGAGCACCCCACGAGAGCCGTTCTTGGTGAGCACGAAGGCGAGCCCGCGAGTCCCGTCGGACCGCTTCCAGCCATGAGCACGCAGCGGTGATCCGGCGTCGCTGATATTGCCGACCAAGTCGTGCACCAGCTTCAGCAGACTGTGCTGATCGGGCAGGTTCGCCAGCGGCTCGAGTAACTTGCCGCTCAGCGCGGGGTCGGTCTCCCCGGCGAGCACCGGCAAGTCGAGAGCGTTGGCGAGTGGGGTCACCGCCCCCTGCGCCAGCCCCCACAGCAGCTCCGCGACTTTCGCCAACAGTTCCTCGGGGTCCATAGCAGCCTCCTCACCACATCTACCGATCCGAGCTACCGATCAGCGATCCCCAAGCTATTGGGCGCACGCGAACCGAACACGAGTAGCGACTACTCGAAATCTCGCTGACTTCGCCCCGGGACACGCGGGGTCGTCGCGTCGCAGTGGCGCCCCGCACTTGGATAAGCGGTTGCGATCACCACTGGGACTATGCGCCTGACTTCCCGTCGCAGATGACCGAGTGCAAGCAACAATCTGCCGGTCGCCAGGAAGTCGACCGCGCGGGAGACTGCTGCCGAGTTCGCCACAGCAGGAAATATTTCCGTGCGGGAATAGCTGAGCCCGCGATACGTTCGACCGAGATGGTTAGTCGAACGAACGAGAGGGGCCGCCCGGTGGCGACCGAGACAGTGGAGTCATCTGTCGGCTTCCGATCCGAGCGTGGCCCGATTCTCGGTGCGCTGATGCTGGCGACGGCGCTGGTCGCGCTGGATTCGACGATCATCGCCACCGCGGTGCTCACCATCACCAGCAACCTCGGTGGCTTCAACCAGTTCCCTTGGCTGTTCTCGATTTATCTACTCGCGCAAGCGGTTACGGTCCCCGTATACGGAAAACTAGCTGACACGGTCGGGCGGAAACCGGTGATCCTGTTCGGGATCGCGGTGTTCGCACTAGGTTCGCTGCTGTGCGGACTCGCGACGAGCATGCTCGGTCTGATCGTCTTCCGCGCCGTGCAGGGCATCGGTGCGGGCGCCATCCAGCCCATGACCATGACGATCGCCGGCGACCTGTACACGCTCTCCGAGCGGGCCAAGGTGCAGGGTTATCTGGCCAGCGTGTGGGCGATGTCGTCGGTCCTGGGCCCGCTGCTGGGCGGGGTGTTCGCCGAGTACGTCAACTGGCGCTGGATCTTCCTGGTCAACCTGCCGCTGTCGGCGCTGGCCGCGTGGATGCTGCTGCGCAGCTTCGCCGAGAGCACGCCGCGCCGCAAACAGCGCGTCGACTATCTCGGAGCCGCTCTGCTCACTGTCGGCGCGGGGGCACTCATCCTCGGACTTCTCGAGGGCGGTCAGGCCTGGGCCTGGTCCGCACCGACCAGCATCGCCATCTTCGCAGGCGGCGCGTTGGTGCTGGCGCTGTTCGCCCTTGTCGAGCGGCGTGCCGAGAACCCGATCCTGCCGCTGTGGATATTCACCCGACGGGTGATCGTTGCGAGCAGCCTGGTGTCCCTGCTGGTCGGCGCCATCCTGCTCGGAATGACCTCCTACGTGCCGACTTTCACCCAGGGCGTGCTCGGCACCGGCGCCCTCGTCGCCGGTCTGACGGTCGGCGCGCTGACCCTCGGCTGGCCGCTGGCAGCATCGCAGGCCGGAAAGGTGTACCTGCGCATCGGCTTCCGCTTCACCGCATTGATCGGCAGCACCCTGGCCACCCTCGGCGCCGCGTCGACGCTGCTGATCGACGAGAACTCCACACTGATACAGGTCGCGGCGTCGTGTTTCGTCATCGGCATCGGAATGGGCCTGGTCGCCACCCCCACCCTGATCGCGGCGCAGACCAGCGCAGAGTGGACCGAACGCGGCGTTGTCACCTCGACGAATATGTTCGCGCGGTCCATCGGCAGTGCGGTGGGCGTCGCGGTGTTCGGCGCGATCGTGAACGCTCGCATCGGCGACACCGACCACCCCGCCCCCGGGACGCTGTCCTCCGCGGTGCACCTGGTGTTCGTGACGGTTGCAGTGATGGCTCTGGTCATGGTGGTCGCGTCCGCGATGATGCCGAGCCGGGGCACGAACCCCGCGTAACCGTGGTCTCGATCAGGCGTGGCGTACCCGGATGCGGTTGCCCAGCGCCGAAACCGCTGGTGGAAGCTTCGCGGCGGAGGCCAGGTTGACGAAGCGTTCCAGGTGCCGAGCGTCGTCGACCCAGTAGGCCGCACGGACCAGTGCGACACCGTCGAGTGCCGCTTCGGTTGCCCGCGCGGCGTCGTCGGAGATGGTGGCAACCAGATCGCCGAGAGTGATCCAATCCTGTCGGGCGGCAAGCACTTCGGCGACGGCGACCACGGTCGCCGCAGGCAACCCGGCAATCATGGGTGCTGATCGGCGTGCATCGAGGTGCGCCGCGACGTCGGCCAGGAAGTCGGCGGGCAGGCGTTTGGCGGCGTCCACGGCGTTCGACACCACGAGCACTTCCGATGTCTTCGCGGCGAACAGCGCGTTGTGGTTGCGGGTCACCAATTTTGCAATGATCGAAAAAGCAGCCTTCAGACAGTGACTGCGGCGTGCACGAGGTTGTGGTCCGACAGACCGTCGACATCGTCGACCGCTGCGTCGCCTACGACGGCGTCGTGCACCACGATGTGGTCGATGAACTGCGATTTCGGGCCCGAGGTTCGCGGACGGGTCGGTAGGGAGTCCGGCGGGAGGTCCGCGATGACGAAGCCGGGGCCGAGCCCCGACTGCACAGCGGCTCGGTCGATATTGAAGTCTCCGAGCAGCACGACTGCCGACCCCGATACGGCGGCGACCAATTCGGCCAAGCGCGCCAGTTGCCAGGTGCTGCGCCGATCCCCGCTGACGTGGGTGGCGATGACCAGCAATCCGGCTGTGCGGACGGCCAGCGTGCCATTGCCGGGATCGTTCTCGAACGGCTCTGCGGTGACCTCCTGGCCCGCGCCGTCGACCAGCAGCACCAGATACTCGCCACGGTCGTGCAATGAACTCGCGCCGTGCCGCGGCACCGGAACCCGCGGATACCGCAAAGCATGAATTGCCCTGTCCGGCAACGCATCCCGCAAGCTCGCCAGTTGATCCCCACTGACCTCTTGTAAGGCGATGACGTGCTCGTCCCGTGCCGCCACCAGCGCCGTGACCGCGGTGATCCTTGCGGTCTCATCCGGCCAGCGGTCGATGACCTCCGCTCCCCAGTTCTCCGCATGCACGCGATGCAGAACATTCCAGGTGGCCACGGTGATCATAAGTCGCGATGGTAACGACTCGGCCGCCCCCGCACGACGCAACACGGTGCACGGACCATCGAGTCGATTCCGTCCGCGGCGATCAACGGACCATCGATCGGTAGCGACTCACCCCGTATTCGCACCGTGCCCGCGTCGAAATCGGTGACCGGACAGTCGTCTCGAATGTCCGCGGGGGTCGCGCGGGCGAAATCGGTGAGCACTTGCATCAGGTCCGGGCGGAAGTACATGCGGCGACCGTCGCCGGGGATGGTCCCGGTCCCGGCCGCCCGCCTCGTGCACCGCGAGTCCATCCACCGCGTGCGACACGGCATGCAGGTTCGCGACCGATACCCCGAGCTCGCCGAGCGTGTCGTGCGCGCGGCCGTCGAGGACGAGGAACGCACCCTCCTCGACGGCTGCCCGCCGCTCGTACACCGTCACCGAAACCCCGTCCCGCGCAAGGGCTCCGGCGAGCACTGTCCCGGCGATGCCGCCGCCGATGATCGTGACCATGAGCGCTCCTCGATCGTTGTCTACCGGGGCGCGCGTGTTACTCGACGGGTTCGGGTACGACGGCGCGCTTTCCGAGCCTGTCCAGCACCACGTATCCCGCGCACACCAGCACCGCCCAGACTGCACCTACGACGACCGCGGTGCGACCGCTTTCGGTGCAGAACAGCAGCACGACCACCAGTCCGAGGAACGCGAGCGCGAGCACCGTCGTGTAGGGCGCGGCGGGTAGCCGGTAGTCACTGGCAGGCAGCTCGCCGCGCGCCACCTTGGCGCGGTAGATCAGGTGGCAGACCAAGATCATGCTCCAGACGAAGATTATGCCGATGGTGCTGACCGAGGTGATATAGGCGAAGGCTTTGTCCGGCGAGACGATGTTGACGATCACGCCGATGACCATCGCCGCGGCCGAGGCGGCGATGCCCGCGAACGGCACCGAGCGCGAACTGAGCTTGCCGAGCGCGGCCGGTGCTTCTCCGTGCAGTGACAGGGTGCGCAGCATGCGGCCAGTCGAATAGATGCCCGAGTTACACGAGGACAGTGCCGCGGTCAGCAGCACGAAGTTGATGATGCCCGCCGCGCCGGGGATGCCGATCTGCTCGAACACCTCGACGAACGGGCTGCGCCCCGCGTGGAAGTTGCGCCAGCTCGACACCGACATGATCACCAGCAGCGCGCCGACGTAGAACAGACCGATACGGAACGGCAGCGTGTTGATCGCTTTGCGCAGGGTCTTGCGCGGCTCGCGCGCCTCACCGGCGGTGACGCCGACCAATTCCACACCCACATACGCGAACAGCACGATCTGTAGGACCAGCAACGATTGCCCCAGACCGTTCGGGAACACCCCGCCGTCGGCCCACAGGTTGGTGACCGTCGGGTTGGCCGCGTGCCCGAAGCCGAAAATCAGCACTCCGATGCCGATCAAGATCATGCCGATGATCGCGGTGACCTTGATGGTGGAGAACCAGAACTCGCCCTCACCGAACAGCCGCACCGAGATGAGGTTCGCGGCGAACATGACCGCGAGCACCACCAGTGCGGTGATCCACGGTTCGATATCGAACCAGTACTGGACGTATTTGCCTGCGACGGTGATCTCGGCCATGCAGGTGGCAACCCACACCGCCCAGTAGGTCCACCCGGTGACGAACCCGGCGAAACGTCCGAGGAATTCGTGCGCGTACTCCGCGAAGCTGCCCGAGACGGGCCGATAGGTGAGCAGCTCACCGAGCGCCCGCATGATGACGAAGATGGCGACGCCGGCGGCGAGATAGGCCAGGATCAGGGCGGGACCGGCTTGTTCGATCGCGCCCCCGGCGCCGTAGAACAGGCCGGTGCCGATTGCACCGCCGATGGCGATCATCTGAATCGTGCGTGGATTCAGGCCCCGCGAGTAGCCTTCCTCGCTCGATGCTGTCGATCCGGCCGGATCGATGGGCGCCGTGTCCGCTTGTAGCTGACGGTCAGAGGCTGTCATGAGGGGTCACGCTACCGTCAGTGGATCACCTGCGCGCCACCACCGGGAACGGCCGCTGCTCGCCTCGACCGAGGACCTATCAGGGATGCCTCGCGCGGCACGCCGGTTCGATGATCTACCAGGTACCGTAGTAAGGCAACCCTAATTGTTGATTATCGGAGGTTACCTTGGCCCGACCCCGCACCACACTGACCGTACAACGCACCGAACAACTGACGCCTCACCTCATCCGAGTTCATTTCGGCGGACCGGGCTTCGCCGCGTTCCGGCCGAGCGAATTCAGCGACTCCTACGTGAAGTTCATTTTCCCGCGCGACGGCATCGATGTACTGCGGACCTACACCGTCCGATCCGTCGACGCCGCCGCCGGCGAGCTCGCGGTGGACTTCGTCTATCACGGCGACGAGGGCATCGCAGGCCCGTGGGCGGCGACGGTCCAGCCCGGCGAGACCATCGACGCCTTCGGCCCTGGCGGCGCGTATTCGCCACGTGCGGATGCCGACTGGCATCTGCTTGCGGGCGATGAGGCGGCACTGCCCGCCATCGCCACCGCGCTGGAAGCCATGGACCCCGCCGCGCGCGGCCGCGCGTTCCTCGAGGTGTCCGGACCAGCAGACGAGCTGCCGCTCACCGCGCCCGACGGCATCGAGGTCACCTGGCTGCATCGCGGCGAAAGGGCGACGGGCGAACTGCTCGCCGAGTCGGTCCGCAACGCGCCGTGGGACGAAGGACAGGTCCAGGTCTTCATCCACGGCGAGGCCCAATCCGTCATGCACGATCTGCGCCGCTACATCCGTCGCGAACGTGATGTGCCCGCCGAATGGGCGGCCTCGATCTCGGGCTACTGGCGGCGCGGGCGCACCGAGGAAGGCTTCCGCGCGTGGAAGGCCGACCTCGCCGCGCAGGAGCAGGCCGAACCGGCGCGCGCGATCAGCTGACACAGCTGTGCCCCGTCACCTGATCGGCCTCGGTGCCGGGGCCATCGCGCGATCGGCGAAGGTCACAAGCTTGCCGGACCGACGACCAAAGCGTCGCAGGACCTGTGCCCGAGACACCGGCGGCCGGGTCCACTGGATCGCAGTAGACCCGGCCACCGGCTCGCCCGTTATTGCTGCGGTGTTCGCAGCGCCTCCTCCACGAACCGTGTCGTGTAGGTGTCCGACAGCTTGATCCGGTCGCGCATCGGTCGCACGTTCGTCGAGTACTTGCCGAGGATGTTCAGGACATTCTGGGCGCCTTCGGGTTTCATCAACCCGTTGCCGTTGAACATGCCGATCGAGTCAGCGATCGACTGGACGTAGAGATCCTTGCCCGCCGACGCGTATTGCGGCGGCATCTTGTCGGCGATCTCCAGCGGAGTGTGCGTCTCGATCCACTGCAGCGTCTGCACGAACGCAGCCGCGAGCTTGCGCACGATGTCCGGGTGCGCGTCGACGGTGTCGCACCGCATGTACAGCGACGACGCTGGGTACAGGCCGCCGAGCGCGGCACGGGTGCCCGCCTCGGTCCGCATGTCCACCAGAATCTTCGCCTCGCCCGAATTCACCATCTGCGCGACGGTCGGATCGGTGGTCATGCCCGCGTCGATGCCGTTATGGTTCATGCCCGCGATGAACGTCTGCCCCGCACCGGCTCGCACCCGGGTGTAATCGGCGGTGGTCATGCCCTCCTTCCCGGTGAGCGCCTGGGTCAGGAAGTCCGTCGACGAGCCGAGCGATGTCACGCCCAGGTTCTTGCCGCGCAGATCGGCCGCGGAGGTGATAGTCGCGGCATCCTGCGCGGACACCAGCTCTACTTCACCCGGCACATCGGCGAACTGCACAACCGAGGTAAGGCACTGTTCCTTGGCCTGCAGGTCGATGGTGTGGTCGTAGAACCCGACAACAGCCTGCACATCGCCGGTGAGCAGCGCGGTTTCCGCAGACGCACCGGACTGTTCGCCGAGCAGCTTCACGTCGATGTCGTTCTTCTCGAAGAAGCCGAGGCGCTGGGTCAGCATGGCGGGCAGATAGATCACCTTCTCCAGCCCGCCGACCATGATGGTGATCTGCGGGCGGCCGTCGACCATCGGAATGGTGCGGGAGTCCCGACAGCCGGTCGCCAGCAGCAGCGCCGCGATCACCCCGACGACGACCGTCAGATGCTTGTAATACCTCATCCTCAGATCCCGTGGTTCGAGGTCGCCTGCGAGGGACGCCATTTCAGCAATCGGTTCTCCGCGAGACCGATCCCCCATTCCGCGATCAGCGCGATCACGGTGATGATGATCATGCCCGCATAGATGCCCGCGGAATCGAAGGTGCCCTGCGCATTGCTGATCAGCAGACCCAAACCCTTACTGGATCCGGCATATTCACCGACCACCGCACCGATCAGCGCAAAGCCGAAGGCCGTGTGCAGGCTCGACAGGATCCACGTCGTCGCACTGGGCAGCACGATCGAGCTCAGCACCTGACGACGGCTCGCGCCCAGAATGCGGGCATTGTTGATGACATTGCCGTCGACTTCCCGCGCGCCGGTGAAGGCGTTGAAGAAGACCGCGAAGAACACCAGCACCACCACGGTCGCGACCTTCGAGCTGAGCCCGAGACCGAACCAGATGATGAACAACGACGCCAGCACGATACGCGGAACGGCGTTGAGCGCTTTGATGAACGGGGCGAGCACCTCCGCCCAGTACTTGCTGCGGCCGAGCAGCACGCCGAGCACGACGCCCGCGACGGTGCCGATCACGAAGCCGAGCACCGCCTCCTGCACGGTGGTGTAGATCTGCAGCCAGATAGATCCGAATTGCGTTCCCTCGGTGAACCATTCGACAAGGCGTTCCCAGATCGCCGAGGGCTTCGAATAGAAGAACGGGTCGATCCACAGCGTGGCGGTGAGCTCCCACGCGCCGAGCCAGATCACGACGAGCGCGGCGCGCAGACCCCAGGTGCGCAGCCGCGCGCGGCGGGCGTTGCCGCGCACCCGGTCGAGAATCTGCTGCTCGGTTTCGATCTCGACCTCGGGCGCCGATGCGGCCACCTCGGTCAGGACGTTATGCGACACGGGAGGCTCCCTTACCTCGGGCTGCCTCGACCTGATCGCGCAGCGTTTCCCAGATTTCCTTGTAGATGTCGCGGAACTCCGTGGTGAGCCGCACCTCCTCGACGCTGCGCGGGCGCTCCAGGCCCACGGTGAAGTCGCCGCAGACCGTCGCCGGGCTCGCGGTCATCACGACCACCCGGTCGGCAAGCACGATCGCTTCCTCCAGATCGTGGGTGACGAAGATGACCGCAGCGCCGGTGCCCGCCCAGACCCGCAGCAGTTCGTCCTGCATCAGCTGCCGCGTCTGCACGTCCAACGCGCTGAACGGCTCGTCCATCAGCAGGATCTCGGGATCGGTGACCAGCGTCTGCGCCAGCGCGACGCGCTTGCGCATGCCACCGGAAAGCTGGTGGGGGTAGTAGCCCTCGAAGCCGGCCAGGCCGACCGTGCGCACCCAGGTCGCGGCCTTCTCGCGGGCCTCGGACTTCGAGGCACCGCGCAGCCGGGGGCCGAACGCGACGTTGTCCAGGACGCTCTTCCACGGCAGCACTGCGTCCTGCTGGAACATGTAGCCGACGCCGCTGGGGATGCCGTCGACATCCTTGCCGCGCACCAGGGTCCGCCCCGCCGAGGCGGGTTCCAACCCCGACACCAGCGACAGCGTGGTGGATTTTCCGCACCCCGTCGGCCCGACGACAGCGACGAATTCGCCGGGTCGCACCGTGAGATTCAGATTCCGGACGGCGGTGTGGATGCCGCCGCCGGTGCCGGGGAAACGCTTCGTCGCGCTCCGCAGCTCGATCAGTGGTTCGGTCATTCTCTTTGCTCCTACTGAATCAGGTAGAGCGAAAGTTACGTGGTCCGGGTCACACATCGGAGCTTGTGCGCACAACCGGTGCAAACTCCCCGATTCGCAGGTTGTGCGCATTCTGCTCACGCGCATCGAGGTGCATTATGCTGCGGAAATGGCCAATGAAGGCACACCGGCCGTCCGGTTGCGCACCCAGGTTCTGCTGCTGCAGATCGTGGTCGTCACCCTGACCCTCGGTGTCGCCTTCGCGGTGTTCGGCTACGTCAGCGATCAACGACTGCGCGATGCGTACGGCCAGCGCGCGCTCGCCATCGCACGCACCGTGGCCGCCGACCCCGCGGTCCGAGGCGAGGTCGCGCAGTACACGGCAGGCACCGTCGCCCCCGACCTCGAACAGCGGCAGCAACTCGCCGCGGGACCGTTGGAGCGGGTCGCGGTCGACACGACCCAGCGCACCGGCGCGCTGTTCGTGGTGATCACCGACGAGGCGGGCATCCGACTGGCACACCCGGACCAAGCACGGCTGGCCGAACATGTCAGCACCGACCCGTCGGAAGCCTTGTCCGGCCGCGAAATCATCGTCGAGGAGCGCGGCACGCTCGGCGACTCGATGCGCGCGAAAGTGCCTGTGGTAGCGCCGGATTCCGACCGGGTGGTCGGCCAGGTCAGTGTCGGTATCTCGACCGCAGCGATCCGTGGGCAGCTACTCGACGATCTGCGCACCGCCGCGCTGCTCATCGGCGCGGCGCTGATAGTCGGCATCCTCGGCTCGGCCATGCTGGCCCGCAGGTGGCGCGGGCTCACGCTCGGACTCGAACCGGCCGAACTCGCCGAACTGGTGCGCAGCCAGGCGGCGGTGTTGCACGGCATCGGCGCAGGCGTGCTCGCGGTGGACTCGTCGTGGCGTACGACGTTCGTCAACGACGAGGCACGCAGGCTGCTCGACATCGATACCGGCATCGGTCGGCCGGTCGACGAGATCGGTTTGACCCCAAGGGTTCTCGAAGTGTTTCGGTCGCTCGACGAGCAGCCGACCCCGGCCACCGTCGGCTCGCACATCGTGGTCGTCTCGGCGCGGCCGGTCAGCCGCGACGGCCGCGATCTCGGTGCGGTGCTCACCGTGCGCGACCGCACCGATGTGGAATCGCTGACCCGCCAACTCGATGCGGTGCAGTCGATGAGCACCGTGCTACGCGCCCAACGCCACGAGTTCTCCAACAAGATGCACCTGCTCAGCGGCCTATTGCACGGCAGGCGCACCGAGGAGGCCTCGCATGTCATCGACGAGCTGATCGGCGCGGGCCCGCTCGGTGCGGCCACGCCGGGTATCGACGCTATTCACGATGCATACCTGCAGGCGTTCCTGGCAGCGAAGGCCGCACACTCGCGCGAAAGCGGCGTCGAACTGGTCCTCGGCCCGAACACCTGGGTGGCGGGCAATCTCGCCGATCCCGTCGACGTAACGACCGTGCTCGGCAATCTGCTCGACAATGCGATCGAGGCGGCTCGCATATCGGACAACCCGATGAAACAGGTGGAAGTCGAACTGGTGCAGGAGGATTCGACGCTGCACATCGTCGTCGCCGACAGTGGGGACGGCATTGCCACCGGCGTGATCAACAGCCTGTTCACCGAGGGCGCCTCCACCCGCGACGATCGCGGCGTACCCGGCGGGCGCGGCGTCGGCCTCGCCTTGATCCGCCAGATCGCGCGCGCCCACGGCGGCGACGTTCGCCTGGCCAGCGCGCACGGTGACAACGCGCCGCTGCTCGGCGCCGAGTTCATCGCCCGAATTCCCGGAGTACTCGTAGACAGCGAGATGCCATGGCCGCAACAAATCTGACCGTCCTGGTGGTCGACGACGATTTCCGCGTGGCGAACCTGCACGCCGGAATCGTCGAATCCATCGCGGGTTTCACGGTCGCGGGCACCGCCAACACACTGGCGACCGCGCGGGAACTGCTCGCCGCACACACTGTCGACCTCGCGTTGGTCGATGTGTACCTGCCCGACGGTTCCGGCATCGACTTGGTCCGTGAACTGCACTGCGACAGCATGGTGCTAACAGCGGCCACCGAAAGCGTCAGTGTCCGAGCCGCATTGGCCGCAGGCGCACTCGCCTATCTCATCAAACCTTTCCCGCACACCGTTCTCGCGGCCCGGCTGGCAGGCTACGCCCGCTACCGCCGCACCCTGGCCACACCCCAGGTCGACAACGCGAGTATCGAGGAAGCTGTCCAGGCACTGCGCCCTGCCCCGGCACCCGCGTTGCCAACCACCGTCGCCTCCCCCACCAAAGACCTTGTCCTGCACACGATCCTCGAAGCGACAGCCCCGTTGTCCGCAGGCGAGGTCGCCACCGCCATCGGCATCTCCCGCGCCACCGCGCAACGCTATCTCGCCAACCTGGTCGGCACCGGCACAGTCCAGATGCGTCTGCGGTACGGCACCACCGGGCGCCCTGAGCAGGAGTATTCGGCCACGCCTCGTGGGTGACCACGAGCTGGCGAGTCGGTTGATCTACGCAGCATGGGGCACATCACCGTCCACCCCACCACTCCCAGCGACCTCGCCACCCGCTTCGCCGCCTGGATCGACGACGCCCTCCAACGCCTCAACGACGAAGCAAACGCCACCTGGTGACCACCAGACCGTAAACCTGCCCGCGCCGAATTGCTCCTCTGAACCGGATAATTCCTAGCCGCACCCCGTCGTGATACCGAGGGTTTGCCCAGCGCTGGTTTACCGTGCAGTACCGGGCGCTATGGGAGCCGCACCGGGCTTTCCCTTTCGGAGCTCGGGTGCGAGGTGTTGGCTTTCAGCGTGCCGACTCTCCCTATCGAAAACCCACCGGCACGGCATTTCGCAGCCGCCACGCCGAAAGTCGATTGCTGGCGGGTTGCTTGACCGAGGTGCCGTCTCGAGCTGTGATAGCCAGGTGGCGCAACGATGGTGGCAGGACCTACCGCCTGCGGCGGGCTCGTTTGTCATGGCCACCGGAATCGTGTCGGTCGGGCTGTCTCTTACCAGTTTCGAAGTCGCCTCTTGGATCGTGCTCGCCCTCGCGGCGGCGGTCTGGGTCCTGCTCGCGATCGACTTCGCGACCCGACTGCTATGGCACCGAGCCAGTTGGGAAGCCGAGGCCGATACCCCGCTCGCGTTGACCGCCGTCGCAGCCACCACCGTGCTCGGCGCCCGTGTTTCAATGCTCGGCTGGCACGCCACTGCGGCGGTCATGCTTGTGCTTGCGGCGGCGGTCTGGCCGGTGCTGATGGTGGTGGTGCTGCGGCATTGGAAGCGGCGGATGCCGGGTGCTGCGTTCCTGGTCTCCGTGGCAACCCAGGGATTGGCGGTCCTGACGAGCACGCTGGCACTGGTGGGCGAGGTCGATCGGCTGGCGATGGTGGCGCTCGTACTGTTCTGTCTCGGTCTTGTGCTCTACATCGCGGCGTTCCTCCGGTTCGATCTGGAGCAGGTCTCGACCGGCCCCGGTGATCAGTGGGTGGCCACCGGAGCATTGGCGATCTCGGCGCTGGCCGCATCGAAACTCGTTGCCTCCCATCACTGGACCGGCGCCGCACATAGTGCACTGCGGGTGACCGCACTGCTCGTGCTCGGCCTCAACCTGCTCTTCTACACAGTTCTCATGGTCACCGAGGTTATCCGTCCACGCCCCGGATACGACATCCGTCGCTGGGCGACGGTATTCCCACTCGGAATGACAGCGGTCGCCGGCTATTCCACCGGCACCGCCATCGATATGTCCGGCCTGCAGACCCTCGGTAAGTTGCTGCTGGTGGTAGCTGTCGGCGCGTGGCTGTTCACCTTCGCCGTGTTGCTTACGGACCGAACAACATTCGATGTCGACCCCGTCCGCTGACCCTCGACCACGGCAACCAACGGGATGGGCGGGCACTTGCCGGTGTCGTCATCCTCGCAATCGGCGACGTGTCGTATTGCGGAACGACGGGCTGCTGCTTTGCGCTGCCCGGGTGGCCGGGCGCGTGCTGTTACACGGCCGCGACCGGGCCGGGCGGTAGCGTCTGAGGGGTGAGCAGTCTCGAGGTCGCGATCATCGGGTACGGGCTGGCGGGATCGGTGTTCCACGCACCACTCATCGCCGCCGAGCCACGCATGCGGGTAGCGGTGGTGGTCACCGGGTCCGCCGAACGCGCAGCGCAGGCGCGGCGGGAGCATCCCGGTGTGCGGGTCGTCGCCGACGCCGACGAACTGTTCGGCGACACCACCGGACTCGACCTTGTCGTCGTCGCGACGCCCAATCGGACCCATGCGCCGCTGGCACGACGCGCACTGGACGCGGGCCTGCCGGTGGTCGTCGACAAGCCTTTCGCGGTGACCGTTGCCGAGGCCGAGGGCCTCGTGGCGGCCGCGGAACGAGCCGGCCTGGCATTGTCGGTGTTCCAGAACCGTCGCTGGGACGGCGACTTCCTGACCGTGCGCGAACTCGACACCAACGGCAGGCTCGGCGACGTACGGCGCTTCGAGTCCCGGTTCGAGCGATGGCGGCCGGTACCCAAGGGCGGCTGGCGTGAGGTCGGTAGCGCCGACGAGGGCGCGGGGCTGCTGTTCGATCTCGGCAGCCACCTCGTCGACCAGGCATTGACGCTGTTCGGACCGGTGCGCACGGTGTACTGCGAGCTGGATCGCCGGCGGGCCGGGATCAAGACCGACGACGATGCATTCCTCGCCCTCACCCACGAGTCGGGTGTTCGGTCCCAGCTGTGGATGAGCGCGGTGGCCCCGCAGCTCGGTCCGCGGTTCCGGGTGCTCGGTTCGGCTGCGGGTTATGTCACCTATGGCTTGGATCCACAGGAGGAAGCGCTGCGCGCGGGCCGTCGCCCCGATGCCGGCGACCGACGGTGGGGCGCAGTCGAACCCGAGCGATACGGACAGCTCGGCGCGGACCCCGACACCGTGCCCTACCCGACCGTCGCGGGCGACTACCCCGCCTTCTACTCCGCGATGGCCGCCGCACTGCTCGATGGAGCGCCTATCCCGGTCGACCCACGTGACGCAGTCGCCACGCTGCGCATCCTGGAAGCGGCGCGGCGATCGGCCGAGCACGGCGAGACGGTGACCGCGTTCGACTGAAACTGCGACGGGCGCGACCAGGTTTCGACGGATACAGTGCGGCGGTGAGCAGAGCGGAATTCGTCGAACGCGGCACGTCGATCGTGGATCGGCTGACCACAACGCAGGTGGCGCCGCCATGGTGGTTGGTTGTCGGGACCGGGGTAGCAGCGCTTTTTCTGGTCGGATATGGACCGGTCTGGCGGCTGACCCGCAACGTCGTCACCATCGCGCACGAGGGCGGCCACGCGTTGTTCGCACTATTGACCGGCCGCAGGCTCAACAGCATCACACTGCATTCGGACACTTCGGGTTTGACGGTGTCGAGTGGAAAGCCCTACGGCCTCGGCATGATTCTCACCGCCATGGCGGGATATCCGGCGCCGCCGCTGCTCGGCCTCGGTTTCGCGGCGCTACTGGGGGCCGAACGGATCACGCTGATGCTGTGGACCGCCATCGCCCTGCTCGTCGCAGTGCTGATCAAGGTCCGCAATATCTATGGCCTGCTGACGGTGTTCGGCTTGGGCGCCATCGTTTTTGCCGTGTCCTGGTTCGGAACCGACACACTCCAAGCGGGTTTCGCGTATCTCGGCGCGTGGTTCCTGCTGCTTGCGGGGACCAGACCGGTGATCGAGTTGCAGCGCGGCCGACGGCGGCGCTGGAACAATCCGGGCGGCACCGACTCCGACGCCGATCAGCTGGCCCGGCTCACCCACCTGCCCGGCCTGCTGTGGGTGCTGGTGTTCGGTGCGATCGCGGTCGCGGCGCTGGTCGTCGGCGGCGGACTGTTGCTCGCCGATGCGACCGGGATCTGCATTCCCAACCTGTCCGACGGCATCTGCCCCGCGCCGACCGGCTAGGTGTTCGGCCGGGTTTCCCACGCCGCGATGGCCTCCCGCACCAACTCCGCCGGTGCGCGGGTCGCATCCACTGTGATGCCCCGCTCGTCGGCGGATAACTGTTCCAATGCCGCCAACTGTGAATCGAGCAGACTCGACGGCATGAAATGACCACGCCGCGCCGCCATCCGCTGCGCGAGTTCGTCGCGCGACGCGGCGAGATGCACGAAGAACGTCTCGGGTGCGACCACCCGCAATCGGCCCCGATAACTGCGCTTCAGCGCCGAACAGCTGACCACCCCGCCGTGTCCCTGCCGCTGCCCCAACCACCCGGCGACGATATCGAGCCACGGCGCCCTATCCGCGTCCGTCAGCGGCACCCCCGCCGCCATCTTCGCGATGTTCTCGACCGGATGAAAGTCGTCCCCTTCGGCATATTCGACATGCAACGCCTCGGCGAGCAACCTGCCGACCGTCGACTTCCCGCACCCGGAAACACCCATCACCACAACGACCGGCACCGTGACCTCCTCGGTCATACCGCCTCCTCAGCTGCCATCGGCCCGGTCCGTTCTCGGTCTCGGCTGTCGCCGAGTCACACACTAACCGGGTATGCACGCCGAACTGGGCCTCCAGCGGCTCGGGCCGGCCCAATGCAGTGGGATCAGCGCCCGATCGGTCGGTGCCCGGTGGGAGTCATCGGTGACGCGACGATCGGACACGGTCGGCATGGCGGCTGGTCGCGCCGCGGCTCACCGATCAATTCCCAGCGGCCTGCCCTACGGTGCACACGAGAATTACGCCGGCTGGACTCCCCTCCACATGGCCCAGCCGACGAAATGCTCGTTCCCGCTCGTGGTCTCGGATCCGGTGCCGAGTGGATTCGGCGGTGCGAACCCATGACCGAACAGTAGGAACCGGACACCGCCGTTGCTAACGCGACATCGCACGCTGAGCCCATAAAGGCAGGTAGACCACTCGGAGCGGATATTCCGGACCGGAACGTCCAGGGTCGCTGTTCGCAATGTGACACAGCTCGACGAGCCGTCGCGCGAACAGCGTCCTCGGTGACACAACGATTCGCAATTGCTCTGCCGACTCGACCGCACGCGCCGCCCGGCCATCATGCCCGGGCGCGTCGGATCCGGCCAAGCAGTCGGTAGTCGCCCTGTCGAGTCCATCGCTTTCACCCGCAGCCGGCTCCAGATCTTCGATCCGGACGGTCTCGGCTACCTCGAACTGATTGCTGCGCAGTGATATCGCTGCAAAAAAAGGATTCAGCCGATGGGCCGGCTGGACGGCAGGTTCACGAAGCTCGGCGCGGCCGGGTCGAGTCGCAGGTGCTGTGGCTTGAGTTCGGTGTTGTTGAGCAGGGGCCGGAAAGCCAGTGCCTTGGGCGAGTTTCCGGCGAAAACGTCAACGCGCAGGCGGTGACCGGGCTGCAGTACGGCCTGCGTGGGGATGACGGCGATATCCAGTGGCGTCACCTTGCCTGCCACCACCGGGTGCAAGCTATCGAGGGTGATCGGGTTGTACGGAGCGGTGTAGTCGCCGTTGGCCGAGCGTGCGCTCTTCGCCTCGTCGACGGTGCGCATCGAGGCGGTGAGCTGGCCGGTGCTCAGGACGATGGAGGCGCCCTCGGGCGTGACGTCGTTGATGGTGACGTTCCAATAGCCGTCGGTCGCGTCGTGAATCGTGTTGAGGTGCACATTGATCGGGCCGGAGATCACCGTCGGCTCGGTGACCGGGGCGCTGGTGAAGGTGAGGCCGTTTGTTTCGGCGATGTGGGAGTCCTTGGCGCAGGCGTCGAGTATCGCGCTCATGCCTGCCGAGCCCTGGGCGGTGTCGCGCGAACAGGCCGTGGTCAGTCCCGGCGCCACCGTCAGCGTGGCCTGGTCTTTCGGCTTCACGCTCGTCAGCGATCCGTCGTGCAGGCTGTCGTCGGTGCTGCCGCTCGCTGCGGCGGAGAGGTAGACGCGGCGGTGATTGACGTCATGCTGCGGGAACTGCGCCAGGGTGATCCACCCGCCGCCCTGCTGCCAGATGTTGATCGGGCCGAAATCGCTGATCCCGTGGTCGATTCCCTTGAGCCACTTGTCGAACCACACCCGCTGCATCACATCCAGTCGCGGCGGGGCGACACCGTAGCCGGTGCCCGCCCCCGGATTCGCGTGATAGGTGTCGCCGACGACGAGCTGTTTCTTGCCAGCGGGCAACGGGATGGCGTTGTAGAGCTTGGTCGCGCTGTTGGCGAAGATGTCGTGCCAGCCGCCGTAAACAAAGGTGGGCACCGTGATGCGCTCAGGATGCCCCAGGATGCCTTGCCGGAAGGGACTGTCGGCGTCCAGCGCGGCTTCCAGAGCGGGTGGGACGTCGTCGAGCGATGGCGTGAGCAGCGCCTGGACCAGTAGATCCACGTTCGTGTTCGGATCAGCGATGCGTTCGTGGAACCACTCCCAGTCGAAAGTGCCGTTGAGCATCGACTGGATGTCGGGCACCAGCTTCGTCTGGTTCACATTGTTCAGCCACAGTGGCAGGAAGGTGGTGCCGACACCGCCGCCCGGCGCGACGACATCGCGCATGAGGTCGCTGCCCGGCTCGACCGGGAATATGGCTTTCAGCTCGAGCGGGGCGTTTTCGGCCGCTCGCAACTGGTTGATGCCCGCATAGGAACCGCCGCTCATCGCGGCGTCACCGTTCGACCATGGCTGGGTCGTCGCCCAGTGGATCACCTCACGGGTGTCGAGCTGCTCACGTTCGCCCAGCGTTTCCCAGCTGCCCTGCGAGAAGCCGGTACCGCGCACGTCGGCGACCACGAGGGTGTATCCGCTGCGGATCAGGTCGTGGTCGACGCCGAGGACGGTCCTGACCGTGCCGCCATCGAGTGCATGCAGCAGGTCGCCGAATCCGCTGATCGGTGTGTCGGACAGATTGATGCGCCTGGCGAGCTCCATAGTCAGCGGCTGCAGACCGGGGAGGGCCAGCGCGGAATCGACCAAGGTGGTCAGGAGCTTGCTGTACGGGGTGAGGTTCACGATCGTCGGCAACGGCTGCTCGACGATCGAGCCGGAGGTGTCCACCGGCCGGTACACATTGGCTTTGAGCACCACTCCGTCGCTCATCCGGATCGGGACATCCCAGTCGATGTGGATCTCCGGATATTGCTGCGGACCGTCGTGCAGTGCGGTCCACTCCTCGGTATGGGTGCTGCCGGTCGCTTCCTGCGCCGCCGCGGTCCCAGCGGCACCGACGACCATCGTCGCGCCCGCGGCGACCGCGATCGCTATTCGAAACGTGTGGACGAACCGTGTCACTGCACGCCCCGACAACATGACCCTCCTCGAGCGATATGCGGTACGCCGACAAAATCAACCCAGAGTGCGAGTCAACCCTAGCAACCGGACGGCGAATAATCGGGCAGGCGCGGCCTGGTCGATTCGTCGCATTTCGCACGATTCGTCCCTATTGCCGCGTCCGCTGCCAACTCGCTTCCCGCTGCCGGAGTCGATAACGTCGACATCCGATCTAGTCCGGCAACGAGGAGATCCGAATGGGTTCAACGATTTTCGCGGTGTTCTTGCCACTTGCCCTGGCGCTGGTGATGTTCGGCCTCGGGCTGACCCTGACCATCGACGACTTCGCCCGCATCCTGCGCTATCCCAAGGCCGCCGTCGTCGCGCTGGTGTGTCAGATGGTGCTGCTCCCCGCAATCTGCCTGGGCCTGATCTACCTGTTCCGGCTCGAAGGCGCGCTGGCCGCCGGCATGATGTTGCTCGTTGCCGCGCCCGGCGGCCCGTCGGCCAATCTGTTCAGTCATATCGCGGGCGGCAATGTGGCCTTGAACATCACACTCACGGCGATCAACTCGGTCCTCGCGGTGTTCACCCTGCCGCTGGTCGTCACGCTGGCGTTCACACTGTTCATGGCCGAAGACGCGTCCATCGGGCTGCGGCCGGACAAGTTCCTCCAGGTATTCGCGATCGTGCTGGTCCCGGCCGCGATCGGCATGTGGGTACATCGCCGCTTCACCGCATGGGCCGACCGGATGCGCAAGAACGTCAAGATCGTGTCGGCCGTGGTATTGCTGCTGGTGGTCGTCGCGGCGGTAGGCCGCGAATTCGACACGCTGACCGAGAACATCGGCAAGCTCGCCGCCATCAGCCTCGTACTGTCGACGCTGAGCTTCGCCATCGGCTACACGGTGCCTCGGTTCTTCGCGATCGACGCCGACCAGGCGATCGCCTCGGCCATGGAAATCGGCATCCACAACGGTGCGCTCGCCATCGCCGTCGCGTCGACGGTCCTGCACAACAGCGCGATGGCGGTTCCGCCCGCCGTCTACGGAGTGCTGATGAACATCCCCGCCGTGATCGCGGCGTATCTGCTGGCCCGACGTGTTCGCAACACCCGTCCGGCAGAGCTCGCGTCCATGTGAGCGGACACCCCGGTCGGCAGGTGGGTAGCCTTTCGGGAGTTCGAATTCGATCCGAAGGGAAACCGAAGTCGCGATGCGACCGCTTGACATGGACGATCCGACGCGGATCGGCGACTACCGGCTGCTCGGCCTGCTCGGCTCGGGCGGGATGGGCCGGGTGTACCTCGGGCGCAGTTCGGGTGGCCGCACCGTCGCGGTGAAGGTCATCCGGCCGGATCTCATCGGCGATACGCAGTTCCGTGAGCGCTTCCGCCGCGAGGTCACCGCGGCACGGCGCGTCGGCGGGCAGTTCACCGCCGCGGTGCTCGACGCGGATGTCGACGCCGATCCGCCGTGGCTGGCAACGGGCTACGTGGCCGGATTCTCGCTGACCGAGGCGGTCGAGCAATTCGGCACGTTCACCGAGAACCCGCTGCTGGTGCTCGCGCACGGCTTGACCGAGGCGTTGATCGCGGTGCATGAGGCCGGGGTGGTGCATCGCGATCTCAAGCCGTCCAATGTGCTGCTCGCCATCGACGGCCCCAAGGTGATCGACTTCGGCATCGCCCGTGCGGTCGAGGACAGTGCGCTCACCACCACCGGAAGCGTCATCGGCTCACCGAGCTTCATGTGCCCGGAACAGGTGCTCGGCAAGCCGGTCGGTCCCGCGGGCGATGTCTTCGCACTCGGCGGTGTGCTGGTGTTCGCGGCGACCGGGCACGGGCCGTTCGGTGTCGGCGAGACGGTCCAGATGCTGTTTCGCGTGGTGTACGAGGAGCCACAGCTCGACGGCGTGCCACCGCGGCTACGCCCGTTGGTCGCGGCCTGCCTGGCCAAGGACGAGACCGCACGCCCGACGCCACAGCAGCTGCATGCCGCGCTGCTCGATCTCGGCGTCCCCCAACGCGCGGGCTGGCTGCCCGCACCGGTGCTCGAGGAAGTCAGCAGGCGCGCGGTGCAGTTGCTCGACCTGGATTCCGGCCCGGTTCGGGTACCGGAGGAGCTGCGCGGACAGGTCCCCGATCCGTCACGCTCTGCTCCGACGATCTCCCGGCAGGCGCTGAACTACTCGTCTCCGGCACAGTCCGATCCGCACGCGGCACCACCCTACGGAGCCCGTCGGCGCGGCACACCCCCATACGGTCAGCAAGGCACTCCGCCCTACGGGAGCCGGCCGCAGCCGACGGATCAGATACGGCAGCAGGGTGCGCCGTCCTACGGGGCGCAATCGCCGGATCAGACCTGGCAGGGCACCCGGTCCTACACAGCCGGGACGGACCGGCCCGTGGTCTCCGGGCAGTGGAACGAGCCGCACGCGGACCGAGCCGAACCACAGCCCATGCCGGTCCACGGCGCGCAGCGACCGACTCGTTCCGACATTGCACAGCCGCCCCGCAAGTCCGCAGGCCGTCGCGTCGGCCTGATCGCCGGTGTTCTGGTGGCCGCCGTGGCCATTGCCGTCGGCGCGTTCGTCATCGGCGGCCAGCTGAAGGACGAATCACCCGGCACGTCCGCCGCTACCGGCACCTCGGTCGCGGTCAGCACCTCCGCGCCCTCGTCCGCGCCGGAAACCACAACCTCCGCGACGTCCAGCACCACTGCCGCCGATACCCCGGGCAGCGTGCCCGCGGCGTTCGTCGGCCATTGGACCGGGTCCGCCAGGGACGTCCTCGCTTCGTTCAATATCGACTTGACCATCCAGGAAGGAAAGATCGGCGAGGAAGTAGCCAAGTCGTCGAACACCGGGTCGCTGGCCGGCCAGAAGTGCTCGCGCGCGGAACGGTTGAAAACGGCGACAGCCACCGAAATCACCTTGGTGGCGAGGCTGGTCGACAGCCCGGCCGGATGTTTGGACAACGGCTCGATCTCGACAGTGACACTCCAACCGGACGGATCACTGTCCTACAGCATGCCCGGAGTACTCGGCCCGATCACCGGGGTGCTGCGCAAGAACGGCTGACGGCGCGTCGGCCGTTGTCTGCACGGAGTCGGGCCGAACCACAGATTTCGCAAGTTCGGTCCACATAATGTTCGTGCAGGCCGGAACGGAGCCATGCAACCCTGGTTCATGGCCATCCGTAGAACTCACATCCCGGCCCGAGCACCCGGCCACGGAGCGCGCGGGCGGCTCGGCGTCGCGGCCATCACGGTTCTGGTCGCGAGTGTGATATCGGCCTGCGGTAACGGTTCCGAGCCGAATGTGTCTGCCAGCACCGCGACCGCGGTGACCGCCGGCAACCCGGCCGGTGTTCCCGACCTGACCACGGGGGAAGAAGTCGCTCGCGACATCGAAGTCCCCTGGGGGCTGGCCTTTCTGCCCGGCGGCGACGCACTGGTCACGCAGCGCAACAGCGGACAGATCCTGCGGGTGTCCCCGGGCCGGGCACTCGAGCAGGTGTACGAGGTCCCTGGTGTCGCCGCGCGGGGCGAAGGCGGCCTGCTCGGCTTGGCGGTGTCGCCGCAGTATGCCGAAAACGGTTACGTGTACGCGTATTTCACCGCCGATGCCGACAACCGGATCATCCGGTTCCGGCTCGACGGGACGCCCGAGGTGATCTTCGACGGGATCGCGAAGGCCGCTAACCACGATGGTGGCCGGATCGCGTTCGGCCCGGACGACATGTTGTACGTCGGCACCGGTGACGCTGGACAGGGCGCGCGGGCGCAGGATCCCGCGAGCCCCAATGGCAAGATTCTGCGGCTCACGCCCGATGGCGACCCCGCGCCAGGGAATCCGATCCCCGGCTCGCCGGTGTACAGCCTCGGCCATCGCAATGTGCAGGGCCTGGCCTGGGATCGCGCGGGCAGACTATTCGCCGCCGAGTTCGGGCAGCGTGCCTTCGACGAGATCAATCGGATCGAGCCGGGCCGCAATTACGGCTGGCCGCTGGTCGAGGGCATGGGCGGCGCCGACCGTGGATTCACCGACCCACAGCTCGTCTGGGTCCCATCGGAGGCGTCGCCGTCGGGCATCGCCATTGCCGCCGACACCCTCTACGTCGCAGCGCTGCGCGGTGAAAGACTGTGGACCGCAATCCTTCACGACGGCGTGGCGAGCGAGCCCGCGGCACAGCTCGAAGACTACGGCCGCTTGCGCACGGTCGATATCGCACCGGACGGCGCGCTGTGGCTCACCACGTCCAATACCGACGGACGTGGTGATATTCGCGCCGGTGACGACCGGATCATCCGCTTCCCTGCACGCTGAGCGAAGCCGCCCGCGCTGTGGAACTCGCCGAGTCCGGGACCGTCACGGGAAAGTCGTCATCGTTCCCGACCTCGACCTCGACCTCGACCTCGACCTCGACAGCATTGCGCGAGGGATCGTTCTCCTTTTCTTACGCCTTGTCGAAAACTACTGGTGTACCGAGCAATTCGAGTTCCACCTCGGACAGCTCCCGTTCGGCGTCGGACGTCGTGTCGCGGGCGAGAAGTTCGGCGTAGCGGCCGTTCGATTCCACTAGCTGCCGATGTGTTCCGCGTTCGGCGATCCGGCCGCGGTCGAGGACCACGATCTGGTCCGCGTCTCGAATGGTGGACAAGCGGTGGGCGATGGTGATGGTGGTGCGGCCTTCCGACAGGGCATCGATCGCGGTCTGGACTTCGCGTTCGGTTCGCGTGTCCAGTGCGCTGGTCGCCTCGTCCAGCACCAGAATCGGCGGATTGCGCAGGACGACCCTGGCGACCGCGAGACGCTGCTTCTCGCCGCCGGAGAACCGGTAGCCGCGCTCGCCGACCATCGTGTCGTATCCGTCGGGCAGGCTCGCGATGTGATCGTGGATCTGCGCGGCCCGCGCGGCGGCGTGCAATTCCTCGTCCGTCGCATCGGGTTTGGCGAAGCGCAGGTTGTCGGCGACCGAGGCATGGAACAGATAGGTCTCCTGGGACACCACGCCGACGGCGCCGGCTAGATCGGCGAAAGACAGGTCGCGCACATCTGTTCCGTCGATCATGACCCGGCCCGCGGTGGCATCGTACAACCGTGCGACGAGATATCCGAGGGTCGTCTTGCCGGAACCCGTCTCGCCGACCACGCCCAGGCTGGTGCCGGCAGGCACCGTGATGTCGATGTCGCTCAACACATCCCGGGTGCCGGACCCGTAAGAGAAGCCGACGTCCTCGAATCGAACCTCGCCCTCGGCTTCGGGTAGCGGCAGCGGCCGTTGCGGCTCCTCGATGTCGGGCTTCAGATCCAGATACTCGAAGATACGACCGAACAATGCCAGCGAGCTCTGCACCTCGACACCGGTGTACAGCAGCTGCACCATCGGCCGCAGCAAGCTGCTCTGCAGGGTGGTGAAGGCGACCAGCGTGCCGATCGACACCAGCGGATGCCCGGTCGCGACGGTCAGTCCGGCAGCCCAGTACACGACGGCGGGCATCGCCGACATGACGATCTGGATCGTCGACTGTCGCCAGCGACCGGCCATACCCGAGCGGATCTCCAGGTCGACGAGTCCGCGTGACTCCTTCGCGAAGTTGTCGATCAGCGCGGGCGAACGTCCCATGGTGCGTCCGAGCAGAATGCCGCTCACCGAGAGCGATTCCTCCACGATCGCCGACATGCCCGCGAGCTTCTGCTGTCGCTGCGCGGTGATCTTCCTGCGCTCGTTGCCGACACGGCGACTCACCCAGACAAAGAACGGCAGCATGATCAGCGACACCGCGGTCAGCCGCCAGTCGAGCGCGATCATGGCGATGATCGCGGCGACGACAGTGGTGAAGTTGGAGACCAGCGAGGTTGCGGTCGAGGTGACCGTCGACTGCATGCCGCCGATGTCGTTGGCGATCCTGGATTGCACCTCGCCGGTACGGGTCGCGGTAAAGAAGGACAGCGGCATGCGCTGCAGCCGGGCATACACCGCGGACCGCAGATCGTGCATAACGTGCTGTCCGACGGCGGTGGAGATATAGGTCTGGAGCACGCCGAAAACGCTGGTCGTCGCCGCCACCGCGACCATGCCTGCGGCCAGCAGGGTCAGCAGGCCGGTGCGGCCGTTGGGCAGCGCCTCATCGAGAACTCCACGCAGCATGAACGGCGAGGCGAGCGAGACGATGGACGACAGGCCGACCAGCGCGGCGACCAACGCTAAACGGGTCCGATAGGGCCGGAACAGTCGGACGATCCGACCGAGCTGAGAGGGTGGGGGCTGCATACGCGCCTCCTTTCGTGGAAACTACCCATAGAACTGAGCATGGCTCACAATTATTCCATTGAACAATGAGCTATGCTCAGCTTCGTGGATACCGCTCCCGAGAGTGACCTGCCCGAGCTCTTCCTGCGTGCCGCCAAGCGCATCCGCCGCAACCAGTCGGCCCGCCTCGCACCGCTCGGTCTGACCCCAGCCCAAGCCCGGGCGCTGCGCATCATCGCCCGCCACAGCGAGCCGCTACGGATGGCCGGGCTCGCCGAACGGCTCGATATCGTCCCTCGCTCGGCCACCACGGTCGTCGACGCCCTCGAATCCGCCGGCCTTGTCGCCCGCGCCCCCGACCCGTCCAACCGACGGTCCACCCTGGTCACCCTCACCGACGCCGGCCGCGCCGCCCTGTCCCGGATGTCCGCGGCCCGCCGCGCGGCCGCCGAAGAACTGTTCTCCGCGCTCTCCCCCGACGAACGCGAAACCCTCCGCCACCTGCTGGCCGCCCTCGACGCGGGCGATCACTGCCAGCCGGCCGGTGCTGCCGAACGATCGTAGAAAGACCCCCGGGCATGCGGACTTCGGTCCTAGGCTTTGTCCATGACGCCGCTGCAGCGCTATATCGTCGAAGAAATCGCTGCCGACCATGCCGACGGGTTGCTGACCCGCCGCGAGGCGCTGCGCAGGCTCGGACTACTCGGGGTGGGCACGACCACCGCGGCCACGTTGCTTGCCGGGTGTTCGAACGATGGCCGGCCTGCCGATCGGGTGCCATCGACGAGCGGTTCGGCCGCACCGACGCCGCCGGGGATGAGCACCGCGGTACCCACCACAACTGTGACATTTTCCGGCCCCGACGGTCGCGAGTTACAGGGCGCTTGGGCGGCGGCGGCACGGCCACGCGGCACGGTACTCGTCATCCATGAGAACAAGGGCCTCACCGACCACATACGTTCGGTGGCAGGACGATTCGCAGGCGTCGGATATTCCGCGCTCGCCGTCGACCTGCTCTCCGAGGCGGGCGGCACCGCCACCTTCACCGACCCGGCCGCCGCCACCGCCGCACTCAGCGAGATCCCGCAGGACCAGTTGGTCGCCGACCTGCGTGTCGGGATCGACGAACTCGAACGGCGAGCGCCGGGTAAGAAAATCGGCGCCACCGGCTTCTGCTTCGGCGGCGGCCTGGTGTGGTTGCTACTGACGTCCGGCACCCCGAAGCTGGCCGCGGCCACCCCGTTCTACGGACCCTTCCCGGACGACGGGGACCTCTCCGGGTCGAAGGCTGCGGTGCTGGCCGTCTACGCCGCGCTCGACGCCCGCATCGACGCGTCACGGCCCGGCGCAGAAGCGGCGCTACACCGCGCTGACCTGCCTTTCGAGGTGTTCGTGGCACCGGATGCCGATCACGCATTCTTCAACGACACCGGCCCGAGGTACAACCCGACTGCGGCGAACGAGGCTTGGCGGCGGGTGGTGGATTGGTACGCAGCGTGGCTCGGATGAGACGGCTAAGTGGTCGGCGCCTGGGTGGTAGACGTCTGCGGAGCAGGTGACTCCGTCGTCGTCTGCGGAGCCGGCGACTCTGTCGACGTCGTTTGGGGGGCCGGGGACTCTGTCGACGTCGTTTGCGGAGCCGGCGACTCCGTCGACGTCGTCTGCGGAGCCGGCGACTCCGTGGTCAGCACCTGCGGCGCAGGGCACTGCCCCGTCTGCTCACCGAGCACATTGATCTCGGCGTTCGAACGCGGATCACCCGCGTAATTGATCTGATCGGTGCACTTCACATACGTGTCCGCAGGCGGCGGCCCCTCGCCGGTGTTCGGTTGTTGCGCAGGGGCGGGATGCACCTCCGGTCCGGCAGAACCCGGGTTTTCCCGACTCGTTGTCACCGTCGCCGACGCGGACGAACTGGTCGTCGGCGCCACCGTACTGGTGGATGTCGACACGGTGGCTACTTCACCGTCCGAATCACCCGAACACCCGGTAGCCGCCACGAGAATCGGCGCCATTACCACCATGATTGCCGCCGCGCTGGCACGCAGCCGTGACCCGCTGAGGTATCGCATCGTTCGGTTCATTTCCCCTCTGGGCTCCCGCCCCTGTGGACATCGTGACCATCGAGAACGCCGGTGCCATTACACTTGCGGGTACAGACACCGCCACCGGGATACAAAGAGCCGCAGCTCGGTTCGTATCCTAGACCCACACCTCAGGCCGGCGCGTTCACCCCCTTGGTATGTCGACGACCAGCAGTGACACCACCGCTGATCACGCCCGCAACAAGGCCGCTATCTCGTCTCGCAGTACCGTTTCCGGAGACTCCAGCCGCATATGCCGATACTCGGAGACAACGGCCTTGCCCGCCACCAGAACCTCGCGCACATCGCTGGCGGTGGCTGCGTACAGCGCGGCCGCAGGGTCGGCACCCGCGGTGCGGACCGAGTCGAGGTCGACGGTCACCAGGTCTGCTGCCGCGCCCGCTTCGATCCGCCCGACCTCCGGCCAGCCGATCGAGCCGTGATCTGTTGCTGCGCTGTACAACTGCGCCGGTTCGAAACGCCCGCGCGATCGGCTGGCCAAGCGTTCGTTCAGCTCGAGCGCCCGCCATTCCTCGAAGGCGTCCACCACCGCGTGACTGTCGCTGCCGAGGCACAGCCGCACTCCGGCATCGGCAAGCGCCCGCCCAGGACCGATGCCGTCGCCGAGATCGCGTTCGGTGGTCGGGCAGAAGCACACGCCCGCACGCATTCCGGCGAGCAGCCGGATATCCGCGTCCGTCACATGTGTCGCGTGCACGGCGGTCGTCCGAGGTCCGAGCATCCCGGTCTCCGCGAGCAGCGCGCTCGGGGTGCGGCCGTGTGCGGCAAGGCAATCGCGATTCTCCGCGGGCTGTTCGGAGAGGTGGACGTGCACCGGCCGGCCCGCCGCCTGTTGCGCAACCACCCGCAGTGCCGCCGGCGGCACTGCCCGCACCGAATGCGCGGCCACCCCGGTGCGCACGAGATCCGCCTTCGGGGCGAAGGCGGCGGCGCGTTCGGCCCACGTGCCGACATCGCCGTCGCTGAACCGCCGCTGATGTTCGTCGAGCTTCCAGCCGAACCCGCCGGACAGATAACAGGTGTCGAGCAGGGTGAGTCGGATACCGGCGTCCGCGGCGGCGGCGGCCAAGGCCGCGCTCATCGCGTTCGGATCGTCGTAGCGCGCACCGTTCGGCCCGTGATGCAGGTAGTGGAACTCGCCGACACTGGTGTACCCCGCGAGCACCATCTCGGCGTACACCCCGCGCGCCAGCCGGTAATACGAATCGGGATCCAGCCGCGCGGCAACGGCATACATCCGTTCCCGCCACGTCCAGAAGGTGCCGCGATCATGGTGGGTGCGTCCGCGCAACACTCGGTGGAAGGCGTGCGAATGCGCGTTGGCGAATCCGGGAATTGTCAACCCCGCCAGTATTTTCCCCGACCGCTCGGTGCCGACTGCCACCGAGCGGATCAGCGCACCGTCGACCTCGATGGACACCGACTCCGCAAGACCGTGCGGCAACCACGCGTACTCGGCCCAATACACACTCATCCGATCGGCTCCTGTCGCGAGGCGTGCACCGGAGACTCCATTGCGGCGAAATCGCCTGCCCAATAGCAATATTCGGCACCGCACCTGCTCATCCGGTCAATTCCTCCAGCACGTGCGCGAGGCTCACCGCACCGAAATCCACGTCGATCGGTTCCGCGTGTTCTTCTGGGGCATGGCTGATGCCGGTCGGGTTGCGCACATAGAGCATTCCGGCGGGGACGTGCGCCGCGAGGATCCCCGCATCATGTCCCGCTCCGGTGGGCAACGCGGGGACGCCGCCGAGGACCTCGTCCATCCTGCGGCGCAGTGGTTCGTCGAAAACCACATCGTCCGAATAGGACTCCTCGGTGACGGTCACCGTACAACCCTCCTCGGCGGCCGCGATGCGCGCCACTTCGGCGATATCGTCGACGAGGGCGGCGGTGCGGCCTGCACCCGGCACTCGGGCGTCGAGCCAGAGATCGACGGTGGAGGCGATCACATTGGTGCCGCCGGGAACCGGAACGAGTCGCCCCACGGTCGCTCTGGCGTCGCGGACTGCGGCGGCGGCACGGCGGGCGGCGCCGATCACCGCGGCGGCGGGCAGCATAGGGTCGTGGCGGTCCGCGATCAGGGTCGCGCCCGCGTGATTGCCCTGTCCGGCGAAGGAGAATCGGTAGCGGCCGTGCGCGATGATGGTGCTGCCGGTGGCGACCGGGCTGTCCATATCGATGAGACCGCGGCCCTGCTCCACGTGAAGCTCGATGAAACAGCCGATCATGGCAAGTGATTCGGGATCGGCACCGAAACGCTCCGGGTCGTGGCCGGCCTTGGCGGCGGCTTCGGCGAGGGTGATTCCCTCGATGTCACGCAACCCTCTGGCACGGTCGGCGTCGAGCGCTCCGGTCAGCAGCCGGGATCCGAGGCACGGCACGCCGAACCGGCCGCCCTCCTCCTCCGCGAACACCAGCAGCGCGAAGGGCTTGGTCGGCGTGAAACCCTTGGCGCGCAGAATATCTACCGCGGCGATGGCACTCGCGACGCCGAGCGGACCGTCGAACCCACCACCTCCCGGAACCGAATCGAGGTGGCTGCCCGTGACAACAGCACCCCGCTGCGGCCGTCCCCACCACGCCCAGATATTGCCGTTGCGATCGGTGCGCACCGCGAGCCCGCGCATACCTGCCTGCTCGATGAACCACTGGCGCAGTGTCAATTCCGCATCGTCGAACACATGCCGCGAATAGCCGCCGCGGCCGGCATCACGGCCGACATCGGCGATCTCGCGCAACAGTCGATCGGCGCTCATGCCCGTGCCCCTACCAACCGACGCGGCACATCGCTGCTTCGGCCACACGAGATCACCTGTTCTGCAATCACTGACCCTCCTGCATCGGAATCCGGACCCCGCGTTCGGCGGCAACCGCACCGGCACGTTCGTATCCGGCGTCCACATGCCGGATGACCCCCATGCCCGGGTCGTTGGTCAATACGCGCTCGATCTTCTGCCCGGCCAGCGGGGTCCCGTCGGCCACGCAGACCTGTCCGGCGTGAATGGAACGGCCCATCCCGACGCCGCCGCCGTGGTGGATGGATACCCAGCTCGCACCGGAGGCGGTGTTGACAAGGGCGTTGAGCAGTGGCCAGTCGGCGATGGCGTCGGATCCGTCGGCCATCGACTCGGTCTCGCGGTAGGGGGATGCGACGCTGCCGGAGTCCAAGTGGTCACGCCCGATCACGACGGGGGCGCGCAATTCGCCGCTGGCCACCATCTCGTTGAAGCGCAGCCCGGCCAGGTGCCGCTCGCCGTAGCCGAGCCAGCAGATACGTGCCGGAAGTCCTTGGAAGGCAATTCGTTCCCCGGCCAGCGTGATCCACCGGCGCAGTGATTCGTTGTCGGGGAACAGATCCAGGATTGCGCGGTCGGTCGCGGCGATGTCCTCCGGGTCCCCCGACAGCGCGGCCCACCGGAACGGCCCCTTGCCCTCGCAGAACAGGGGACGGATGTAGGCGGGCACGAACCCGGGAAAGTCGAAGGCCCGATCGCACCCGCCGAGCTTCGCCTCGCCGCGCAGCGAGTTGCCGTAGTCGAAGACTTCCGCGCCACGATCGAGGAAACCGAGCATGGCATCGACGTGATCGGCCATGGATTCCCGAGCCCGATCGGTGAATTCGTCCGGCTTCTTCGCCGCGTAGTCCGACCAGTCGTCGAGGTCGACGCCACGTGGCAGATAGGCAAGCGGGTCGTGAGCGGAGGTCTGATCGGTGACGATGTCGACCTCGAGACCGGCCTCCAGCAGCTTCGGCAACACCTCGGCGGCATTGCCGATCAGTCCGACCGACAACGCCTTTCGCTGTTTACGCGCCGCCGAGACTCTGGCCACCGCATCGTCGAAATCGTCGGCGATCTCGTCGAGGTAGCGGTCGTGCACCCGCCGCTGTGCGCGGGCCGGATCACATTCGACCACCAGTGCCACACCACCGTTCATGGTGATCGCCAGCGGCTGCGCGCCGCCCATGCCGCCGAGCCCGGCCGTCACGGTGAGGGTGCCGGCGAGGCTGCCGCCGAATCGCTTGTCCGCCACGGCGGCGAAGGTCTCGTAGGTGCCCTGCAGGATGCCCTGCGTGCCGATGTAGATCCACGAACCTGCGGTCATCTGCCCGTACATGGTCAGACCCAGCGCCTCCAGCCTGCGGAACTCGGGCCAATTCGCCCACTCGCCCACCAGATTCGAGTTGGCGATCAGCACCCGCGGCGCCCACTCGTTGGTCCGGAACACCCCCACCGGCTTCCCCGACTGCACCAGCAGCGTCTCGTCGGCGTCCAGCGTCGTCAGGCATCGGCTGATCGCATCGAAACTGGCCCAGTCCCGAGCCGCCTTTCCGGTTCCGCCGTACACAACCAGATCCTGCGGCCGCTCGGCCACCTCCGGATCCAAGTTGTTGTGCAGCATCCGCAACGCCGCCTCGGCCTGCCAATTCCGCGCGCTCAACCTTGTCCCCCGAGCCGCCCGCACTACCCGTCCCATCACAACCCGTTCCTTCCATGGTCGAGTGGCACATTGCTGCGGCAAACGTCGAGAAGGCCCTTCGAAGGTGTGCCGCTCGCCTCGCGAAAACCGATCGAGCACAGCGAGCGGGTGGACGGGTGGCGCGGGCTGGTCGAGCTCTTGGTGCGGAGGGGTTGTGCCATCAGATATCTCCCGTGGCGAGGGAATCGGTTATGGACCCAGGTGGGGGGCTATTTCACGCAGTAGTTCGCCGGAGGCGATGAGGTCAGTTGCTGCGGCGATCTCGGGGGCCAGGTGGCGGTCGGGACCAGGGCCGCCGACCTTGGTGCGCAGCAAGGCGAGGGCCGCGGCGGTAGCCGGGGCGGGACGCAAAGGGGCGCGGAGGTCGAGTGCGCGTGCGGCGGTCAGGTATTCCACCGCGAGGACCGAGGTCAGTCCCGCCACCGCCCTGCGCAGCTTGCGTGCCGCCGACCAGCCCATCGAGACATGGTCTTCCTGCATGGCGCTGCTGGGGATCGAGTCGACCGATGCGGGTGCGGCGAGCCGCTTGAGTTCGCTGACGATGCCCGCCTGGGTGTACTGGGCGATCATGTGACCGGAGTCGACGCCGGGGTCCGCGGCCAGGAAGGCCGGAAGGCCGTGGGAGCGGGCGACATCCAGCATCCGATCGGTGCGGCGCTCGGACATGCTCGCCACGTCGGCGACCGGGATGGCGAGGAAGTCGAGGACGTAGGCGATCGGGGCGCCGTGGAAGTTTCCGTTGGATTCCAGCCGACCGTCGGCGAGCACGACCGGATTGTCGATGGCGGCGGCCAACTCTCGCTCGGCGACCGCCGCCGCGTGGCTGACGGTGTCGCGTGCGGCGCCGTGCACTTGCGGCGCGCAGCGCAGCGAATAGGCGTCTTGCACGCGGTTGCAGTCGGGGCCGCGATGGCTGGCGACGATCTCGGAACCGGCAAGAGCGGCCAGGATGCGCCGCGCCGAGCACGCCTGACCAGGGTGCGGGCGCAGTGCCTGCAGATCGTCGGCGAACACTCGGTCGGTGCCGAGCAATGCCTCCACGCTCATCGCGGCCGTCAAGTCGGCGATGTCGAGCAGGCAGTGCAGGTCGGCGAGTGCGAGGACCAGCATGCCGAGCATGCCGTCGGTGCCGTTGGTGAGCGCGAGGCCCTCTTTCTCGGCGAGGACGACTGGCTCGATACCGTTGGCACGCAAGGCCGTTGCCGCCGGGACCACGACGCCGGCGGAATCGATGACTTCGCCCTCCCCCATCAAGGCCAGTGCCACCGCGGCCAGCGGCGCGAGGTCACCGGAGCAGCCGAGCGAGCCGAATTCGTGCACGATCGGGGTGATGCCCGCGTTGATCATCGCGGCCAGGGTGACCGCGGTTTCCGGCCGCACACCGGTATGCCCGGTGGCCAGGGTGCGCAGTCGCAGCAGCATCATGGCGCGCACCACCTCCGGCTCGACCGCGGGGCCTGCGCCCGCGGCATGCGAGCGGATCAGCGATCGCTGCAGTGCGGCACGGCTCTCCGGCGGAATGTGGCGGGTCGCGAGCGCGCCGAAGCCGGTGGACACACCGTAGGTCGGGACGCTCCCCGCCGCCAGCGCATCGACGTGCTGGCGCGCCGAGGTCAGGCGCTTCTCGGCCGCCTCGCTGAATCGGACCTTCGCACCGAGGCGTGCGACCGCGACGACCCGCTCCATGGTCAATGGCCCGTCCAACTCGACCGTCGGCAACTGCGTGGTATCCGGCATATGCCCATTCCACAGGGCGCGGCACCGGTGGAGAATGAGGCGCGGCCAGGTTTTGTCTGAAATCCGAGACAATCCGAGGAAGTGGGCATGGGTCCGAGTAGTGACATCCCGGCATTGCGGCGCGGACTGGCGATCCTGCAGCTGATGGCCCGGCGGGCCGGGCCGGTATCCGCCTCGACCATCGCCCGCGAGCTCGACCTGCCCCGCTCCACCACCTACCACCTGCTCGCGGAACTCGAGCAGACGCGATTCGTCACCCGTCTGCCCGCCGAACGACGCTACGGCCTCGGCATCGCGGCATTCGAGCTCGGGTCGGCGTATCTACGCCACGACCCCCTCGAACGACTGGCACGACCGTTGCTGGGCGAACTGGTCGAACGCGTCGGGCACAACGCGCACCTCGGCGTGCTGCACGGCAACGAACTGCTGTATCTGATCAAGGAGCGACCCGCCCGCCCGGAAACTTTGGTGACCGATGTCGGTGTCCGGCTGCCCGCCCACCTGACCGCCTCCGGGCGAGCAATCCTGGCGCACCTGCCTGCCACACACGTCCGAGCCCTGTTCCCTGACGCCGCGACATTCGTGCGCCGCACCGGCCGCGGTCCGGCCTCTCTCGCGCAGCTGCGCACCACCCTCGCCGCGGAACGCCGCCGCGGCTGGGCCAGCGAGGACGGGCATGTGACCGCCGGTTTCGCCTCCGTCGCCTATGCCGTCTTCGACCACGACCACCGCCCGATCGCCGCGATCAGCGTGACCCTGCGTCATCACTGCACGCGGCAGCCTTGCGACGCCGACTGGTCCGTACTCGCCACCCGAGTCCGCCACACCGCGGACGATCTCACTCGCCGCATCGGCGGACGTGTCGAGTAGGCGGCGGCCTCCCTCCACCCGGGCTGAGCACCGATCATCGGCGGACCGCGCCCGGACAGCACATCAGACGACGGTCTCACCCGAGCGCAGATCCCCGACTCCGTCGCTGCCCTCGGGTTCTCGAGCAGGCAACACCGAAACATCCCGATCCACTTGGACCACATGCCGGCTCGCGACCGACGCATCGAGCCGCACGCTCGACGCTCAGACCTGCGCCAAGGCTGAACGAATCGCGGCGACATCGGGGTTGATCAGGACATTGCCGTTGATGATCATCGTCGGAGTGACTTCGTCGCCACCGATGAGGGTGCGCAGGTGGGCGGCGGCTTTCGGGTCGCGGTTGATGTCGATCTTGCGAAAGGGATGCCCGCCAGCCGCAGGCCGACGCCGAGGCGCTGACAGTAAGGGCACCACCATCGCCAATAGATGTCGATGGGGTGGCCCGGCCCCGCGACAGTCCGGCCATGGTGGCCGGCGGAGCACCGCAAATTACAGGACACCACCTAATCTAGTAGCCGACGGTGATGTGTTTGTCTTCGCAGGGGTTCTCGAGTTCGTCGAGGACGGCCACGGCGAGGTCCTCGGCCGAGATTCGGGATGCGCCGTCGGCAGTGGTGATGAGCGTAGTGGTGCCGCGCCGGTATATTCCAGTGCGACCACCGGGTTCGACGACGGCGGGTGGGCTGAGATAGACCCAGTTGGCCGGATGCGCTCGGCAGACGTCTAGTTGTGCGGCGCAGGCAGCGGCGATCGCTCGTGATTGCCGCGGGACGAACTCCGGACTGTCGACAACGAGCCGGTCAGGGTATCCCGGAATCTGCAAGGGGGCGGCGCCGCCGACAACGAGTATGCGCGTCCGAGCTGATGCGGCCGCGTCGAGCAGCGCCAACGTGGTGATCACAGCGGTGTACTCGTGCCCGGGTGCCGGACGGGTCGCGACCACGGTCGCGTCGGTGCCGTTGAACAGGATGCTCATATGGTCGGGGTCGCACGCGTCGCCTTCGACGGCGACCGCACCGGTAGGCAGGGTGGCCGGCCGCTGCTTCCGGAATACCGCGATGAGGTCATGGCCCCGGCTTGCGGCTTCGTTGACAACGCGCGAGCCGACCATGCCTGCGGCGCCGACGACGGTGATTTTCATCGAGGTGTCCCTTCCCGTATCGGTGTTGAAGCACAGTCGTGTGAGTGGGTGCGCGAACGAAGCTGTCCCGCGACGATCGCGGCGAGTGAGAGCTCGAACACCACGAGTTGGATCGGGCTGAGTGTCTGGCTGACCAGGATGACGAATCTCCCGAGGTGGTTCGGATGCGGACGACGGCTGCGGTGAATTCGGTGCCGACCAGCTGATTCTCTGTCACCCAAAATGCCCGGGGCAGTGGCCGGCGGCTTACTTAACAGCCCTTTAGTACTGCTGTCGCCCTCGTGCGCGGGACGGTCGGCGTAGCGAACAACCCGAGAACGCCATCGGTCGCGGTTAATAGGCGATTGTGCGCGGCAACCGCGTCCATCGAGCGGTGCTGCCCTGACACCTCGAATGGGGTTTGCTCTCCGCCGCCGCTCCAGTTCGCCCGGCCCTCGACGCGCGGCCCGCTGCGGTCTCAGCGACCTCCGCGCCGACTCCTTCCCCATACCCAGTGCGCTGGGCACCCCAAACCAACCGACGATGAACCGCGATCACCCCTGCACCACTCGCTCGATGGCGGATGAGTAGCCCGCTACCGGGCCACGTCTACGTTTGCCCGGCTGACAGCGAGTAATCTGCGGTTTGGGACGCAGACTCGGCAACCTTCGGTGTCGAGGAGGAGTTTCTCCTTGCGGATCCGCGCACCGGTGCGCCCGTTCCGAAGAACGTAGAGGTAGCGCAGACGGCGGCAGAGCTCGGTTTCGGCCTGCAGCTCGAACTCACCCGCTGTCAGGTGGAGACGAGCACCGCTGTGCACACCAGTGCGACCGAGCTGCGCGATGAGCTGCGTGACCTGCGCAGAGGCACTGCGTCGTGCGCCGAGAAGAACGATGCCCGACTGCTCGCGGTGGCGATTCCGCCAACCGTGCCACAGCAGTTTCCGATCACCGACACGCCGCGCTATCGGCGCATGTCGGCGGACTTCGGCATGCTCGCCCATGAGCAGGGGTTGTGCGGGTGTCATGTGCATGTCGGGGTTCCGGACCGCGAGGTCGCCCTGCAGGTCAGCAATTTCCTGTCAGTCCTGCGCCAATGCCGCGCGAATCGCGGCGACATCGGGGTTGATCAGAACATTGCCGTTGATGACCGTCGTCGGAGTGATTTCGTCGCCACCGGTGAGGGTGCGCAGGTGGGCAGCGGCTTCCGGGTCGTGGTTGACGTCGATCTTGCGCAACGGTATGCCTGCCAGCCGCAGGCCGACACCGAGGCGCTGACAGTAAGGGCACCACCGTCGCCAATAGATGTCGATGGGGTGGCCCGGAGCGGGGTGTGGGGACATAGCACCATCCCTTTCGGATTCGGAAGTCCTATTGCGCAACCACGCCGCTAGTCTCGTCGCCGTAGGTCACGCAACGCGCCCCGCGACAGGTCCGGCCACGGTGGACGGCGGAGCACTGCGAGAGTGGCGATCACCGCCGACAGCAGGCCGATCAACTCGCCGAGCATGGCTATCCGGGTGCCGTCGACGGCCGGCGTCCATGAGGTCTTTCCGTCGTGAATGGCGAACACTCCGACCGGTCTTGCGGTCGTCCGCAGAATGCCGCCGACGCGGGTGACGGTGATGACCGTCGCCCCTTCCGCCGTCTCGTAGGGCGCGCCGTACACGAGCGAGCCCGCAATTTCCGCTGGAAGTTGCTTGCTGCGTACCCAAGGCTTCATTCCGCCCCTGCCCTCGTCAAGCTGCACGTCACCCAACTGTCCCCACAGGGAGACGGCGACTCGAAAAGCGTAGTACACGAAGAGCACCAACGGCCGCGTCTCGCCCGACCTGCAAGGCCGGGCGGGTTCGCGCCATAGTCACCGATACGTCTTCAGGGTGAGGGCATCCGGTTCTTCCTCCGGCGGGTTTGCCGCCATGGCGTCGAACACCTCCTGCGGCGGCGGCTCGGCGAAGAGCATGCCGACCACCTCGTGCGCACCGTCCTGATTGATCTTCACGTAATCGCGCAGCTCCCGCTCGTATGCCGCAAAGGCATGGGTGTAATCACCTGCGGCCGAGGCGAGTTCGCCTGCGAGCACATACGCACCGATCAAGGCCTGCGAGGTGCCGCGACCCGACATCGGCGAGGCGCACGCGCAGGCGTCGCCGAGCAGCACCACCCGGCCGGTCGACCAGCTGTCCATCTGTACCTGACTGATGGGGGTGAAATAGAGGTCGGTGGCGGCGGCCAGTTCCCCGAGCAGCCGGGGCACCTCCCAACCATCACCCGCGAACCGCTCGGTAATGATCCGCTTCTGTTCGTCGAGGTCCTGCCGGTTGTAGTCCAAAGGCTCCGAACCGAAGTAGAACGAGGCCCGCGCCTCGGCATTGTTCCTGACGCTGAAGACATTCACCGACTTCCCATTGCCGAGTTGGCAGGCCCGGCCCTCGTGGTCGAGGCCGAGGAAGTTCTCGGTGGAGATGATGGCGTTGTAGACCCCGAGGTGGCGGATGAACTGCGAATGTTCGCCGAACACGAGGGCCCTGACCTTGGAGTACAGCCCGTCCGCACCGACAACCAGGTCGAACCGTTGCGCCGGGCCGCTTTCGAAGCTCACCAGCACCCCACTCTCGTCCTCGGTAAGCGCGGTGATCGAGTTGTCGAAGATGTATTCGGTTTCATGCTTGGTGAGCTCGTAGAGGATGTCGGTCAGATCGCTCTTGAGCACTTCGAGATCGCCCGCGAAAATTGCCGACGGCATAGTCACCAGATACTTGCCCGCACCGTCGACCACTTCGCTGTCGCGAATGCCGGTGCTGTACTTGCGTACCTCGTCGAGGATGCCCATGCGCTCCAGGACGGTCATGGCCTCGCCGCGGAAGTCCACAGCGTACCCACCGGCGCGTGGTTCCGGCGCCCGCTCGACCACGGTCGGCGCAAAACCGTAGCGGCGCAACCAGTACGCCAGCGCCGGACCGGCTACTCCCGCTCCGGAGATGAGGATGTTCGGGTTCGTCATGACCTTCTCGTTTCTCTGCGTATTCCGTGTTGTTGAATACAACGTACATGACACCTCGTACGTTGTACATACCGTACTACCCATAAAATTCCAGGAAGATTCGCTACTATGACAATCATGCGTACTAGTACACCAGGTGGCACCGACGCCACCCCGCCCTACCTGCGCATCGCCGCAGAGATCCAGGACCGGATCGCCTCGGGCGAGCTGCGGACGGGCGACCGGGTGCCCTCGGCTCGGCAGATCACCAAGGAGTGGGGCGTCGCCATCGCCACTGCCACCAAGGTTCTCGCCACGCTGCGCCAGGAGGGCACGGTCCGAGTGGTGCCCGGCGTCGGTACCGTGGTGGACGCACCACACGCCGCACCGCAGCGAGAGAAAACACCGGACACCGAGCTCACCGAGCAACTCGTGGTGCGGGCCGGAATGGCTATTGCCGACACCGAAGGGCTTGCCGGACTGTCGATGCGCCGCATCGCGACCGATCTCGGCGTGCCGACCATGTCGCTGTACCGCTATGTGGGCAGCAAGGATCGCTTGGTGCTGTTGATGGCCGACGAGGCATTCGGCGAAGCCGAGTTCCCCGACCCACCGCCCACAGGTTGGCGCGCGCGACTCGAAGTGCTGGCCCATCTGCAGTGGGCGATGTACCACCGCCATCCTTGGGTCGTCACCGCATCGTGGGTGAGCAACCCGGTGCCGACCCGAAAGCTCTTGCGGCACACCGAGTGGGCTGTCCGGTCATTGGACGACCTCGGTCTCGATCCGGACGCGGTGCTCTACGCTCACGTCTCGCTGTACAGCTATGTGCGCGGCATTGCGGTCAATCTCGAGGTGGAGTCGGCCGCACGACGGGAAGGTGCGCCCATCGAGCCATGGGACGCCAAAGAATCGGAATTCGAACACCTACTGCAGAGCGGGCAATTCCCCACCCTGGCAAGTCTCAACGAGCGCAACGATTTCCAATTCGACATCGACACGCTCTTCGAATTCGGCCTGCAGCGCCTGCTGGACGGGTTCGCTGCGTTCATGGAGCCACACCACTGACGCCAGGAGGGTGGAAGAGCCGAAATCTATAGGGCGGACGCCCAGCCGAGGCAATACTGTGGCGTCCACCCGATCGGCTTACTGTCGCACAGACAACATCCGACGCAAGCCGTGCACCGCAAGCGCCACATCGCACAAGCCGGACGCGCTACCAGTGCGGAGAACCCTCCGCATGGCCGCCGCCTCCGCTCGGGACGCGTAGTCGGTCTTCCACGGGCCTTGTCCTCGACGGCAGCGCGACCGGCTTGTAGGGCACCTACGCCATATCGAGCTGGGCGCGGGCAACCAACCCACGATGAACCCCGGCCGCCCTCAGACCGCCCGCTCAATGGCGGCTGAATCAATTCGCTACCCGACAACGCCGACGTTTGCCCTGCTGGCAGGGGTAACCTGCGGTTATGGACGCAGACTCGGCAACCTTCGGTGTCGAGGAGGAGTTTCTCCTTGCGGATCCGCGCACCGGTGCGCCCGTTCCGAAGAACGTAGAGGTAGCGCAGACGGCGGCAGAGCTCGGTTTCGGCCTGCAGCTCGAACTCACCCGCTGTCAGGTGGAGACGAGCACCGCTGTGCACACCAGTGCGACCGAGCTGCGCGATGAGCTGCGTGACCTGCGCAGAGGCACTGCGTCGTGCGCCGAGAAGAACGATGCCCGACTGCTCGCGGTGGCGATTCCGCCAACCGTGCCACAGCAGTTTCCGATCACCGACACGCCGCGCTATCGGCGCATGTCGGCGGACTTCGGCATGCTCGCCCATGAGCAGGGGTTGTGCGGGTGTCATGTGCATGTCGGGGTTCCGGACCGCGAGGTCGCCCTGCAGGTCAGCAATTTCCTGCGGCCGTGGTTGCCGCTGTTCCTCGCACTCACCGCGAACTCCGCGATCTACCGCGGGACCGAGACCGGTTATGCCAGCTGGCGCAGCATCCTGTGGCGACGCTGGCCGAGCGCGGGGCCACCGCCCTATTTCGGATCGGTGCGCGACTACGACGCCATGGTGGCGATGATGCTCTCCAGCGGCAGCATCTTCGACGAGAAGATGGTCTATTGGGATGTCCGCCCGTCGATGTCGTTTCCCACTGTCGAGATCCGCGTCAGCGACGTGCCCGCCACGGTCGAGGAGACCGCCCTGCTCGCGACCTTGGTCCGAGCCACCGTGCTCATGGCGCGAAAGTCCTTGGCGCAGGGGCGGAATGCACCACCGGTAACAGCCGAAGTGCTGCGCGCGGCGTACTGGAAGGCCGCGCGCAGCGGCATCGACGGTGACAGCGTCGACCCGGTGGACGGTCGCGTCCGGCCGGCGGTCGAGCAGCTCGCCAAGCTCGTCGAGCACGTCGAACCCGCGCTGGAGGAGCTGGGTGAACGCACGCTCGTCGCCGACTCGATCACCGCCGTTCTCGCCCGCGGCAACGGTGCAGTGCGCCAGCTCAACGCTTTTCGCGAACGTGACGACGTCGACGATGTCGTCGCCGAGTTGACCGAGGCGACCCTGGAGGGCTGTTAGGAGCGCATTCCGCGCGGATCAGATGGGCAGGAACCCGGCGCCGACGTCCCCGCGCCGATTGATGTCGTTCATGATCACGCTCATGGTGGTGCCGACCTCCGGACCGAAGCAGCCGACAGCCAGGTAGGCGTTGACCATGCCGACCAGTGTCGAGCCGACGAGGACCGGTGCGCCGGAATCACCCTCCAGCACACACATCTGGGTCCAGGTCTCGCTGTTGGTCCCGAAGACATCGCCCCAGGCGACGCCGCAGGTGTTGCCGGTGGTGCGGCCCTTTTTGCACACCACCATCGGGAACTGGGCCGGAGCGCCGATATCGGTGATGGTGACGGACCCGACCCGATCGACTGGGGTGATCCGGCCCGGGTCGAACTGGATGATGCCGTAGTCCAGGTCATGATCGGAATGAACGAACCGGCCGACCACGCCGTAGTTGGGGTTCGCCTCGGCGATCACCTGGGAACCGGGTTCTCCGCAATGCCCGGCCGTGAGCCCGACCAGCCTGCCCGCGTCGTCGTAACCGACGGTGGTCACGGTGCATTGAAACCGACTATCGATGATGATGCCGGAACCACCGCCGACCGCGGGCGCGACGGGTGCGGCGATCGCCACACCACTACCGGTCCCGACCAGGGCCGCGACCGAAACGAAGGCGAAGCCCGCGTTGGCCGCCTTGATCAATGTGAACATGTCCCTCCAGGGTGGGAAGTTCGTTCGCCTCACGCTGCACATGAAAAGTGTTCATCATACGAGGCCTGCTCACGAAGCTTGGTCAATGTCCTGGCCAGGATGCGCGACACCTGCATCTGCGAGACTCCGAGGGAATCGGCGATCTGTTGCTGAGTCTTCGACTCGAAGTACCGCATGATCAGTATCAACTGTTCCCGCTCCGGAAGCGCGGCTATCAGCGGACGCACGGCCATCGCGTCCTCCATCAGGCCGTAACAGGGCTCTTCGGCGCCCAGGGTGTCCGCAAGGGGCAGCGGCGAGCTCTCGCCGTCGGTGACGGTCGTCGCATCGAGCGAGTTCGCCCGGTAGCCGTTGCGCGCGACCAGCGCCTGGGTGACCTCCACCAGCTCGAGGTCGAGTTCCCGGGCGATCTCGCGGGCGCTCGGCATCCGGCCGAGGCGGTGCGACAGCGTCTCGGTCACCGGACCGATCTTCAGCTGGATCTCCTTCAGCCGGCGCGGCACCCGCACCGCCCAGGTGCGGTCCCGGAAGTGCCTGCGGATCTCGCCCATGATGGTCGGCACCGCAAACCCGAGAAACGAGCTGCCGCGAGACACATCGAAACGGTCCACCGATTGCACCAACCCGAGTCGTGCGATCTGCTGCAGGTCGTCGAAGGATTCTCCGCGGCCGGAGAATTTGCGGGCGATGTGCTCGGCCAGCGGCAGGGCGAGGTCGATGATGTGGTTACGCAGTGCGGTGCGGTGCGGGTCGGTAGCGTCGAGCGCCGCCAACTTCTCGAACCAGGGCTCGATATCGTCGTAACTGTCGCCGCGGCGGGTGCATCGCGGCGATTCGGTCCGTTCGGTGGTCGACTCGTCCATCATCGGTCTACCTCGTTCCCATCGGAATTCGATTCTTGTTGGGTACCCGATCACCCTCGGATCAAAAGAGGCGAGCACCACCTCCGGTCGCCGAACGGTCCGGAATCGACGTTGGACCTGCGCCGATACCGCAGCAATTCGGACCGAATCCGGCCGGAAATCACCGGCGGTCACTCGAAGATAGCCGATGGCTATCAAATCCCGGACGGACCGAGCGCGCTGATGTTTCCGGTCAGGCGCCGGTGCGGCGCGGCAGCGCGAGCTGCAGTTCGAGCAGCAGGCGATCGGCCGGGTCGGAGAGGTCGACGCCGACGATGTCTTCGACTCGGCGGATGCGATAGCGCAGCGTATTCGGGTGCACCTGAAGCGCCGTTGCCGCGTTGCGGACGTCCCCGTGCTCACGTAGATAGGTTTCGACGCTTTCCTGCAGGTTCGCAGTGTGCTTGCGGTCGTAGTCGAACAGCGCTTGCAGGCGGGGGTCGTGCAGGTCGGGTCGCGCGCCGACCAGGTCGAGGATCTCGGCGAGCAGGACCGCGGTGCGGGACTCGGCCAATGTCGTCACCCGGCCCTTGGGGAAGGTGGTTGCCGTGCTGTCGAGGACCCGATCGACCTCGATTCGTGCGCTCGCCACATGGGTGAGATCGGCGACGGGGATCGCGATGGCCGCGCGCAGCACCAGCGACCGCTTCGTTTCGAACTGCGCGACCAGCTGGCGCGTCCAGGCGTTCACCGCACGCACCGACTGATAATGCGGCAGCAGAACATAGACCCGTTCGCCGAGTACCGCGGTAAGCGAGTCGCGGCGAAATGAGCTGGCGTGCAAGCGCAGTGCGTTGGCCACGGATGCTGATTCGGTCGATGCCTGCGCGGTGTCGTTGAGCGCGAATCCGACCACCGCGGCGGGACCGGTCACCGGGATGTTCAGCGCGCTCGCCACCGAGGGGACATCGACTCCGCTGCCGCGGGCACCGAAAAGCCTTTGTATCAGCAAGGTTTCGGTGGAAGGCGCGTCGAGACTGCGGGAGATGATGCGAGCCGCGATCGCCGATGCGCCGCGCAGCACCTCCGCGGCGTCCGGCTTGAACGGCTTGTCACCCTGTTGGAGCCAGATCGTGCCGAGAACCCTTGGTGTACCGACGGTTCCGTCCGAGGGACGCCGAATGCTGACCACCAGTCGGTGTTTGATGTCCAGTTCGTCGTGCGCGGGCAGATCGATGACCTCGTCGGTCTGGCGCAACTGGTCGAACACCCCCCACTTCTGCAGGATGCGCAGGTAGTCGCGCGGTCCTTCACGGCCGAGAATGGACAGGATTCGCAACTGGTCGGCGGCCTCATTGGAGGCGGAATAGGCGAGCACATTCGAGTGCGGGTCCTCGATGGACACCATGCCGCCCGCGTTCTGTGCGACGATCTGAGCAAGGCCGAACAGATCGGTGTCGGTGGCGAGGCGATCGTGCGCCTCGGTGGTAGAGCGCTGCCCGCGCGCGCGTTCGAGCATCCGGCGAACCAGCGGAAAGACCTGATCCCAGCGCGCCTGCTGGTGCACGGCCACCAGCGCCACACCGGCGCGGTGGGCCGCCGCGCGGACGGCGTCGGACTCGTGCGCGATCTTCGACAGCACCGCTCGCGGCCGATGCGCGACGGGGCGTTTGCCCACGGCGCGCAACCACTGCAGGGCCTCGGCTTCGACGATGCCGACATGCAGGTACATATCCTGCATAGGTGAGCCCGAGTCGGTCTCCACCGTCAGGTCGGAACTGTCGACCAGCGCCACCGACCGAATCGCGACCGTATCGCCGGCGGGCGCGTCCAAGAGCTCGACCACCGCGGTGTCCAGGGCGTCGAGCAGCTCACGCAGCGTGCTTCCCTCGGTCTGCGTATTCGTTGCCACTGTCGCCACCTCACTTCCCCAAACCAGTACATCACTTTAGCCAGCCGGACAAGGCTGCACCTCTATCTTTGTTCGACTGGCTCATCCTTCCTGCCGTTTTCCGGTGTTGACTACCGCTCAATCGTCGTCGTCCACGACTTTTCGAAACTCCATACCCCCCAGGAGGATTCATGGACACCATTGCGACCACCCCGCAGCCGGTCAACGAACCGGTAGGGACCTTCGCCCCCGGCAGCGCGGAACGTGCGCGGTTGCAGGCGAAACTGGCCGACCTGCAGGCAACGCCGACCGAGATCCACCATGTCATCGGCGGGGTGCACCGGCGCACGCTCGGTCCGACCATCGACGTGGTGCAGCCACATCGGCACGCCGCCGTACTCGGCACGCTCACCATGGCGGGACCGGACGACGCCAGAGACGCGGTCGAAGCGGCCACCGCCGCAGCGCCGGGCTGGCGTGCGTTGTCGTTCGAGGACCGCGCCTCGGTCTTCCTGCGCGCGGCCGACCTGTTGTCGGGCCCGTGGCGCGAAACAATCGCCGCCGCGACAATGCTCGGGCAGTCGAAAACCGCCTATCAGGCCGAGATCGACGCGCCCTGCGAGCTGGTCGACTTCTGGCGCTTCAATGTGCACTTCGCGCGACAGATCCTGGCCGAGCAGCCGATATCGACCGCCGGGGTGTGGAATCGGCTCGAATATCGCTCACTGGAGGGGTTCGTCTACGCGATCACCCCGTTCAACTTCACCGCGATCGCCGCAAACCTGCCGACCGCGCCCGCGCTGATGGGCAATACCGTGGTGTGGAAGCCCGCGCCGACGCAGGCGGTCGCCGCCTACTGGACGATGAAGCTGCTGGAGGCCGCGGGCCTGCCGCCAGGAGTGATCAACCTGGTGCACGGTGCCGGCCCCGAGGTGTCGGACGTGGTGCTGCCCGACCGCAGACTCGCAGGCATCCATTTCACCGGCTCCACCAAGACCTTCCAGCACCTGTGGCGTGCCGTTGCGAACAACATCGCCGACTACCGCACCTACCCGCGCCTGGTGGGGGAAACCGGCGGCAAGGATTTCGTGCTCGCGCACAGCTCCGCCGACCCCGCGGTGCTGACCACGGCGCTGATCCGCGGCGCCTTCGACTACCAGGGTCAGAAGTGCTCGGCTGCCTCGCGTGCGTTCGTCCCGAAATCGGTGTGGACGAAGATGGCGGGCGATCTCATCGACAAGGTCTCCGCACTGACCTACGGCGACGTCACCGACTTCGGCAATTTCGGTGGCGCGGTGATCGATAAGCGCGCCTTCGACCGCAATGCCGACGCGATCGCCCGTGCCAAGGCGACGCCGAGCCTGACGATCGCCGCGGGCGGCCACACCGACGACAGCGTCGGCTACTTCGTCGACCCCACCGTATTGCTCGGCGACGACCCCACCGACGAGGCGTTCAGCACCGAATACTTCGGTCCGATCCTCGCCGTCCACGTCTACGACGATGCCGTCGCCGGATCCTTCGACGCCGCCCTCGATCTGGTCGATCAAGGCTCGGCCTACGGTCTGACCGGCTCGATCATCGCCGAGGACCGCAATGCCGTCGCGAAGGCGACCGACAGCCTGCGTTTCGCGGCGGGCAACTTCTACATCAACGACAAGCCCACCGGCGCGGTCGTCGGTCAGCAGCCCTTCGGCGGTGGTCGCGCGTCCGGAACCAACGACAAGGCGGGCTCGCCTCAGAACCTGCTGCGCTGGACCTCCGCACGCACCCTCAAGGAAACCTTCGTCCCGCCGACCGACCACCGTTACCCGCACCAGGCAACCGAATCGGAGACCCTGTGATGGCAAAGTCCGGACTGCTGCGGCCCGCCATGCTGGCCGCCTCGCGCTCACCGCGCATCGAGCGCACCGTCTCGCGGATGCCCGCGACCAGGAAACTCGTCGACCGGTTCGTCGCCGGCCGATCCGAGGACGAGGCGATCGCCAGCGCCGCCGCCCTGCTCAGCTCCGGCAGGTACATCACCATCGACTACCTCGGCGAAGACACCACCGAGCTCGATCAGGCAATCGACACGGTGTCGCATTACTTGGAGCTGTTGTTGCAGCTGGCCAGGTTGCGCGAGCTGATCGACAACACCGGATCCATCGTCGGGCCGCTGGAAGTGTCACTCAAGCTCTCGGCACTCGGGCAGTCCCTGCCCGGTGACGGGCACACGATTGCGCGAGATCACGCCTACCAGATCTGCGCTGCCGCAGCCGCAGCCGGCGTGTGGGTCACCATCGACGCCGAGGATCACACCACCACCGATTCCACGTTGTCCATCGTGCGGGAGCTGCGCGCGGACTTCCCCACACTCGGCACCGTGCTGCAGGCCTACCTGCACCGTACCGAATCCGACTGCCAGGAACTGGCGGGTCACGGTTCGCGTATTCGCCTGTGCAAGGGCGCCTATCGGGAGCCCGCCTCGGTCGCCTACCAGCGCAAGACCGACGTCGACGAGTCCTACCTGCGCTGCCTGCGCGTGCTCATGAACGGCGACGGCTACCCGATGGTCGCCACCCACGACCCGGCGATCATCGACGCCGCGCAGCGCTTCGCGACGGAGGTGGATCGCAAGGCCGACGAGTTCGAGTTCCAGATGCTCTACGGCATCCGGGACGCCGAGCAACGACGGTTGGTCGAGGAGAAACATCACCTGCGGGTCTACCTGCCCTATGGCGACCAGTGGTACGGCTATTTCATGCGCCGCTTGGCCGAACGTCCGGCCAACCTGGCGTTCTTCCTGCGCTCGCTCGTTCCGGGCAGCCAGCGCTGAGCGCCGCACCGGGGGCACGGGCTGTCGTCCGATCGGACAAACGCACCTGAACGTTATTTATCCAACTCGCCGATCACACCGCAGCTGTGGTCGTATTAGCTAGCTCCAGCTGAATGTGTGATCTGGGTTACTGCATGGTGGCAGTGACGCAGAGGACGAAAGGATGTCTATGTCCATCGCGGAGTTGCGCAGCCAGATGTTGCGCCGCAAACCCCTACGGGAACTCGACGACGATGTGCCCGCCGATGAGCAGCTCTCGCGATCGCTCGGCCTGTGGCAGCTCACGGCAATCGGCGTCGGCGGCATCATCGGCGCAGGCATTTTCACTCTCGCCGGCGCGGTCGCGCACTCCGTCACCGGTCCCTCGGTGCTCATCTCCTTCCTGATCGCCGGCGTCGCCAGCGCCGCCGCCGCACTCTGCTACGCCGAGTTCGCGGGCATGGTGCCCAAGGCCGGATCCGCGTACACCTACGGCTATGTCTCCCTCGGTGAGATCGCGGGCTGGTTCATCGGCTGGGACCTGCTGCTCGAATACATCGCGGTGGCCGCGGTCGTCGCCATCGGTGTCTCCGGCTACTTCCGATTCCTGCTCGAACAGGTCGACGTCTCGCTGCCCGACTGGATGATGGGCGCACACGGCACCGGCGAAGGCCATGTGATCGACGTTTTCGCGATGCTGTTCTGTCTGGGCACCGCATGGCTGCTTTCGCGCGGCATCAAGAGTGTCGGCCGGTTCGAGACCGTCGCGGTCGGCATCAAGGTCGCCCTCGTGGTGCTCATCGTCGTGCTCGGTGTCTTCCACATCGACAGCTCCAATTACACCCCGTACTTCCCGTTCGGCACCGGTGCGGTGTGGACCGGCGCGGCCACGGTGTTCTTCGCGGTGTTCGGCTACGACGCGATGAGCACGGCGGCGGAGGAATCCACCGACGGCAAGAAGCACCTTCCGAAGGCCATCATCTACTCGCTTGCCATCGCGATGGTGCTCTACGTCCTTGCCACCCTGGTGCTGACCGGTATGCAGAAATACTCCGAGATCAGCCCGACGAGTGGCTTCTCCACCGCCTTCGAATCGGTCGGTATGCCGGGCATCGCGAACATCATCGCGATCGGCGCCATCGTCGGCATCGTCACCGTGGTGCTCACCTTCATGCTCGGCGTCACCCGCGTGTGGTTCGCGATGAGCCGCGACGGGCTGCTGCCCGAGTGGTTCGCCAAGACCCATCCCGTGCGCAAGGTGCCGACCAGGGTGACCTGGATCGTCGGTATCGGCGCCGCGGTAATGGCGGGTCTGCTCGACATCACCGTGGTCGCAGAACTCACCAATATCGGCATTCTGATGGCCTTCATCGTCGTATCGGTGGCCGTGATCGTGCTGCGCCGCACCCGGCCCGACGAGCCGCGCGAGTTCAAGCTGCCATTCATGCCGGTGATCCCGCTGATCGGCATCGGCTTCTCGATCTATCTGATCTGGTCGCTGCCGTATCAGACCTGGGTGCGCTTCGTGGTCTGGCTGGTTGTCGGGCTCGCCGTCTACTTCACCTACTCCCGCACCCACTCCAAACTCAACGCGGACGCCGCAAAACCGGCTACCGCAGGCTGATGAGGGGCGATAGGGGTGGCGCGTACTCGCGCCACCCCTATCGTGTTTCCGGGCCCATGACGTGAGCCCTTACGGCATGACCGGCACCGAACCGGCTCAGCTCACCGGGCTGCCCGATTCGGCACCCGTGCGCAGCCGATCTCGGCGTGAGCGCGTGGGCACAGCGAGCATCACGAGCGCGAGAGCCAGCACCGCCAACCCACCCCAGGACACCATCGGCAGGCGTTCACGGAGGACGACAACCCCAAGTAAAGCCGCGACGGCAGGCTCGGCGAAGGTCAAGGTGACGACCACCTGCGCCGTGGTGTGCCGCAGGGCGTAGCCGAACAGGCGGTAGGCGACGAACGTCGGGAACACCGCAAGATGCAGCGCCACCGCCGCCCCACGCAGGGTCAACAGCCAGGACATGTCGGTGCCGAGCACGACCGGCAGCACCAGCAGGCCACCGATGCCGAACATCGTCCCCATCACCGAGTTGGACGCGTGGCCTCGCGCGATGAGTTGCGCGCTGATCAGCGAGTAGACGGCATAGCACAACCCCCCGACAGCGGCGAGCACGATGCCCACGAGATCCACCGGGGCGCTCCCACCGCTGAGTTCGGGGCCGAGCACCAGAACTGCGCAGCCGAGCACCGCCGCGGCCGTGGCGCAGAGCCACCGCCTACTCGGGCGGGCTCGCCCGATGATCCAGGCGAGCAGACCGGCAAAGACCGGGGCGCTGCCGAGAGTGATCACGGTGGTGACGGCAACGCCCGTGCGCGCGACGGCCGGATAGAAGGTGATCGGATAGCCCGCGATCGCCACCGCTGCGAGCAACAGCAATCCCCACTCGGCGCGGGTACATCGCAGGCGGGCGCCGCGGTGGGAAAGAAATAGCAGCAGACCGCCGAGGGCGAGACCCGCCGAGCCGATGGCAGCGGCCGGTGCGCCCACCGGGGCCAAGGAGCCCGCGGTTCCCGTCGTACCCCAGAACACCGAGGCGGCGAGGATAGGCATCGGCCCACTGAAGAGGCTGGACCGCGGGCGGTGAACGGACTGGGAAACAGGCAGAGACGTGGTGCGATTCGGCACAGTCGTGAACTTCCGTCGTCGAATTCCGGTGGGATGTGGATTCGAAACGGGCGCACGACACAGCCCGGACTACCCTCACGGGTCAGCCGGGAATGTTTATCGAGAAGTCAGCAGGTGCGCCCGGTCAGGCGCACGGCGGCGGAGTGACGACATGCCAGTACGTGTTCACCGGTCGATCGTATACCGAGGCCGCCGGAAATAGCCTCCGAATATTGTTTGTCGAGCGGCAGATCCGGCGAACGATGTTCTGTACCGTCGAGGTTGTGCGGAAGAACGAGACGCCTGCGGTACCGGCCGTCACCAGCAAGCCGAGTCAGGTCGTCCCGATCGATGACATCGACCGGGTCCTGCTCGATCAGCTCGCGCGCGATGGACGCATCACCAACAATGCCCTCGCCGCGATCGCGGGGATCGCGCCATCGACCTGTCTCGGTCGAGTCAGATCGCTGGTCGAACGCGGCGTGATCCGGGGGTTCCACGCCGATATCGATCCGGCCGCGCTCGGCCGGAACCTACAGGCCATGATCGCGGTTCGCGTGCACGGCAACGCGCGCCAGCACCTCGCCCAGTTCGGAGAGCAATTGTCCGAACTCGACGAGGTGCTGAATGTGTATTTCATCGCGGGCGCCGATGACTACCTGATCCATGTCGCCACGGCGAACACCGACGGGCTGCGGGTCTTCGTGCTCAACCATCTGAGCGCGCATCCCGCGGTCGCCTCGACCGAAACGATCCTCATTTTCGAGCACGTACGGCCACGAAACCGCATATTCCCCTAGGCGGCCAGCTGCTGTGCCACGTAACGGTGTGCGGCAGCGACTGATTCGGACAGCAGCACACCCTTGTGGGTGCTGAGCCCGTTCGCCAGGCCGGCATCCGCGGCCGTCGCGTCGCGCCATCCGCGATCGGCGATCGAAATCGCGTACGGCAGTGTGGCATTGGTGAGCGCGACGGTCGAGGTGTAGGGCACCGCGCCGGGCATATTGGCCACACAATAGAAGACCGACTCGTGCACCCGGTAGGTCGGGTCCGCATGGGTGGTCGGCCGGGAATCCGCGAAGCAGCCACCCTGATCGATCGCGATGTCGACCAGCACCGAGCCCGGCTTCATCTGCGCGACAAGCTCATTGGACACCAGCGTGGGCGCCTTCGCACCCGGCACCAGCACCGCACCGATCACCAGATCGGCTTCCCGGACCAGGTTCTCCACCTCGAAGCTGTTGGAGATGATGGTGCGCACCTGTCCCCGGTACTGGGCGTCCACCTCACGCAGCCTCGCGATATTCAGGTCGAGGACCGTCACATCCGCGTGCATACCCACGGCGACGGCGATCGCATTGCTACCGGCGACGCCCGCACCGAGCACGACCACCTTGGCGGGCCGCGCACCCGGCACACCACCCATCAGCACGCCGCGTCCACCGCCGCTGCGCATGAGGTGGTAGGCGCCCGCCTGCGGAGCAAGCCGTCCCGCGACCTCGCTCATCGGAGCCAGCAGTGGCAGCGCCCCGTCCCGGCCGGTGACCGTCTCGTAGGCGATCGAGGTGATGCCGGACTTCAGCAGCGCGTCGGTGCAGTCCTTGGACGCCGCCAGGTGCAGATAGGTGAACAGCACCTGGTCCTCGCGCATCCGCGAATACTCCTCGGCCACCGGCTCTTTCACCTTGAGCACCAGGTCGGCGACGCTCCATACCTCGTCGGCGGATTCCAGCACGCGCGCGCCGAGGACCCCGTATGCCTCGTCCTCGAACGCCGAGCCGCGACCGGCCCCTGCCTCGATGTATACCTCGTGTCCACGGGAAACCAACTCGTGCACCCCGGCGGGTGTGCACGCGACCCGGTACTCGTGATTCTTGACCTCGCGAGGAATTCCGATCTTCACCAAGACTCCTGAACGTCGATTCGTCGGATTGCGATCGGTGTCCCCGATGAGGCGGGGATCACCACACGAGAGAGTATGAAGATTATGCAAGATCAGATCTAGATGGATGAATATAGTTCTCAGATTTAGCTAGATTGACATTATCGATTCAGAATTCAGAGCTTTCCGAGGCCTCAGCTTGAAACATCTTCGGAGTTGCCACCCGGCGGCAGCTGATCGAGCGCCCACTGCGCCCACTGCTGATTCATCGCATAGAACCGCTGACCCCACACCATCGCCATCCGGCCATAGTTGGACAGGTCGTTGTCATCCCAGTCGGTGGTCGCCTCCAGCTCCGCAAGGGCCGCGACCCCTTTGGCGGATCCGGCCTCGATGTCGGAGAGGTATTCGCGCGCCTGCTCCTGCGGAATGACACCGAGGAAGAACACGCGCAGCAGCATCTCGTTGCGCACCACACGTTTCGGCTTGGTGTCGGTCAGCCAATCTCGGAGATCGGCCCGACCGGCATCGGTGAGCGTGTACTCCTTGCGGCCACGGGGCCCTTCGTCCGACACGGCAATGAAATCCGCGTCGGCCAGCTTGGCGAGCTCGGTATAGATCTGGCTCTGCGTTGCAGGCCAGACGTTGGCCAGCGAACCCTTGAATCGCTGCAGCAAGTCATAGCCACTGGCCGGGCGGTCGGCCAGCAGACCGAGCAGGGCGTATCGAAGGCTCATGCCCTCACCCTACATTCCACTATTGACATGTGGAGAGGCCACTCTCTAATTTAGACATGTCAGAACTGGAATGTCACGGCACTAGGAGCTCCACGAACATGTCGTACCTGCGCACCTTCGCACCTTGGATCGCCTACGCCGTGATCCCGTCCGCGCACTGGCAGTGGGCGGCACTGATCGCCTTCGGCATCTCCGCCGTCACCATCGCCCAGCAGACCAGGGCGGGCCTGCGCGTGGAGGCAATGATCATCGATATCGGTTCGGCCCTGTTCTTCGCCGCACTGACGGTGCTCGCCTTCGCCGACCCGAACACCGCCCTGCACCCCTATACCCCAGCGATCTCCTCCGGTGTGCTCGCGATTATCGCGGGTGTTTCCTTGGCCGTGCGGATGCCGTTCACGCTGGGTATCGCCAAACAGACCACGCCGCGCGACCTCTGGGAACACCCGGTCTTCATCCGCACCGGCTACATCATCACCTCCGTGTGGACTGCGAGCTTCGCCGTCGGCGGCATCGCCCTGGCCGTTCTGGCCCACTCCTCCTCGACGCTGCGCACCGGCGCCCAGGTGGCCGCCTTCGTGATCCCGATGGTGTTCACCATCCGCTATGTCGCCTATATCCAGGGCCGGGCGCAAGCGCTCGGCCAGCCCTTTTCCTGACTCCCCGCGATAGATCGGTGTCGCCCATGACTACTCCGCTCCCCCACCTGATCGGCAACTACGCGCCCGTCACCGAGGAACTCACCGCCTACGAGCTATCGGTCACCGGCCGGATTCCGGCCGAGCTGAGCGGCTGGTACCTGCGCAACGGCCCGAATCCGCACGCCGCCGCCTCGTCACACTGGTTCCTCGGGAACGGGATGGTGCACGGTGTCCGGTTACACAATGGGCGCGCGATCTCCTATCGCAACCGGTGGGTCCGCACCTCCACCTTCACCGACGGAGCCCGTAGCTACGACAGCGAAGGCAACAGGGATCTCGCGGCCGGCGTCGCCAACACCCACATCATCCGACATGCGGGACACACGCTGGCACTGGTCGAATCGTCCTACCCGTACGAATTGACCTGTGAGCTGGACACCGTGGGCCCCTACGACTTTCAGGGCAAGCTGCGCACCGCGATGACCGCGCACCCGAAGACCTGCCCGGCCACCGGTGAGCTGCATTTCTTCGGCTACGACGTCACCGGACCGACCTACCTGACCTATCACCGCGCCGATGCCGCGGGCAATCTGCTGCTCAGCCGCCCCGTCGACGTACCCGCCGCCACCATGCACCACGACTTCAACCTCACCGCGGAGCACGTCGTATTCATGGATTTGCCGGTGGTTTTCGACATCGAGACCGCGATAGCCGGGGCGGGAATGCCATTCCGGTGGCGCGACGACTACCAGGCCCGCCTCGGTGTGCTGCGTCGGGACGATCCGCACGGCGAGATCCGCTGGTTCCCCATCGATCCCTGCTACGTCTTCCACTCACTCAACGCCCACGACGAACCGGGGCGCATCGTGCTGCATGTGATGCGCTACCCGCAGCTGTGGCGCACCGAATCGCACACCTACGACGAGGCCAGCCTCTGGCGCTGGACCATCGACCTGACCACCGGCACTGTCACCGAAGAGCAACTCGACGACCGCGCCGCGGAGTTCCCACGAATCGACGACCGACTGGCCGGACTGGACGCCCGCTTCGGACACGTCACGGTGTCCGGTGAATCCGGGACCGGCGCATTGATCCGCTATGACCTGCATACCGGCAGCCGAACCGCACACGAGTTCCGCACGGGACAGCTCCCCGGCGAAGCCGCCTTCGCCCCTGCCGACGATCGACCCGGCGGCGCCGGCTATCTGATGACCTACGTATACAACGCCGATACCGATCGCAGCGACCTGGCTGTGCTCGATGCGACAGACCTGGCCGCGCCACCAGTTGCCACCATCCACCTGCCCGCCCGCGTCCCGCACGGCTTCCACGGCAACTGGCTGCCCGATCTCTGACCGGCGTCATGCCGCGGCGGGTCGGCCACCTGCGAACCAGGTGCCGATGGTCCACGCTTCGATGGCCGGGTCGGGTCGGCGCCCACCGCGTCAGCGGGCCACCATCGAGCTCCTCGATCGGAACAACCAGCGGGTCAGGAGTTCTCATCCGGTGGCCGGAACAGAGTGAGCGCGGCAGGTTGACTGGTGAAGGTGAAGTCCTTGCCGCGATGGTCGACCTCGCCGTCGGTGGCCAACGAGACGGGAGCATGGGCGACGCCGACATCGAGCCGATCGGCCTGACGGTGAACGTAGGTCGCCGAGCGTTCCAGCGTTCCGGTGAGGGTCGCCCAGATCAGCCGGGTACGCGAGAAAGCGAGGTCAGCGCGCAGATAGCGGATGTCGAGGGTGCCGCGGTGGATTTCGGGGCGCGACATCGGGATCTGGTGCGACGGGTGGTAGCGGCCGTTGCCGACGAACAGCATCCAGATGGCCGTGTGCGCGCCATCGATAGTGGTGTGCAATGGCTGCGCGCGAAAAAGTAGTCGCACCATGGCAATTCCCGCGGCGGGCCATTTGCCGATGCGGGTCTCCCACCGCTCACGCAGTCGGACGAAGTCCGGGTAACCGCCGAGACTGGCTGTGTTGATGAAGGTTTGGGGTTCGGATCGGTCGAATTGCACGCGGGCGGTGTCGATCCGGACCACCTCCCCCGCGTCGAGGGCCCGGAGCGTCCGTGCCATGTCCTCGACGCCCGCGTCGCGCGCGAAATGGTTGAGTGTGCCGCCCGCGAACACCGCGAGGGGCAGTCGGTGGTGCACGGCTGCGGCCGCCACGCTCGACACGGTCCCGTCGCCGCCGAGGACACCGAGCGCGACGATGTGCTCGCGGCCGAGCAGATCGTCGAGTTGCGCCTCGAGGTCGGCCTCGGCGTCGAGCTCGAGGACCTGCGCCGCGGGCAGGCGCGTCCGCAGCTGTTGCAGGGCGTCGTCGGCGGCACCACTGCCGGAGAACGGGTTGCCGACCAGGAGCAGCCCGTTCCCGCCTTGCACCGGCTCGATCCGTGCGCTCGGCCCGAGCGTCGCCGGATCGTCGGGACGCGCCGCCCACCAGCGGCGAGTTGCCAGGGCAATCGCACTCCCGAGCGCCGCACCTGCGACGACGTCCGATGGCCAATGCACCCCTATGTGCACCCGCGAATATCCGACCGCTAGTGCAATCGGCGCGACCAGAACCCCCGCCGTCGGCGATTCGAGCGCGACACCCGTCGCGAAAGCCGCAGCCGAGGCGGCGTGTCCCGAAGGAAACGACGACGACACCGGCGGTGAAACCAGTCTGCGCACGAAGGGCACCGACTCGTCCGGCGGTCGCCGCCGCGGAAGCAATGGTTTGGCAATGCCATTGGCCACCGCACTCGCGACACTCACCGCGAGCAGCCCACGTACCGCACCGCGCCGCGGGGCACGACCACCGACCACGACGAGGGCGGCGGCCACTCCCATCCACAATCGGCTGTAGTTGGCGCTCATGCTCAGGCTCCGCAGTAAACGGTCGGCTGCGGTGGGTGGCACCCGCGCGCTGCGGTCTACGAGCAGCCGATCCAGGCCGTTCGTCCGCCCGTGCAGCTGCGCGCTCGAAGTCTTGCGCTTTCGGCGTCGCATTGCCAAAGCCTATCGACTGTCACTGAGCCGCGTCGTCGCCATCGGCTCGCCGACTGTCTTCGGCGGTGTGCCGATCATCAAGACTTCGGTTCCACCACAAGAGAATTGGACATGGGTACCGTCCTGGTAGGCGTTGCAGCTGCCGGGTCTTATAGGTCAGGCCGCCGGCGGGATCCAGTGCAGTGCAGCCGTGACCTTCCGGAGTAGCGGTGCCGACGTGGCGGCACTCGTGACAACTGTCGCCGTGCGCTCGCCGCAGAGCGCCGGCCGTTCGGCGAGGACGCACGATCCACTCCATCAATCGACGTATTCGGCCATAGTCGTGGCGCTGTGGGACCGAGAGGGTGTTCGCCCGCGTCGAGCCATGGCCATGAGGGGTAACTCCTCGCTAGAATTTGTCTGCGAGTAGGGCGTGTCCGCAGGTTGTTCGCCCGAATGCGGGTTTGCCGCGCATACGCTATCGCTGGTTTGTTGTCAGGTTCGTCCCGCAGCCAGGAGGATCAGTGACCGCCGTTGAGCCACAGCCAGTGCCGCAGTTGGTAGCGACGCGGCCGTTTCCTGCGCGGTTCGGGCCGAAGGGCTCGGCCATCTACCGGGTGGTCACCACGACCGACCCGAAGGTGCTCGGCCAGATGTACCTGTTCACGTCGATGTCGTTCTTCATGGTCGGTGGTCTGCTTGCCCTGCTGATGCGCGGTGAGCTGGCCAGGCCGGGTCTGCAATTTCTTTCGCCGGAACAGTTCAATCAGCTGTTCACCATGCACGGCACGATCATGTTGCTGTTCTACGCGACAGCCGTGGTGTTCGCGTTCGCGAATATCGTCCTTCCCCTGCAAATCGGCTCGCCTGATGTCGCGTTCCCTCGTCTGAACGCCATCAGCTACTGGCTGTACCTGTTCGGTGCCACCATGGCTACCGCGGGCTTCGTCACCCCGGGTGGCGCCGCCGACTTCGGCTGGACCGCCTACAACCCACTCGCCGGCATCGTGCACTCACCAGGCGTCGGTGCCGATCTGTGGATCTTCGGCCTTGCGGTATCAGGCCTCGGCACCATCCTCGGCGCGGTCAACATGATCACGACGGTGGTGTGCCTGCGCTGCCCCGGCATGACACTGTTCCGGTTGCCCGTGTTCGTCTGGACGATTCTGGTGACCAGCATCTTGATCCTGCTCGCGTTCCCGATTCTGACCGCGGCGCTGCTGGCGCTGTACTTCGACCGGCACCTCGGTGGTCACATCTACGATCCGGCCACCGGCGGCACACTTCTCTACCAGCACCTGTTCTGGTATTTCGGCCATCCCGAGGTGTACATCATCGCGCTGCCGTTCTTCGGCATCGTGTCGGAGATCTTCCCGGTGTTCAGTCGCAAACCGATCTTCGGTTACACCGCGCTGGTTTATGCGACGTTCGCCATCGGAGCCCTGTCGATCGCAGTGTGGGCGCACCACATGTACGCCACCGGAGCCGTCCTACTGCCGTACTTCTCGTTCATGACGTTCCTCATCGCAGTTCCGACCGGGGTGAAGTTCTTCAACTGGATCGGCACCATGTGGCGCGGTCAGCTGACCTTCGAGACGCCGATGCTGTTCTCGGTCGGGTTCATCGTCACCTTCTTGTTCGGTGGTCTGTCCGGTGTCCTACTGGCCAGCCCGCCCATGGACTTCCACGTGTCCGACACGTATTTCGTTGTCGCCCATTTCCATTACGTGCTCTTCGGCACCATTGCGTTCGCCACCTACGCCGGAATCTACTTCTGGTTCCCCAAGATGACCGGTCGCATGATGGACGAGCGGCTCGGCAAGTGGCACTTCTGGACCACCTTCCTCGGCTTCCACGTCACCTTCCTCGTCCAACACTGGCTCGGCGCCACCGGTATGCCACGCCGCTACGCCGACTACCTGCCCGGTGACGGCTTCACCACGCTGAACACCATTTCCACCATCGGCTCGTTCATCCTGGGCGCCTCGGTGCTGCCGTTCGTCTGGAACGTCTTCAAGACCTACCGCTACGGCGAGGTCGTCACGGTCGACGATCCATGGGGCTACGGCAACTCCCTGGAATGGGCGACCAGTTGTCCGCCGCCGCGGCACAACTTCTACGAGCTCCCCAGGATCCGTTCGGAGCGACCGGCTTTCGAGTTGCACTACCCGCACATGGTCGACCGGATGCGCACCGAAGCACACGTCGGGTGGGGCGCGCCCCAGCACACCACCCACGAGGTGCACGAAGCGCACGAGGCGCACGAGGCGAAGTAGCCGGGCCGGGTGCCGGCGCTGCGTTCAGCCGCCGAAGACGACGCAGGACCAGCCGACATGGGTGCCGGTGCCGACGCGGATGTCCACGGTCGCGACGATGTTGTTGTCCGGCAGTTGGCGGGCGGCAAGCGTGTGCCTACCCACGGTGGTCGGGACCCAAGTGAAGAGGGCGACGCCTCCCGTCGGGGCGATGCCGCCGAGCGGGACGCCGTTGTCGTAGAAGAACACCGGGTCGACGGCCTCGGTGAGGATGGCCTCCAGCGTGTACGCGCAGCCGGTGCCGTAGTTCGTGGCGAGCCCGTAAGCGTTGTCGGGAAAGACACCGAGCTGTCGCACTGCTGCGCCCGCGGTCGGGGTCGCGAAGGTAATGGCGGCCATCGCCGCCACGAGCGTCGCCGCACCGGCCACCACACGCAAACGACGGCGTGCTGTGGTGGCTGTCCTGGTTCGGATGGTCCGGTAGGTCGTCATTCAAGTCCTCGCCGCTCGACGCTGGAGCCCGAGCATCGGCGCGATACTTCGAATCGTCGATCTACCAGGGCATATGGTGTGCGCAAATCACCAAGTAGAACCTGTCTGGGCAGTTGCGCCGTGCGAACGATGATATCGGCTCGACCGCGTCCCAGCGGCCCGATCGCCCAGGCGATTCGTCGAGATTGCCGCAGGTCAGCCGCGCGGACTCAGACCGACGCGGCGAGCGGGACCGCGCAGCGCCCGGCTCGTCAGCCGATGGTTCTGCGGTCGGAGAGATGGTCGCGGGTCACGTCGAGGGCGCGCGAGTCCGCGATCAGCCCTCCCGCGGCGGGGATGCGCCTGAACGACTATCGACGAGCCCGGCAGCTCACCGTATTGGTCATTCCGAAGTGGCAATGCACCGCTGCGCGGCGTGCAGAATCGCCTGCTCGGCACCCCGGCTGATGCGACTGACCAGGTCTGCGGCGGACTCGAGCCCGGTGATGAGATCGACAGCCTCGCCTGCCCACACCGGTACGTAGCCCGGGTCCTCTCTTTCGGCCGCGTCTCGATATTCCTGTAGCGCAACGGAATCACCAGCCAGTTCCGCCTCGCGGCCGTGCCAGCGGTCCAGGAATGCGTTGCGTAGGGTGCGGGCCGGATACTCGGCGGGCCACGGAGACCCCCGCGCGATATCGAGGGCCCGGTTGCGCTCGGTGTCGCTCGCCCGTGCGGCGACAATCGCTTTGGCTTCTGCCGCCGAGATCAGTGCCTCATGAGTCGCCTCGAAACGGGTTCCGATGAGTGCGCCCGCGGCGCCCAGGGTGAGCGCGGCGGCGAGACCGCGGCCGTCGGCTATGCCGCCTGCGGCGAGCACCGGCGTGCCCGCGGCCAGGTCGACAACGCTCGGCACGAACGGCAGCGTCGCCCGAGCACCGCAGTGCCCGCCCGCCTCGCCGCCCTGTGCGATGACCACGTCCGCTCCCGCATCGAGCGCGCGGCTGGCCTCGTCCATGGTGGTCACCTGCACCAGCAGACGGATTCCGGCGTCGCGGATCATCGCGGCGTACGGTGCCGGGTCACCAAAAGACAACATGATCGCGTGTGGACGGCGCTCGACTACCGACAACAGGATGTCGCTGTCGACCGCCCAGATCAACAGGCCGATGCCCCACGGCTTGTCAGTACGGGCGGCAGCAAGCCCGCATTCGCGATCGAGCCACTCGCGATCACCCCCGCCGGAGCCGATCAACCCGAGCCCGCCCGCCTCGGACACCGCCGCCGCCAACATCCCGCCGGCCACACCACCCATCGGCGCGAGCACGATCGGATGCTCGATCCCGAACATCTCGGTCAGATCCGTCCGCAACCCCATCACCACCCCTTTCCGTCACCATCCCAACCTACTATCCCCGGCGAACGGGACATGGTTTCGGCGAACGTCGAGAAGGCCCCGCCACCATGTCCCATTCGTCCGGTCCGGTCAGTGGATCCGGGGTGTGCTGGCCGATCATCACTGGTGCACGAATCGCTCGGGCTGGAGTCGTCGTTCAGTTGACTCCCGGCGACTCGAGTACGGCCATCGCGGCGTTGTGGCCGGGGATTCCGCTGACACCGCCGCCTCGCACCGCGCCTGCGCCGCAAAGGAATACGGTCCGGTGTCCGGTCGACACGCCCCAACGGGTGGCGGGATCGTCGTCCGCGTCGTCGGCTCGGTACGGGAAGGCCAGGTCTCGGTGGAAGATGTGGCCGCCGGGTAGGCCGATCTCGTGTTCCAGGTCGAGTGGGGATTTCGCCTCGATGCACGGGGAACCGTGCTCGTCGAGGGCGAGACAATCGGTGATCGGCTCGGCGAGTACCGCATCCAGTTGTGCGAGCGTGGCCCGCACCGCTGCGGCCTTCGCCGCCTCGGGGTCGGTGTCGAAAAGCCTGGCAGGCGTGTGCAACCCGAACAGGGTCAGCGTGTGCAGACCGGCGGCATCCGGCGCGAGGATCGAGGGGTCGGTCAAGGTGTGGCAGTAGATCTCCGACGGTGGCGCGGAGGGGATGTGCCCACCGGCCGCTTCCCGATAGGCGTGGTCCAGTTGGGTATACGATTCGGCGATATGGAAGGTCCCGGCGAATGCCTCGCCCGGGTCGGTGGCCACGTCACGCAACCGCGGTAGCCGGCGTAGGACCATGTTCACTTTGAGTTGGGAGCCTTCGGGTTTCGGCTGATCGGGCTCGCCGAGCAGGCGTCGCAGCTCGTGCGGCGCCGCGTTCACCAGCACGTGGCCCGCTGCTACTGCACCGTCGCCGAAGCGCACTTCGGTCGTGACGTCATCGGTTTCGACGGCCGTCACCTCGCAGTCGGTGACCAGTTCGGCGCCTGCGGCACGAGCGGCGACGGCGAGTGCGTCGGTGAGCGCGCCCATACCGCCGATCGGCACATCCCAGTCGCCAGTGCCGCCACCGATCACGTGATAGAGGAAGCAGCGGTTCTGGCGCAGCTCCGGATCGTGTGCGTGCGTGAAGGTTCCGATGAGCCCATCGGTGAGCACGACACCCCGCACCGTGTCGTCGGCGAACTCCGCCTCGATCGTCTCCCCCAGCGGACGCTCGAACAACGCCGACCAGGTGGCGGAGTCGCCGACGATGTCTTGCAGTTGCGCACGGGTGGGCAACGGCTCGGTCATCGTCGGGAACACGCGTTGTGCGAACGCATCCGTCCGTCCGTAGAACCGCTGCCATGCCTCGAAATCGTGATCGGACCCGGTGAGCCGCTGGAAGCTCTCCCGTGTCCGAGCCGCCGACCCGGTGTCGATCAACAACCCGCCTGTACCCACCGGCGTGAACGAAGAGATCCGCCTGCGCTGCGTCGCAAACCGCAATCCCAACTCCCGCACAATCTGCTGCGGCAGCAAACTCACCAGATACGAATACCGCGACACCCGCGCACCGACCCCCGCGAACACCCGCGCCGACACCGCTGCACCACCGGTGTAAGCCTGCCGCTCGAGCACGAGCACCGACCGCCCCGCCCGCGCCAGGTAGGCAGCGGCCACCAACCCGTTGTGACCACCACCGACGACAACCACGTCGTAAAAGGAACCGGTCGGCTTCATCCGTCCTCGATACCACGAATCGCGGACCACGGTCGCGGTATGCACGAGTACGGCGGTGAGTCGCACCGGACAAGAACCCCGACGTCAGGGAGCCGCAGCCACAGCCAGCTGCCGTCGCCGTCCAGTAGCGGTCGCCGTCGGGGTCCCGGTCGCAGCAGCAGTCGCAGTCGCGATCCCGGTCGCACACGAAGTCCCGGTCGCCGTCGCCGTCGCGATCCCGGTCGCTATCGCACGCGGCCGCTGCACGCCGACACGCCGGGTGGGCTCTCCAGCGCGTACCACTCGGAGCGCCACATGACTCCCGCGTCCGCTAGGAGGGGCTGGGCTGGAGAGTTTTCGTGGCCCGTCGGGGCCGAGATGGAATGGCGGTTGGTGCGATGGTTTTGAACAGAGTCAGTACGTCGAGGACGAAACCGGTTCTGGTGACTCCTAATCGGCGTAGGGCTGGGCCGTGGTCGTAGGCGACGACGATTGTCGAGCCGGTGAGCATCACCCACCACATCAGGAGCAGGACCTGGCGGGCCGGGCGGGAGAGAGGGGCGAACGCGGTGCGTAGACGCTGGCAGTGGAAGGGGACGTGGCGCTGCTCGTCGGCCAGGATCAAGCCACCGACCTGGGTGGTCAGCGGATTGTCTGTGCCGTCGCGAAGGGCACGGTAGAAACGCAGCGCGACGACCTCGGCGACCATAAGCACCAGCAGTTCCAGCCGCAGGCCGAGGGCACGGCGCAGACGCACGAACACCGCGTCGCTCCAATGGCCGGAAATCGTCGGCTCACCGGCGGCGCTCAGCAGCAGTTGCAGCATGCGGGCATGATTCGATTCCTCGGCGACGAACAGCCGCACCGCAACCGCATACTCCGGATCGCCCGCCTGTTCTGCTTTGCCGATGAGGTTCGCACCGTCCCCGCTCTCACCGACCTGGAACCGCTGAATACTGCCAACCACCTCCCGGTCCAGCCGCGCTCCCCGCCCCCACTCCGGATCGCCGGCGGCCGCCCGCGCAGCCGCCTTCGCCTCGAATTCCCTTGTCCACCCGAAGAACTCATTCGAATTGTCCATCAGATCTCCTGCACCCGTCCGGATCCCCCGCCTCGCAAGACGCTCGGCCGGTTCCGGCTCCTCCTGCCCACAAACCCTAGAAACCGGTTGTGCAGATCACCGGCCCAAAGTGTGGAGATCCTGTGGAGACCCCGACCACCGGCCAGTCGCCCGCAGGCAAGCGCGGCACGCACAACCGCCGACGCTGTGCAGGCGGTGCGCGCTCCTGGGTAGACAAGGCGACAGGTAACAGGCGCGGGTCGATCGCGAATCCGCCGGGTTTCGATGTTTTCCTGCGATTGACCAGCGTTCGCTTCACACTTATCTTCTGGCAAACGCCGTATGAGGGCAGCGTTTTCACCCGGGAGCAAAAATGACCGAAGCCCAATCCCCGCAATCCCCAACACCGTCGGACGACGAACGCAGGCTCGCCGAACTCGGTTACAAACAAGAACTATCCCGATCCTGGTCCGGATTCTCGAACTTCGCCATCAGCTTCACCATTGTCTCGATCTTGACGGGCGGATTGGCCAGTTACGGAATCGGTCTGGCCAACGGTGGACCGATCACCATGGCCTGGGGTTGGCCGCTGGTCTCGGTGATGGTGTTGTTCGTCGGACTCGCCATGGCCGAGTTGGCCTCCGCCTATCCAACTTCCGGCGGCCTGTACTGGTGGGCTTCGGAGCTCGGCGGTCCGGTGTGGGGATGGTTCACCGGCTGGTTCAACCTGATCGGCCAGATCGCGGTGACCGCGGCCATCGATTACGGCGCGGCCATTTTCACCACCGCGGTGCTGAATGTCATCGGCATCGACATCGGAACCGATCGCACCGCGATTTTTCTCGTCTACATCGTCATTCTGGTGCTGCACGCGGTGCTGAACGCGATCGGGCCGCATCTGTCGGCGGTGATCAACAACATCTCGGCGTGGTGGCATGTCGGCGGGGTGGCGATCTTCGTCATCGTGCTCGGGTTCGGCGCGAGCCACCATCAGAGCGTCGGGTTCGTGTTCACCGAAACCGTCGACAACAGTGCGGTCGGCTTCGGCGGGGTGGCGTTCAGCTTCCTGCTCGGTTTGCTGCACGCCCAATACACGTTCACCGGTTACGACGCCTCGGCGCACATGTCGGAGGAAACGCACGACGCGGCGCGCACGGCAGCGAAGGGCATCATCAACACGATCCTCGTCTCGGCCGTCGCCGGGTATCTGCTGATCATGGCGGTAACCTTCGCGATACCGAATCTCGACGACGCGCTGAATCCGGAAAAGAACAGTGGCTACCCGGTGATCTACATTCTGGAGAATTCGCTGAATTCGTTCTGGTCGGGGCTGCTGCTGATCATCGCGGCTATCGCCCAATTGTTCTGCGGATACGCCTCGGTGACCTCCGCGTCGCGCATGCTTTTCGCGTTCTCTCGCGACGGCGCGGTGCCGGGATCGGCGCTCTGGAGCAAACTTTCGGCCCGGAAGGTGCCGGTGAACGCGGTGCTGTTCATCTCCTTCTTTGCGTTCGTGCTGCTGATTCCCTCGATGCTGGTGCCTGCGGCGAATGCGCCGACCGCGTACGCGGCCGCCACCTCCGTCGCGACCATCGGCCTCTATATCGCCTATGGCATCCCGATCCTGTTGCGACAGTTGCACGGCAGCAGATTCCGCACCGGCCCTTGGCAACTCGGCGCCTGGTATCGGCCGGTCGGCGTCGTCGCACTGGTATGGATCGTGTTCATCAGCCTGCTCTTCATCCTGCCGACCGATGACCGTGGCTACCCGTGGAACGGCGAATTCGCCTGGAACACCGTGAATTACGCACCGATCACGCTCGTCGGCGTGGTCGGCGCGATCGGGATCTGGTGGTTTGTGTCGGCCAGGCGTTGGTTCACCGGACCGAAGCGGACAGTGGAAGACACACCGCCGCCTGCCGGAGTCTCCGAAGACGAAGCACCTGTCACCGCCTGACCCAACTCGGGCCGCCGACCCGGGTAGAGACTGCGGCGCCGCTTCGGCGGCGCGGTGGACACCAGGGACGGCGGGCCTTGTGCACCCCCCTTACCGTTGCCCCGACTACTCCGTACTCGACACCTTCCACTATATTGCAGTTCAAGTGCAATAGCGCCTAAGGTGGGCTACTAGGCAGCAATCTCGCATGCGGTTGCTCGCAGCCAATCGGATCGAGACAGGAGATCGGCAATGGTCGACGATGATCGCGGGAACGCGGGCGGCAAGCCAGGAGCGCGCGTATCCCGACGTGGAGTGTTCGGCGTCGGCGCGGCGGCACTCGCGGCAGCGGGAGTCGGCGCCGGGCTGACCGCGTGCGGCGACTCGGACGAGGTGCACCCGTCCGCGTCGCCCACCGACCCGTCCGGACACATCGCCGACGCGAACCGGCAGGTCTCGGCCACCATGCCGTTCTCCGACACCGCCGACTTCGCCGATGCCGATCGCGGCTTCGTCGCCGCGCTCGAGCCCGGTGTCGTCAAGGACGCCGCCGGAAAAGTGGTGTGGGACAACGATTCCTACAGCTTCCTGCGTGATCCCTGTCCACTGTCGGTGAATCCGAGCCTGTGGCGACAGTCCCAACTGACCGTCAAGCAAGGGCTCTACGAGATCGCACCCGGCTTCTATCAGGTCCGCGGCCTCGATCTGTCCAATATGACGCTGATCGAAGGCGACACCGGGGTGGTCGTCATCGACCCGCTGATCTCCACCGAGACCGCGGCGGCCGGTCTCGCCCTCTATCGCGCCCATCGCGGAAATCGCCCGGTCACCGGCCTGATCTATTCGCACGCACACGTCGACCACTTCGGCGGCGCCATGGGCGTCACCACCAAGGAAGACGTCGCCGCGGGACGCTGCCCGGTGCTCGCGCCGTCGGGCTTTCTCGAACACGCGGTGGCGGAGAACATCTACGCAGGCACCGCGATGGCGCGGCGGGCCGCCTACATGTACGGCGCCGCCCTGCCGCGCGGACCCAAGGGGCAGGTCGGAACGGGTCTCGGCCAGACAACCTCGATCGGAACCACCACTCTCATCGACCCGACCGTCGACGTCACCCACACCGGTCAGGAAGAGACCATCGACGGGGTGCGCATGGTGTTCCAGTTGACACCGGGCACCGAGGCGCCCTCGGAGATGAACTTCTACTTCCCCGACCGCCACATCCTCTGCATGGCCGAAAACGCCACGCACACCATGCACAACATCCTGACACTGCGCGGCGCGCTGGTTCGTGACCCGCACGTCTGGTCGAGGTACCTGACCGAGTCGATCAACCTGTACGCGCGCAACTCGGATGTGGTGTTCTCCTCGCATCACTGGCCGATGTGGGGCACCGACAAGATCGTGGAATTCCTGTCGCTGCAACGGGATCTCTACGGCTATCTCAACGATCAGACGCTGCGACTGCTCAACCAGGGTTACGTCGGCAGCGAGATCGCGGAGATGATCCAGCTGCCGCCCGGGATTGCCGAGAACTGGTCGACCCATGGCTATTACGGCTCGGTGAGTCACAACGTCAAGGCGATCTATCAGCGGTACATGGGCTGGTTCGACGGCAATCCCGCACACCTGTGGGAACATCCGCCGGTTGAATCGGCAAAACGGCATGTCGAGGCCATGGGCGGCGCGAACGCAGTGTTGAAGAAGGCGCAAAAGGCTTACGACGCAGGCGACTACCGATGGGTTGCCCAGATGGTGAACTACGTGATCTTCGCCGAGCCCGACAACACCAAGGCAAAGCACCTGCAAGCCAGCGCCTTCGAGCAACTCGCGTACGGCGCCGAGAACGGCACCTGGCGCAACTTCTACCTCAGCGGCGCCTACGAGCTACGCAACGGCCCCTTCGGCACCCCGACCAAGGCCAATGCGCAAGGGATGCTGTCGGCGCTCACTGTGGACCAGGCCTTCGACGCCATCTCACTGTTCCTCGACGGGCCGAAGGCCTGGGACATCGCCCTCGTCGCCGACTGGCGCTTCCGCGACGCCGACAACCGCGTGCAACGCACCGAATTGCGCAACGGTGTCCTCATCCACTACCCCCGCACCGCCGGGGACAATCTGCCCGCACCGGACGCGACCGTCACTCTGACCAGGGGCGCGTTCGCCAAGACCATGCTCGCGGGCGCGAGCATGCAAGAGGCAGTGATGAAGGGCGACATCACCATCGAAGGCAATATCGCCGCGCTGAAGCAGTTGTCCGGATTGTTCGACAAGCCCAACCCGAACTTCGCGATCGTCACCCCGTAGATCCGTGCCGCCGCCCGAGCCGTTGCGGTCGAGACGACGGCGCGCCTACCGATGCGCGAACGCTCCATTTCGATCGACAACATGCGAAATACCTTCGGATCAAGGAAGACTGAGGGCGTCGGCGACAGCGCCGCGCCGGGTCGCCATGAGTCGGCCGCCGCCTGCGTCGGCGACAGGTCAGGAGGTATTCGGCGGTGGAAGAAATGCGGGCGCAATTCGGCGTGCTCGGCCCGGTGGAGCTGCGGATCGATGGCGTGGCCCAGAATTTGGGCGGGCCGAAGCAGCGGGCGGTATTGGCGTATCTGGTGCTCAACGCCAACCGGCATGTGTCGGTGGAGGCGCTGGCCAAGGCGGTGTGGGAGGACAATCCACCGCCGGATGTGCGGGTGAGCCTGCATGCCATCGTGTCGAATCTGCGCAAGCCGATACGAGATGCCGGCCTCGATGCACGGCCGTTGCTCGCGCATGTCGGGGCGGGCTATCGGGTCACGGTGAGCGAGGATGCCGTTGACGTGTACCGATTTCATGCGCTGCGCGAGTCGGGGCGACGGGCGCTGGCCGCCGGGAGTTTCGCTGCGGCAAGCGAATTCATGACCGACGCACTCGGACAATGGCGTGGGCCCGTCCTTGCGGACCTGCGTGGGCTCGGATTCGCCGACACCTATGCCGCCGCCCTCGACGACGAGCGGATCGGCGTCATCGAGGCGCGCGCCGAGGCCGATATCGCACAGGGCGATGTGGACACGGTCGTCTCCGGGCTGACGCTGCTCGTGGACTCCTACCCGTTGCGAGAACCGTTGTGGGAGAAGCTGATTACGGCGCTATATCTGAGCGGCAGGCAGTCGGACGCCCTCGAGGCGGTGCGGCGACTACGGGCGCGACTGGCCGAGGAACTCGGCATCGATCCCGGCCGGACCCTCCGTGAGTTGGAGGCGCGCATAGTGCGGCAGGAGCCGCTCGACGCCCGCCCGGTCGCGGCCGCCGGCGTCTTCCGCGCGACCACGATCATCGACCGGGACCCGCACGAACACCAGGCGTTTCTTCGCGATCAGAGCGGGCGTCGATACCAGGTCAACGGCCCGTTCACCCGGATCGGACGGTTGCGGCACAACGACATCGTGCTCGAGAGCGCGAAGGTCAGTCGCCACCATGCGGTGATCGTCAGCAACGGTCCGGCGCACGTCATCAGGGACCAGATGTCCTCCAACGGTGTCTATGTCGACGGAGTCCAAGTGATGGACAGCGCCCCGCTCGCCGACGGCTCCATCGTCCGTATCGGCGACACCGACCTGCTCTTCATGCTGGTCCCCCTCGACCCGCCACTGCCGTAAGTGCAGCCGAGCCATTGGTGTTTCTCGAGAACCTGATCGGCCGCGTCCATCCAGGATTCGTCAAAGGCGATCCGCTCGATGGCCGGTGGAACTCCAGCCCAGCCGCCACAGTCGCTCGAATCCGTCCAGCAGCAGATCGAGCGCGAATTCGAACTCGAACTGGTCGTCGCAACCGGAGCCTACGACGGAATGCCGGTCGTGATTCGCGCTCGCGATCTGCATGATGTGGGGGTAGCGGGTCGTCATTTCACCGAGCGCGGGCCGCTGCGGATCGAGGTCCCGGGGAGCGTCGAACAGTTCCTGGCTGAAACCGAATATGCGGCTTCCCAGCGCGTGCATCACGTGGTGGGTGAGGTCGACCGAAAGACCGCCCGCCAGGAACATCCCGATCATCGAATCCATGTACGCCATCACCGTCGGCGTCGGCGTCGCGCGCGACTCGATCACGCGCGACGCCCACGAGTGCCGCAGCAGCGCGCGCCGCGCCGCGAGAATTCGCTGCCGGACCGCGGACTTCCAATCGACGGCCGGTTCCGGCGAACCGATCTCCCCGACAATCACGTCGACCATGCCGCCTAGCAGTTCCTCTTTGTTGCTGACGTGCTTGTACAGCGCCATCGGCACCACGCCGAGTTCTTGCGCGAGCGTGCGCATGCTGAGGGAGTCGATGCCGACGTCGTCGGCGAGCGCGACCGCGGCGCGCAGCACCCGGTCTCTGCTCAATGGGGTGCGGCGCGCTTGCGTCTTGTCGGCCAACCGATCCTCCTCTTGACGAGGTGTACATCGTACACCTAGCATTCTCGAACATCCCGGTGTACGTCGTACACCTCGGTCGCGATGGAGGAGTGCAGATGAGCTCGACGAGGACGGCGGCAGTGACCGCAGGCGTGTTATTCCTGATCACAGAGGTCACCGCGATGGCAGGACTTGCGCTGTACCAACCGGTCCTGCACGACACGGACTACATCGTCGGCGCGGGTGCCGACGGTCGCGTTTTGATGGGCGGGCTCGCCGAGCTCATCCTTGTTGTCGCCGTCATCGGCACCGCGGTCACGCTGTATCCCGTCCTGGCACGGCACAACCACAGCGTGGCCCTCGGCTACGTGTGCGGCCGTCTGCTGGAAGCCGCTGTCATCACCGTCGGCATCATCAGTGTGCTCTCTGTGGTGACCTTGCGACAGGACCTCACGGGAACCGGCCGCCCCGACCGCACCGCACTGGCGACCGTCGGCAAAACCCTTGTCGCCATCCATGATTGGACTTTCCTGCTCGGCCCCAACGTCATCCTGGGAGTCAACAGCCTGCTGCTCGCCACTCTCGTGTACCGATCCCGGCTCGTGCCGCGCTTGCTTGCCATGCTCGGTCTCGCTGGAGGCGCGCTCATCTGCGCATCGGCGACAGCCGTCATGTTCGGCCGCTACGAACAGATCTCCGCCTGGGGCACGGCCGCGGCGCTCCCGGTGTTCGCATGGGAAGTCGGACTCGCCGGGTATCTGATCGTCAAGGGATTCGAGCCGTCGCACGGTTCCTCGTCAGCGCAACCGCAGACCGCACCATCGGCCGCCTGAGCCGTACCGGCCGACACGGTGCGCCGTAGCCTGATGCCGAGAGAACTCTCCGAAGGAACAGCGCCCATGCCCGACCGAACAGGTGACAGCACGCCGGATGTGGTGGCGATCCTGCGCCGCTGGCAGGAGTCCGGCGCGGTGTGGCGGGTGATCGGCCGACGATCCGGCAGGGTGACGGTCGGCCTTTACGATTGCACCGGCGGCACGGAGGCCGATCGCCTCACCACCGCCGACGCGGCCGTGCTTCGTTTCATCGGTGATCGCCACAGCAGCGAGGGTTGAGCTGCTCAACGGCCGAACCGGGGACATACTGCCGCCGTACTGCCGCCATGGTTGACACCTTCGGCGAGTCGGCGTGTACTCAGGCACCTGAGCATTCGTCCAGCCAGTCGCGCCGGTGCGACGTCCGTCGCGCTCGGTGTCCGGGACCGAGAGGAACGTGATGAGCGAGGATACGAGCGCCCGCACCGAAGGACTCGCCTTCACCGGGGTCGCCGAGCAGGCCGAGGCGATCCGCTCGGGTCGGGTGTCGGCGGTCGAGCTGACGCGACAGACCCTCGCCAGGATCGAGCGGCTCGAGCCGCGGCTCAATGCGTTCACCAGAGTTCTCGGCGATCAGTCGCTGGCACAGGCCGAGGCCCTCGACGCACAGCAGGCGCGCGGTGATCAGCTCGGGCCGCTGCACGGCGTGCCGATGGCGATCAAGGACGAAGTCGATGTCGCAGGCGTCCCAACGACTTTCGGCGGCGCATCCATGACGACACCCGCCGCGGCCGACTCCGAGATCGTGCGCCGGCTGCGGGCCGCCGGTGCAATCATCGTCGGCAAGACCGCGTTGACGGAGTTCGGCACCTGGCCGTTCACCGAGTCGGCGGCGCACGGCTACACCCGCAACCCGTGGGATCCGACGCGCACGCCCGGTGGCTCCAGCGGCGGCTCCGCGGCTGCCGTCGCCGCGGGCATTGTCGCGGCTGCCACCGGCGGTGACGGCGGCGGCTCGATCCGGATACCTGCGGCGTACTGCGGCCTGTTCGGGCTGAAACCGCAGCGGGGACGGGTCAGTACGGCGCCGCACCGCGACCTGTGGCGGGCCCTGGGCACCCTGGGAGTTCTCACCAGAACGGTCGCCGACAGCGCACTGCTCTACGACATCATCAGCGGCAGCGGCGCGGCCGACCGCTGGCAGGCTCCCGACCTCAGCTTCGCCGCGATCGAGCCTGCGACCCCGCTGCGAATCGCGGTGACGCTGCGCTCCGCCGTGCCGGGTATCCGGCCTGACCCGGAATGCGTTGCGGCAGTGCGCTCGACCGCGGAGGTGCTGGCCGAGCTCGGCCATCACGTCGAGGAGTTCGACCCGCATTACCCCGATGTGGCATCGGCATTCTTCCCCCAGTTCCTCGGTGGGGTCCGTGAGGAGGCCGTCCGGGTCGATCGCCCGGACCTGCTCGAACGACGCACCCGCACGGTCTCGGCCATCGCGCGCGTCCTCGCACCGCAACCGGTCCTGCGCTGGGCCGAACACCGCGGTGAACAGCTCGCCACAACCATCAATCAGATCTTCGACACCTACGACCTGTTGCTGACCCTGACCATGCCGCACCTTCCCGCGCCCATCGGCAGGCTCGACGGCGCCGGCGTCCTGCGCGCGCTACAACGCAGCGTCCCGATGACCAGCTACACCGCCATCTGGAACGTCTGTGGCAACCCGGCCGCCTCCATCCCCGCGGGCTGGTCGAGCACCGGACTACCTCTCAGCGCCCAAATCATTGCCCGCCCCTACGACGAACTCGGCATCCTGCGCGTAGCCACTCAACTCGAACAAGCCCGCCCGTGGGCCGACCGACGACCCGACGTCGATCCGATTGTGCCGTGACGCCGGGCGACGGGCGGTCGAACAGGAGCTTCGTTCCACCGGATCACTAGATCAGATCGAAGCAACCCTTGGCACCAGTCCGGCAACCTGCTCGGTGAATTCGATCGGGTTCCGATCGGGCATGATGTCGAGTTGCTCGATGCCCAACGCCGCGAACTGCTCGGCCGCTTCCAGGAAGGCGTCGGGGCTGTCGAGAACCGGCTCGACGTACACCGCGGTCTTGCGAATACTCTCGTAGTCGCGACCCTCCGCCTCGCAATGCGCCCGCAGGATATCGAGCTTGCGTGTTACCTCCTCGAGGTCGGAGGCGAAAAGGTTGCAGGCATCCGCGTAGCGCGCCACCAGCAGCAGGGTCTTCCGCTCGCCGCCGCCACCGATGAGGATCGGCGGCCTGGGGCTACTCAACGGCGCAGGGACACAGAGGGTTTCGGCGAGTTGATAGTGCTCGCCGTCGAACGGCCCGTTGTTGTCGCTCCACATCTGCAGACAGATCTGCAACGTCTCCTCGAGCCGTTCGAACCGCTCCGCCATCGGGACCACCGGCACTCCGAGCGCGAGCTGTTCGCGCTCGTACCAGGACGCACCGATTCCCAGCTGTGCGCGACCACCCGACAATACGTCCAGCGTGGTCACGATCTTTGCCAGCAATCCGGGGTAGCGGTACATCACGCCGGTCACCAAAAGCCCCAACCGCATGCGCTCGGTGACCGCTGCGACATACCCCAGGGTCGTGTACCCCTCCAGCATCGGCTCGTCCGCGGTCGCCCGGTGCTCCATCTGAAGGTAGTGGTCCATCACCGTGAATTGCGAGAAGCCGCCCTGCTCGGCAATCCGCGCGGTCTCGGCGAGCGTGTTGGCGATCAGCCTCGGCTCCGCCGGATGCGAATAGTTCCAGTAATGCAGTCCGAGTTCCATTCGTCTCCTCTGTGTGCAGACGCGTCAACAATTCGGTCTTGAAGACCTTGTCACATGACGAAGCCCCTCTGACCAAGAAGTCAGAGGGGCCGCAATTCAGGCGTGCGCGAACTCTGGCGAACCGTGCGGTACCGGACAGGATCCGAACACGGACGTGTTTACCTCCGTGACTCCTGACGGTGGAACAGGAATTCGACGAGCGTGATCATGGACCGCAGACATGTGCTCCGGTTTCGCGCGTCGAGCGACGTCAAGGGGGTGCCTGTCGCAAGATCGAGCGCGTCCCGGATCTCCTCGAGGGGGTAGCGTTTAGCGCCCTCGAACTGGTTGACCGCTACCGAATACGGCACACCGCGTTCCTCGAGCACCGAAAGCACCTCGTCGGCCTTCTCGATGCGCCGGGTGTCGACCAGCACCAGCGCACCGAGCGCACCGCGCGCCAGCTCTTCCCACAGTGGGACGAAGCGTTTCTGGCCCGGTGTCCCGAAAAGGTACAGCGCAAGTTCGGGATTCAGCGTGATGCGGCCGAAGTCCATGGCGACGGTGGTCTGCGTTTTTCCCGGCAGCCCCGCCATATCGTCGACGCCGACACTTGCCTCGGTGATCGTCTCTTCGGTGCGCAGCGGCTTGATCTCGGAGAGGCTGTTCACGAAGGTGGTTTTGCCGACACCGAAATTTCCTGCGACCAGTAGCTTTACCGACCTGGTTACGGTGTCGGGAACATAATCGACATCGCCCTCAGGCCGGGAGAGCACGGAGTCCATTGAGTACCTCCTCGAGCAAAGAGATTTCCGGCACGACAGCGGCCGGTCGGGGCATGACGAGGTATTCGCTGTCGAGCAGATCGGCCACGACGATCTTCACTACAGACGGCGGCAGATCGAGATAGGCCGCGATCTCGGCCACCGAAAGCGCACTGCGACGGCTACACAGGTTCAGCACTTGCCGGGCGTCAGGACTGACGCCCGGTGTCGGGTCCTTGGCAACCAACACCAAAGTCACCAAGTCCAATTCACGACTCGGCCGCGTTCGTCCCCCGGTCCGCACATACGCACGGACCAGATCAGGATCCCGCCGCGACCCACTCATGACTGCGCCATATCAGCGCTCGACTGCGTGACACTCACGGCAAGCCGCCGCTATCAGCCCTCCCACGTGGCTGGCTGCCGAGCTCGCGCCCGACCCGCCCGGCAAGCTCGTTCATGCGGTGCACGACTAAGCCGACATCGGCGTCGGTGTTGGTGGCAACGCCGAGCAGCGCGCCCTCACCGGCCGCGGTGATGAGGATCATCCCCTGGTCGTACTCGGTCATGTTCTGCCGCACGCCGTTGTCGATGCCGCCGCAGAACTCGCCGAGCGCCTTGCCGAGCGATCGCAGACCCGATGCCGCGGCCGCGAAACGTTCCGCATCGTCTTTGGACACTCCACCGGAGTGTGCGATCCGCAGGCCGTCATCGGACAGCAGTACGGCGAATCGGACACCCGGGGCATTCAGATCCTCGAGTAGCCAGCCCAGTTTGTTCGCGCTGTCGGCCCCCGCTGTAATCGGTGTGCCCATCAGGATGTCATCCCTTCGGTGTGGTCGGATGGGGTGTTGTTGGCGATCGGCAGGCTGTCGGTTGCGGCAGCGCGGCCAGTCTTGGAACCGCTTTGCCAGGCTGCCGCGACATCGGGACGAGCAAGTCCGGGTTCGGTGTCGGAGCGCGCCGCGCCTGCGGGAGCCGCAGCCGGTGCCGTGGTTCGGCGACGCCGCTTGGGTAGGCCGCCACTGGTGATGTCATGCACAGAAAACGCCTGCTCCTCGTCCGACCGTTCGTGCGCGCCGACCGCAACCGGTACCGGTAATGGCTCCGCTGGAGCAGCAGCAGGAGCGACAGCGGCAACACCGCCATTGCCGGGTTGTGGTGCGACCAGCAGCGCTTCGGGGATGTACACCATCGCGCGCATACCGCCGTACACGTTGGGGCCATCGATGTAGACGGTGAATCCGTAACGGCGGGCCAACGCCGCGATGCCGGGGAAACCGACCTTCGGCGACGGGCCGAGCTGGTGGATGTCGACCGGGCGCTCATGTGCGAGCACCTGCCGCGCTTCTTCCATTTGCTCGGGGTTCATCCGCACGCCCGCATCATCGACGATGACGGTGACGCCGTGATGACCTTCCTGGAAGCTGACGTCGACGTACGACGTCGGCGGCGAATAACGCAGCGCGTTGTCCAGCAGCGTGGCGAGCGTGTGCACGAGCGGTTCCACCGCGCGGCTGATGACGATGCGATCGAGCTGGGTGGGTCGCACACGCAGGTAGTCGCGCACACGACCGGTCGCGCCGCCAACGACGTCGGTGAGCGCCTGCGCAGGCCAGCGGCGGCCCGGCAGGCCACCACACACGATCACATACGACTGCGCCTGGCGCAGCATCTGCTGAACGGTGTGGTCGATGCGGGTGAGGGTCGCGTAGACCTCGTCGTCACGGTGTTCGCGCAGCGCGGCGCTGACCACCTGGCTGACGTCCGCACCGAGGCTGACCACCGAGGTGCCGAAGGACCGCACCGCCGCGCTGGTCGCCGCCCGCGAGGACGACTCGACTTCGGCTCGCGCCGACTCCTGCGCGGTCTTGACCGCCGTCTTCGCCTGCTCCTCGGCCTCGCGGTTGACGGACTCCCTTGTCTCGATCTGCAGGAGTCTCAGCTCGTCGGCGTAGCGCTCGGCAATCCACCGCAGCAGCTGCGCGAACCGCGAATTCTCCATGCCCGCAGGCACTTCGATCGAGGGTGTGGCGACCTCACCGCGGCGGACCGCGTCGGATACCGAGGGCAGTGTGGTGACGGCAAGGTGCTCGACTGCTTCTTCGAGCACTCGGTTCTGTTGTGTCAGTGCCTCATGTTCCCGGGCCAGCGCGGCGGCGCGAGTCCGCTGCTGCCTGGCGGATTGCGCCAAGTACAACGCCGCCGCCACGGCAAGCACCAGCGCGGGGGCAAGGATCCATGAAAGCACCACGGCGATATCTTGATTCATCAGTTCTCTCGTCGTTTTCGGGCTCTAGGCTCACCGGACAAGCCGGGCCACGTCACGGTCTGTGTCGAGACTTCTGTGCGGTTCCATTGGGTGCCACAGGCTTCTGCCACAGCGCTTCGTCTCGCCTTCCTCGCGACGCCGACCATGAGCAACCCTGGTCGGATCAGGTCCGCGTCGGAGGCCAGCGCCTGGTACGGCAAGCGGAGGCGCACAAGCATTTACCCCGACGACTCGGTCACATTAGCAGCATTGCCAGGAAGTCTCTCCTGATACGAGTTCATGTGTGGGAACGAGCTTCGGTGCAGCGGAGTGCATCTCACACGATGCAGTGTCGGATCGGGCTGTCGCCAGGCCCTTTCCCTCTTCGCCACACGGTCGCGGCACGCCCTCGACAACCCCGGTCGAGCAGGTTGCTACAGAACCGCGGGTACCGGATACCATGCCCGAATGGCAAAGCTGAAGGTCTCCGTCGACGTGCCGATCTCCCCGGAACAGGCGTGGTCACACACCTCCAACCTCACCGAGCTGGACAAGTGGCTCACCATGCACGAAGCGTGGCGCAGCGAGGTTCCCAGCGAGCTCACGGTGGGCACGAAGCTCGTCGGTGTCGCCTCGGCGAAAGGGTTGCGCAACCGGGTGACCTGGACAGTGCAGGCCGCCGAGCCCCCGCGCCGGCTGGCGCTGACCGGAGCCGGCAAGGGCGGCACCAAGTTCGGCCTCGAAATGCTCGTGGCCGCTAAGGGTGCGGGTTCCGCGGTCACCGTCTCCATCGATCTCGGCGGGCCGCCCCTGTTCGGCCCCATCGGCTCCGGCGTCGCCCGCGCGCTGAAGGGTGACATCGAACGCTCCCTCGAACGCTTCGTCGCGCTGTACGCGTAGGCAACTGCCGAACAGTCGAACGGCCGGGCATCGGTGTGGGAACACCGATGCCCGGCCGCATCGCAGTCGGGTAGGGCGTGGTCAGTGCACCAGGGCCGCTGGTGCGTCGACGACCTCCGGATTCTTCGGCTTCATGCGCGGCAGGAAGAATGCCGGGACCAGGGTCAGCACGATGAGGACCAGCGCAACGATGTAGGTGTGGCTGAATGCCTCGGCAGCCTGCTTCAGCCCCGCTTCGATCGCACCCGGCGGAAGCTGACCTGCGATAGCGGGATTGGAGTTGGAAGCGATCGCGGGCCCGGCGAACTGCTGGTCCTTCAACAGGTTCGTCAGCACCACCGACATGGTCGCGGTGCCGATCGAGCCCGCGGTCTGGTTGATGATGTTCATCAGGGTCGAGCCGCGGGCGACCTGCTGGTGGGTCAGCGTCTGGATCGCCGCGGTCATGATCGGCATCATCGTGCAGCCCATGCCGAGGCCCATCACGAACAGCGCGCCGCACATCGCGATGTAGGAGGTGTCCGCCTGCAGCTGGGTGAAGAACGAGGTGCCGATCGTGATCAACGTGATACCGACGAGCACGATCTTGCCCGGACCGATCTTGTCGACGAAACGGCCCGCGATCGGCATCGTCAGCATGGCGCCGAGGCCTTGTGGCGCAATCAGCAATCCGGCGGCCAGCGCGGATTCACCGCGGACCTGCTGCAGGTAACTCGGCAGCAGCAGTCCGGCACCGAAGAAGGCGATCGCGAACAGCACCATCGTGAGGACCGCGAAGGTCAGCGACCGGTTGCGGAACAGGTGGAGATCGATCAATGGGTGCTCGGTGCGCAGGGCGTGGAAGACGAACGCGACCATGAGGACCAGACCGACGGCCGCGGGCGCGAGCACTCTCGCCGAGGCGATCGTGCCCTGCTCCGGAATCGATGACACACCGAACAGGAACAGCGCAAGACCAGGCGAGGCCAGCAGCATGCCGAGGAAGTCGAACGACTCCGAGGGTTCCGGCTTGTCCGACGGGAACACGATGAATGCCAGGGCGAGCGCAACGATGCCGATCGGCAGGTTGATCAAGAAGATCCAGTGCCAGCTGAATGCGTCGATCAGCCAGCCGCCGAGAATCGGGCCGCCGATCGGGCCGAGCAGCATCGGCACGCCGAGTACGGCCATCACGCGACCGACCCGCTGTGGGCCCGCGGCGTGGGTCATGATCGTCATGCCCAGCGGCATCAGCATGCCGCCGCCGATGCCCTGGATCACACGGAAGGCGATGAGCGACTCGATGTTCCAGGCGAAGCTGCACAGCACCGATCCGAGCACGAAGAAGGTCAGCGCCATCATGTACAGACGTTTGGTGCCGAACCGGTCCGCGGCCCACCCGGTGAGCGGAATGACGGTCGCCAGCGCGAGGGTGTAGCCCGTCATCGTCCACGCCGCGATCGCGTAGCTCGTCTCGAACTCGAGCTGGAACGTGGGGATCGCGACGGTCACGACGGTGATGTCGAGGATCGACATGATCGCGCCGAGCACGACCACACCCGCCACCTTGAACACCGCTGCGTCCAGCTTGTCGGTCGACGGGTCCGACCCCGCCTGAGTATCCGGAGGATGGTTCACCGGTTAAGCCTGTCATCTCTCCGCCAGAAGAACCAGCACATTCTGGTTATTCCGTTGGCTAACGATAGTTGCTTCACGCAATCAAACAATTTACTATTGTTTCATGCAAGCAAATAAAGACCAGATCGCCGAACTGGCCAGGACGACCGCGCGCTTCTCCGACGCGATGCGCACCGGCATGGCCAAGGCATTCGATCCAGTCCGAGTCGGCGTGCTGCAGCTGGCCGTCGAGCACGGTCCGCTGCGGGCAGGCGAGGTGGCCGAACGGCTCAGCGCCCTGCCCTCGTCCATCACCAGACACGTCAAGGCGTTGACCGACGCGGGCCTGATACAGACCCGCGTGGACGCGGAGGACCGACGCGCGGTGCTGCTCGAGGCGACCGACGCGGGCCGCGTGCAGCTGCGGCAGTTTCTCGACGTCGGCACCCAGGTCTTCGGCGCGGTTGTCGCCGACTGGCCGGCCGGCGATGTGGTTGCCCTGACCGCATTGCTCGACCGGTTGATCGAGTCCTGGGCGGCGCACGGCGCGCAGCAGCAGCAACGCGCCGGGCGGCGCACCAGGGCCTTCGGCTGGAGCCAGGAATAACAGTGTTCGCGCATTGCACAGATTGGAAGGAAAATTCATGTCTGCCAACAAGTCCCTGCGGGTAATCGTCGCCGGTGGCGGCATCGGCGGTCTCGCGCTGGCCAATGGCCTGCGCAAGGCGGGAATCGACGTCGCGGTGTACGAACGCGACCGCCACCGCACCGACCGCGTGCAAGGGTTCCGCATCCACATCAACCCGAGCGGCAGCCGGGCGCTGCACGACCTGCTGCCCGAGACCGCCTACCGGGCGTTCAGCGCCAGCTCCGGCAAGGGGGCCACCCGCTTCGGCTTCGTCACCGAGCAGATGAAGGACCTGCTGGATCTCGATTCCGAGCTGATCGGGGGTGAGCGCGACGAGGTCGATTGCAACTACGGCATCAGCCGGATCACCCTGCGCCAGATCCTGCTTGCCGATCTCGGCGCGGTGGTGCACTACGACAAGGCCGTCACGGGCTACACCGAATTGCCCGACGGCCGGATCGAGGCCCATTTCGCCGACGGCGGTTCGACCGTCGGCGATGTCCTGGTCGGCGCGGACGGCGGGACGTCGCGCGTTCGCGCGCAACGCCTTCCGCAGGCGCAGCGCGTGGAGACCGGCATCGTCACCGTCGCAGGCAAATTTACGCTGACCGACGACAGCAGGCGACGGCTCACACCGAAGTTCCTGGCCTCTCCCCTTGCGGTCATGCCGCCCAAGGGATGTGGGATGTTCATCGCGCCGCACGAGTTCGATCGGCCGGACCCGCAGTACTCCGGTATCGGTGGTAACGACGGCGCGGCCGCGCTCGTCCCCGGCGCGCTGTTCGACAACACCCAGCCGTACGTCTTCTGGGCCTACGCCGCCAAACGCGGCGACTATCCCGGCGACGTCGAGCTGGAATCGCTGGACGCCGCGCAACTGCACGACATGGTCAACCGGCTCACCGCCCGGTGGGCGCCCGAATTGCGCGAACTCATCGGTGGATCCGATACCGACACGGTCACTCTCATCCCGATCCACACGTCGGTTCCGGTGCCGCCGTGGGAGACAACGCATGTCACCCTGCTCGGCGACGCGATCCACAGCATGACGCCCTTCCGCGGCATCGGCGCCAATGTCGCGCTACGCGACGCCCAACTGCTGTGCGCCGAGTTGGTCGCCGCGGCCGGTGGCGAGCAACCGCTGCGCGCCGCCATCCACGACTACGAGGCGCAGATGATCGAGTACGGTTTCGCCGCCGTGCGCGACTCGCTGACCGCCGCCGAGCAGACGGTGTCCGACAACTCCGTCGGGCGGGCCATCGGCAGGACGGTGTTCCGGGTGGCACAGGCCGTGCCACCGCTCAAGCGAAAGATGTTCGCGGGCTTCGGCTCCGAGTGACCCGGTCGGCGGCCGGTTCAGCCGACGAGGCCCCCTGCGGACGCTACGACCCAGGCGAGCTCGGGATGGATGATGTCGGAATGGGCTCCCGACGGTGGCGAGCCCTTCTTCACAACGCGGGCCGCGTCGATATTCACCAGCCTGGTGCCGTCGAAGTCGTACCGGGTTCCCACGTCGAGCAACGCGGTGACCGCGACGTCGGGCTGGTGCCCGTCGTGACCGATGCCGCCCCAGCGGTAGGTCGCATCGTCGAAGCCTGCGGCGTCCTCCCGGCCGAGCAGCGACGCCAGCGGATACAGCGTGCCGACGGCGGAGTCGTGCTCGGAGTAGCAGGCGGTGACCGGGCGCTCGACCCGCGCATCCTTCCCGTTCAACGCCCCGCTGCGCCGCGCGTCGAACGGCAACGACGCGGCAAAGGCGAAGTGGGAGAACGCCCCTTGCAGCAGCGTGACCGAGCGGACTGTGCTGTTCGCGGGCAGCCCGGCGAGCGCGTAGGACACTACGCGCGCGCCGAAGCTGTGGCCGATCAGATCGATACGCAGCGCGGGCCGTCGCGCGAGCAGCCGTCCGAGCAGCGGTCCGAGGCCGCGTTCGCCGATGGTGCCCGCTCGATGCTTCATCTGGAAGTAGGTGAGTTGCCGGGCGGCCTCCTGCGCACCGTGCCAGAGTCGGCCGAACGTATCACCGAATCCCGCCGCCCCACCGGCGCCACCGGTGACGATGCCGAGGTCTTCGAGTTGGGTCGCGAAGCGGGAGAACAGCTCTGCGCCCGGATCGGGCTGCGCGATGAAGGGCGGTTCGTCGGTCTGTTCGCCGTCACCGTCGCCGGTGGTCGCCGCGGCGATCGTCTGGATGAGGTCGCGTGCGCGCTGTAGCGCCGCACCGTCGTCGGGACGTTCGACGAGCAGTCCGAGCAGTTCGTCGACGGCGGCGCGCTGCTGATCGGGAAACGCCGCACGGATCATCGCCTGCATGTCCGCGTTCGGTGGTGCGGGCGGCGGGAATTCGAGTCCGCCGCCGAGGCCCGCGGCGCCTGCGCCGCCCCCGAGATCGACGGCCGCGGCCGGTTCGAAGTCGGGAATCGGTTCGTCGGACCAGCGGCTGGAGGGCCAGAAAACACCGAGCAGCAAGATCTTCCGATTTGGTAACCCATGCGCGGCCAGCAGTGGCGGCAGCTGTGCATAGAAGGCTTCGTACAAGCGGCTCGCCACGCTCGGCGTGTTGTTCCAGCCGTGGGTGAAGACAAGCAGATCCGTTGGTTCGATCGTGTCGAGTTCAGCGGCCAGCGCGCGCTCGCCATCGGGGTCGACATCACCGTTCTCGTCGATCCTGAGCTCGAGCAGTGGCAGCCCACCGATGTCCTTGGTCATTGTGTTCTCCGATGTTCTAGACGGATTGGAGTGCGCGCATCAGGTCGACGAGACCGGCGCCCTCGAAATAGCGCTCCCGGCCGAGTGGGACCGCCGATTTCACGAAGATCTCCTTGATCTCCTCGGCCTGGGTGATGAACTCAGGTCGCACCGAGAGGAATGCGGCGATCGCTCCGGAGACATGCGGCGCGGCGAAGCTGGTGCCGGTGTCCGCGCCGTAGCAGGCAACGCCGGGCGGGATGTCGGTGATGCCCCATTTGGCCGCCGCTTTCCCGGTGGCGCAGGAGGTGATCCGCTCGCCGGGCGCGACCAGGTCCGGTTTGAGTCTGCCGTCGCCGGTCGGCCCCTTGGACGAGAAGTACGAAACACCATAGGTGTGCGGCGATTCGCGGTGCGTCGACCCGACGGTAATAGCACGCTTGGCATTGCCGGGATCGTTGATGGTCATGGTGAGACCGACGTTGGTCTGCCGCTCCCGCGCACTGAACCGGCCGTATCCGGTGTTGCCCGCCGCGACCACGACGACCACCCCCGACCGCACCAGGCGGTCGACCTCTTTGCACAGCGGGCTCTGCCCGCAGGCGAACCATTCGGCATCGAACTCGTAGCCCAAGCTGATGTTGACGCCGTGGATCTTCGTAATCCTGTCGTTGTCGCCGTTGACTTCCCGGACATACCGCAGCGCGGCCATCACCGAGATCATGTCGGAGGCGCCCTCCGAGCGCAGCACCTTCAGGCTCACCAGGTGCGCCTGCGGCGCCATACCGGAAACCACCCCGGGTTCGACCTGTCGGACACCGCGCAGCGGCCGCGCATCGAGTTCGGTGTACTGCTCGGTGACCACCCGCAGGTTCTCGCCGGGGAAGGAATCCGGGAGGTAGCCCGCGATTATGCCTGCGACGTGGGTGCCGTGGCCCAACCCGTCCTGCAGTGCCGCGTCGGCGGTCTCCGGGCCCGGATTCACCGACTGGGTGAAGTCACGATGCAATGGGAAGACGTCGTCGGCGAGCACGGTTTTCCCGGCATCGAAATGCGGATGCGTCCGATCGATCCCGGAATCCACTACCGCCCAGCGAATTCCGCGCCCACACGCGTCGAACGAGCGCCGCGCCGCGTCGGCCTTGACCGTGCGTCCCGACACATCGATCAGCGGTTTGACCGGGAAGTTGGGCCAGATGCGATGAATCACGTTCTGCCCGTGGTTATTCTGTCGCTGCTCATGGTCGATCTCGACCAGCCGCTTGACCTGCTCCATCGTCATCTTGGCCCGCACATACTCGTCGAACAGCTCGACCGCCGCAGGCCTGCGTTCCCCATGGTTGAGCTGGTCGAGCAGCCGCGTCAACGCGGCGGTCGCCGCCTTCACGCCACCCAGGTAGCCGACATTCAATTCGATGACAACCGACAGCGGTTCGCTGTCGTCGCTCGGCTGATCGAGCACGCGCGCTCGCACATCCGGATCGAGCAGTGGCCTGGTGATCACGCTGGGCTGGATGGGGTTGCGCTGGTCCGGACTCTGCGTCACGGAGGGCAGGTCAGGGTTCGTCAAGCGGCGCCGCGCCTCTTGGGCGGCATTCTTCCCGGATTCGGTGATACGCCATTGATGGCGGTTCGACAGCACGAAGCCCTCGTCACCGAGATACCGCCGGGCCGAGTAGACGCGCGACTGCCATCGCAGGAGATTCGCCCGCGCCGGGTCCGGTTGAAGGTCTTCTGCGCTGGGATGGAACTCGGGCATCGCCTCGATGAGGTCGATCGCGTGTTCCGGGGTTGCTTGTTGCGCATCCTGCAGCGCAACGAGAAGCAGGTCTCCGAGGTCGGGGATCGGAGTGAGTGCCATGCGCGTCTCCTTATCTCAGCGCGCGCCGGCTACAGCGTGTATGTATGGGTGGATCAGGCGATCAAGTCCTTGATCGCCTTCTCGTGCAATGGAACGCGCGTGCGTCCCTGCGACGATCGCGCTGCCCATCGCGCACTGCCGCCGGGATGTCACCCGCTACCCCACCGACGGTAGGACCGCGCACCCGCAATAACACGGGTAGTGCCCTACCTGTCCTCACCTGCGCAGACACGACTTCCTTGGAGTACCGGACAGCACCCCTGACACCACACGGATTCCGTGGCCAGGTTGCGCCAGCCGTGGCAATGGTCCGTTATATAACGGGCCATCAAATGGCGGTATAGGGTGCATCAATGACCTTGGGAGCGAGCGGTTTCCGGCGAAACGTGCGTTGGCTTTCTGTCGTGCTGTGTATGGGTGTGGCCGCGTGCGCGAGCCCAGAACCCAAGCCGAAGAGTGTCGACTACAACAACATGCCCGGCTACAACTACGACGAGGCGAAGCTCCCGCGGTACGAGCTGCTCGATCCGCAGCGGATGGCCGACGGCGCACCCGTGACGACGCCGCAGCAATGGTGAACCCAACGTCGGCCGGAGATCGTGAAGCTCTTCGAGGACAACATCTATGGACGTACCCCGGTCGCCGCAGAACAGGCTCCAATGCGCGTCGAGTCTGTCGAAGGGCGAACCCCGGCGCTGGACGGGCTCGCCTACCGCGAGCAAGTGGACCTGATCTTCGGGCCGACACCGAAGCCGGGCAGCCACGCCGCCTGGCGCATACGCGTGCTGCTGTACCTGCCCGCCCGTGCCAACGGACCGGTGCCGGTGGTCTTCGGTCTGAACGGCGGCGGCAACCAATCGATCGTCGACGATCCGGGCATCGCACCGACCAACATCTGGGTCACCGAAGACGATCAGGCACCGCATCCCGAAACCCCAGGAGCCGATACTCGCGGATCGCAGAGCGCGCAGTGGCAGGTCAAGTCGGTGCTGTCGCGAGGTTACGGGCTGGCGACGGCCTACTACCAAGACCTCGAGCCCGACGCGAAAGATCAACGTGCCAACAGTGTCCGTGCCCTGTTCGATACCCCCGGCACCGCCCCGGCAGCGAATGAGTGGGGCGCGATCGCTGCGTGGGCATGGGGTTACCGCAAGGCGGTCTCCTATCTGCGGACCAACCCCGGCGTCGAGGCGACCCACGTCGCGGTCACCGGTCACAGTCGCTTGGGCAAGGCCGCTGACTGGGCAGCGGCGACCACCCCAGAGATCAGCGCACTACTGTCTACCGAATCCGGAAAAGGCGGGCAGTCAGTCCAGCGGCGCGAGCTCGGCGAAACCGTCAAACACCTCGCCCAACAATTCCCCCACTGGATGTGCCCGGCCTACGCCACTTGGGTCGGCCGCGACCAGCAGATCCCAGCAGACGGAAATCTGCTGCTGTCACTGGTGGCGCCACGCCCGCTGTACGCCGCGAGCGCCCAGGATGACCGATGGGCCGATCCTAAAGGTGAATTCCTCTCCCTGCGCAGCGCCGCAAGCGTCTACGCGCTACTGGGCACCAGCGCCCTGGCACCTGATACACCTATGTCGGCAGTAGATCAACCGATCGGAGTCGACACGAACACGGCTTACCACATCCGCTCCGGAAAACACGACGTCACCGCCTACGACTGGCAGCACTATCTCGACTTCCTCGATACGCGTTGGGGCGTGCCAGCAAAGCGGTAGACGTCCGTCCCGGGGTCCTTCCAGCATGGTGCAACACTGCTTTTCGGCCGCCGCGGTGATCGGCCGAGCCGCAAGTTCGTGCCCGTCATGGCCACAATCACCATGACGGCACGGCCAGCATCTGAATCGATCTACTGCCCTACCAAGGCCACGGAAACGACTGGTGCTCCGGGGAGTCGGTGTGGTCAACCCGCCCCGAGACCGGCCGACCGCGTGATCGGCCGGCTCATAGTTCACCGTCCGGACCGAGGGACGTGTCGCCCGATCGGGCCATCCCGAACGGCCCCGCCGAGGCACCCTCCCGTGCTTGAATTGATGTCTAGAACGTGTTCCAGTGTGGGAGGTGGCCATGGCCACACCGTCGATACCCGCCGGGTTCGATTTCACCGACCCTGACCTGTGGGCAAAAGGCCGACCGGTCGAGGAGTTCGCGGAACTGCGGCGCACCGCGCCCGTCTGGTGGAACGCGCAGCCCCACGGTGTGAGCGGGTTCGATGACGGCGGCTACTGGGTGGTCACCAAGCTCGAAGACATCAAGGAAATTTCGCGACACCCGGAAATCTTCTCCTCCACCGAGAACACCGCGATCATCCGGTATCAGCCGCAGATCACCCGCGAACAGATCGAGGTGCAGCGGGTGATCATGCTCAACATGGACCCGCCCGCACACACCAAGAGCCGCCGCATCGTCTCGAAGGGATTCACGCCGCGTGCGGTGGAGAGCCTGCGGCGCGCACTCACCGAGCGGGCAGCCGCCATCGTCGCCGATGCCAAACACATCGGAAGCGGAGATTTCGTCGAACTGGTCGCCTCCGAGCTGCCACTGCAAGCCATCGCCGAACTACTCGGAGTCCCCCAGCAGGACCGCAAGAAACTGTTCCACTGGTCGAATCAGATGATCGGAGCCGATGATCCGGAATTCGCGGGCGACGCGGCCACCGCACAGCTCGAATTGACCGGCTACGCCTGGAATTTGGCCGAGGAGCGGCGCAAATGCCCGGCCGAGGACATCGTCACCACACTGGTGCACGCCGACATCGACGGCGAGCATCTCAACTCGGAAGAATTCGCCTTCTTCGTCATCCTGCTCTCGGTGGCAGGCAACGAAACCACCCGCAATTCCATCACCCACGGCATGAAAGGCTTCGTCGACCACCCCGACCAATGGCAGCTCTACCGCGAACGCCGCCCGCGCACCGCACCCGACGAGATCGTGCGCTGGGCCACCCCCGTCGCCGCCTTCCAGCGCACCGCGACCCGCGACGTCGAACTCGGCGGCCAAGCGATCAAAAAGGGCCAGCGAGTCGGAATGTTCTACAGCTCAGCCAATTTCGACGAAACAGCCTTCGACGACCCCTTCACCTTCGACATACTGCGCGACCCCAACCCACACGTCGGTTTCGGCGGCGCGGGAACCCACTACTGCCTCGGCGCGAACCTGGCGCGCCTCGAGATCGACCTGATGTTCAACGCCATCGCCGACGCCATGCCCGACATCACCCAGGTCTCCGAGCCCGAGCTCCTGCGCTCGGGCTGGCTCAATGGGATCAAACGCTGGGAAGTCAGATTCGAGTAACCCTCGAGCTCAGCGCCTCATGCATCCATCTGCCACCAGCCACCCTGACGGCGAAAAGCCCGTATCTCGTTCGAATGTCCAAAGATACGGGCTTCCGATGTGACTAAGGGTGGTCGAACTCCCCGTCATGCACCCCAGCCATGAAAGCGGCCCACTCCCCAGGAGTGAACACCAGCGCCGGACCGGTCGGATTCTTGGAGTCACGAACACCCACCATGCCACCGTTGAGGTGCGCGATCTCCACGCATTCCTTACTGCCGCCGCTGCGGCTGCTCTTGAACCAGCGGGCTCCGGACAGGTCAGCGTTCACGCTCATGCTCCCTTGCTGCATCCCTTAGCAGGATCCTGGTACTGCTCTCATCCAACGATGTGCGTTGGAAGATGTCGTACGCCTGTACGTACCGCTGAACGGTACCTACCTTCTCCGAATACATGTCTCCGGTGTAATTCTCGGCGTACACGATCGTCGGCTCAACTGATTTGCCCTGGCTGTCGACACCGAAGTCGAGGACTACGAACGGGCCGATCTGGTCGCCCGTCGGCATACCGGCAGCGAAGGGCAGAACTCGCACGCATACGTTCGGGCGAGTGCCCGCGTCTGCGAGGTGTCGAAGTTGCTTCGCCATGATCTTCGGACTACCGATTACTCGACGCAAGACACTCTCGTGAAGGATCACTTCCAACCGAACCGGCTTGGTGCCCCGTGTGATGAGCGCTTGGCGCTGAAGTTTGAGCCGAACACGGCTGTCCAGCTCCGAATCCGTGTCGTCTGGATTCGCGGCCCGCGCGAGCACCTCTGTGTAGTCCGCAGTTTGGAGTAGACCGGGTACGAGGTCGGGCTGGTACGTGGTCAATCTATGCGCGGACGCTTCCAGGCCAACGTAGATGCTGAAATTCGCCGGGATGACATCACCGAACTCATGCCACCACGACTTCACGGCGGCCTGCCGCGCGAGTCCCACGAGAGCGGCAGTGCGGTCGTCGTCCAAACCGTAAATGCGGCACAATTCGCGGACATCAACGTCTCGTACGCGGTCCGATTGTCCACGCTCTAGACGCTGTAGTGTGCTCTTTCCCCACTGCATGAGCTGGGCAGCGTCTTCCAAGGTCATCCCCATCGCATCGCGGCCTTCCTTGAGATAGCGGCCGAGTTGGCGTCGTGGGAGTGTGCTGCTTGCGTTGTCCGGCATTGACGTTCCGTCCTGAGATGTCCGCGCGTCCCATGTTGGGAAGATTCTGGCATCCGCATCGGGATCACCGCTGGGCTTTTCGCCTAGTTCGTTTGGGATCCCAAAATGACCCATCGGAACACCGCCGGTAGGTGTGTGCTGATCACGCGCCCGGACCTTCGGATTACTCCTCCTCACGTCCCCCGGACGCACCTACTTTGCTACCCAAGCTGACCAGGAGTCAGGGTGCCCGCGCCCACAATTGCCGAGGAAGTCCTCGGCCGATGCCACTACTACCGCACTGCGTGCGCACTCCCCTGCCACGTCGATGAACGAGGCAGACTCGCTGTGACCATCGGCGGCACACTTCGCGCGCTGATGCTCGCTGAATATTGGGGTTACCGAGTCCAGGAAGAGCTGGCCGCGTGGCGGATGAGTGGGCCGACGATCTGGCATCCGGTGCAGCGGCTGACGATTTTGACGGGCGCGTATCCCATCGATGAACACGACCCTGCAATGCGAGACCTGTTGCGGCGCACCGATTCGGTGCTGGTCGAACCGGGCAGGCCGATCATCCTGCCGTCGCCTGGAGACGGTGTCCGTGGTTGGGCAACGCCGATCAGGGATCTGTTCCGGCCGACCATGGCAACCGTTCTCACCATGCTGGCCGAATGCGCGGCACGGGAGATGCGATGAGTGCAACCCTGTTCCTTGTTCTCCCCCACGACAGCGGGGACCATCCCGAGTTCGACAGCAGAGCCCGGCCGTCTGCGCTGAAAGACAAACTGCGCCACGACAACCCCCATTGGCCGGTGTCGAGCCGTGCCGCTGCCGAGAAGGCGCTGAGCGTCCACCGGTACTGCGATCCACTGGAGTGTTCCACCCGCGTTGCCGCAATCATCGTGACGCGCAACAACTTCGAGTACTTTCGAAACCGGATGCGATGACCGTGTCGTGGCCCGCTGAACCGGATGTGCATCTGCGGATAGACCTACAAGGAGTGATCCTGCACTACGCCGCACATCCTGTGGCTGCGTATCGACTGATCGAAGACCAGCGGATCCGCCACTACATAGACAACGTTTCCGTGGTCCCCGGTGACGGCAGCGGCCTACCCCGCCTCCCCTGCGAACAGCTCTACCTAGCGCCATGAGCAGGCGAACCCGAGGCTCGAGAGAGTTCCTATCCGTATCACTGGATCCTGCGACATGTGCATGATGTCGGCAGCTTTGTCTACGCGCTCGATGGATTGTTGTGTGCCATGATCGGACAATGGACTGGCACGATCCGCATCACCGAGATACGGCAGCGCCCACTGATGTTCGAGGAGCTCACAGTCATTCCAGTCTGCATCGCGTCGAGCTCGACGAGAGCACCGTCTGCGGTTGTTTCCACTGTTGCGCGATCTTCCCGCCCACAGAGATTCGGGAATGGACCGACGAGGATGCAGGGCAAGGGCAGACTGCGCTGTGCCCCCGGTGCGGCATCGACAGCGTCATCGGTGATCGCTCGAGGTACCCGATCACGACCGAATTCCTGGAGACGATGAGGGCGTACTGGTTCTGAGTCGTTTGGCGGAGACATGGTGCTCCGTCGCTGGAGGACGTCAGGCTGCCCGGTTCACCGATGATTCGTCGGCCGTTCGTCCGATGTGAAGGAGGCCACCTGAGATGGCCGGACGCCCGCTGTCCGTCGAGGAATGCGACCAGCTCTGGCAAGCATGGACTCCCGCCGAAGCCGCCGAACGGCTGTCTAGCACCCCGCCATGCTGGTATGTCGCAGCCGGGTGGGCGCTGGATCTGTTTGTCGGCGGCCTCGGACGTGAGCACTCCGATCTCGAAATCGGAGTGCCACGTGCACGATTCGCCGAGATCGTGGACGCGTTCCCCGGCTACGAATGGGACGTCGGCGGCGACGGGCACGGCTGGCCGTTTCCCGAGGAAGCGGACAACCAGCATCAGACATGGCTGCGCGAACCGGCGACCGGGCCATATCGCCTCGACGTGTTCCGCGAGCCACACCGCGGCGATCGATGGGTGTGCCGCCGCGACACCTCGATCACCCTGCCCTGCGACGAGCTGATTCTCCGCACCGCCGACGGCATCCCCTACGTGATCCCCGAGGTCGTACTCCTGTTCAAGGCGAAAGCCCGGCAAGCCAAAGACGAGACAGACTTCCTACACACGCTCCCCGCGATGGACCGACCACGGCGATCCCGACTGTCCGGGTGGCTATCGCGAGTGCACCCCGGCCATCCCTGGCTGGAAACACTCTCGAACCACAGGTATTGACAATGACTCGTGGGCAGGACGAACCTGTCCTTCGCACCTCCGTCCGGCTTCTGTTGCTGGACGAAGCGGACCGCCTGCTGATGTTCTCCAGCATCGACGACTCCGACGGCCACACATTCTGGTTTCCGGCCGGCGGTGGGCGCGAGGAGGGTGAGACGCTGGCGCAGACAGCGGCCCGTGAGGCGCACGAAGAGACCGGGCTCACCGAACTTGCGCTGGGGCCCGAGGTCTGGCGGCGTCGCGCGATCGGATCCTGGGGCGGCACGACCTACGACTGCCAGGAGCACTATTTCCTCGCCCGGGTCGGCAGTTTCGACATCGACACCGCTGGTTTCACCGAGGACGAGCGCACCTCGATCACCGGCCACCGCTGGTGGACACAGGACGAGTTGAACGCGACCGGCGACCGACTGGTGCCCGGCAATCTGCGCTCTCTCCTGGCCGCCCTGCTGGTCTCAGGGCCACCCGAAGCGCCCATCATCCTCACGGCCTGACACACACCCAACTACGGACGGCCGCCGGGCGAGATACACGCCCAGCGGCAACACGAGACGTGCGGCGTGTACGGGCCTGAAATACAACCCGGCACCGCCACGACAACCTCAGGCTCAGCGTCCCCTACACCGCGACAACCGGAGTTCGTCGCCGACCGTCACCACCTGTAACTGCTCAGTGGCGGAACGCCTTCGGCTTCAGCTTCGATGACCGGTGAGCAAGTTATGCCGGGTAGATGCGGGACGCGCAGTCTGCGGGCCAACCGGTGCCCGGCGCGCAGTTGATCACAGTCCACTCCTAACGCCGACGGGTAGCGCCGTGCCCGAGCGGATCAATCGCATCCGAGGATTGGGCCCGAACCCAAGGCTGGAGTTCAGTGCTTACGTGCCACGCCCCCATAGGCACCGGACTGTTCGGGATGCGCACCGATGTCGTCGGGGTTGTCGGGCCGCCACAGCGGCAAGTGGACGAGTCCGGGTTCGACCAGCGACCAGCCGTCGAAGTACTCGGTGATCTCGGCCTTCGAGCGGAGCACGATTTCGGTCGAGGTGCGGCCGGAGAGTTTCTGCGCCTCGAGGACCTCGGTGGGTTGGCCATCAGAGGTGGCGTGGGTGATGGCGAGGAAGCTGCCGGGGGCGACCGCGTCGCGCAGACCGGCCACGCAGCCGAGCGGGTCGGCCGCATCCGAGACGAAATGCAGCACACCGAGCAGCAGGACCGCCACCGGCTGGTCGAAGTCGATCAGCTTGGCTACCTGGGGGTCTGACAGGATGGCGTCGGGGTCGCTGATGTCGGCCTGGATGATTGCGGTGTTCGGGTCATCGCCGAGGATCGCGCGGCTGTGCGCGACCGCGACGGGATCGATATCGACGTAGACCACGCGGGCCGACGGGTCACGCCCCTGGGCGACTTCGTGCACATTGCCGACCGTGGGAATTCCGGACCCGATGTCGAGGAACTGGCTGATCCCGGCATCGATGAGGAAGCGCACGCAGCGGCGCAAGAGGTCTCGGTTCGCGCGCATGGTCTCGGCGACGTCGGGCGTGAACGCCTCGATCTGCTGTGCGAGCTGCCGGTCGATCTCGAAGTTGTGCATGCCGCCGACGAAATAGTCGTACACCCGCGACGCGCTCGGGCGATCCAGATCAATGTCATCGGGAGCCCAACTCGGTCTGGTCATGGATTATGAAATCCTTTCGTGCCGCGCATATTTCGGCCACGCCCGCACCCAGAGGGCGGAGGCGCCGCCATAGTATCCCAGCAGCGCTCAGCCTGCTGTAGTTCACGCGCGGCGGCCAACGCGGTTAGGATCATGACCCATGGGTTGGGATGCCGGGCCCGGGCCGGATTCGGACGACCCGCACGCCCTGGCCGGCCGCTGGACGGCTGCACTCACAGGTGGGGTCCGAGACCATGTGGTGCCGATGAGTGCCGAGGAAACATGCGCGCTGCTAGCCAGGCTGGCAGGTGAATTCGAGGCGATCGCCGGGGTGCCGGAACCGGCCGCCAGGGTCGCCGAGCTCGGGGCCGAGCTCGCCCGATCGCATTTCGTCGGGGATGAGGTGCTGGGTCGCAGTATTGCCGTGCTCGGCGCGCATTTCGGCGCGGCGGCCCTCATACCGCCCGATCGTCTCGCCGACATGCTCGCAGCCTTCGCCAATGGCTACGTCAGGGCCTTCCGCGCCTGGTTGCTCGCCGAGCAGGAAAGCGTCAGAGCCGCCGAGATCGTCGCGAGACGCAGCGTCGAGCAACAACTGCGAGCCAGCGAAGCCCGGTTTCGCGCGGTGTTCACTCAGGCCGGGATCGGCACCGGGCTTTCGGATCTGAGCGGCCGGATCATCGAGGTCAACACCGCGTTCGCCACTATGCTCGGCTATCTGCCCGAGGAAATGTGCGAGCTCTCGGGCACCGATCTGGTGCACCCCAGCGACGATCACGGCATGTGGGACCTCTACTTGGCGCTGCTGCGGGGCGACCACGACAACGTGCAACTGGAGAAGGCGTACCTCCATCGCGACGGCCACACGGTGTGGACCAACCTCAACGTCTCACTCATCCGGGACGAGCACGGTGACCCGCAGTACACGCTGGTGCTGGTGGAGGACATCTCCGAATGGCGTGCACTGCGAGAACATCTGAACTATCGGGCCCACCACGATCAACTGACCGGCCTGCCGAACCGGTCCCGTTTCATCGACGCCCTCACCGCCGCGTTCGCCGACCCCGCCCGCAGCTTCGGTCTCTGCTACATCGACCTCGACCATTTCAAGATCGTCAACGACACCTTCGGACACGCGATCGGCGACGCGCTGCTCGTGCAGGCCGCCGCCCGCCTGAGCGCTTGCGCCACCGGGCCGGGCCAGCTCGTCGCTCGCATGGGCGGCGACGAATTCGTCATCCTGGTCCCACAATCCGTGGGTGCGAGCGAAGTCGCCGAGACTGTGCTCGACGCCTTCACTCAACCGTTCGACATCCACGGCCACCACCTGACGGTCACCGCGAGCATCGGCGTGATGGCAGCCCGCACCGAGCACACCAGCGCCGACGAACTCCTGCAGGCCGCCGACACGACGATGTACTGGGCCAAGGCCGCAGGCCGCGGACGCTACGTGATCTTCGACGCCGACCGGGGCAGGCGCGAGCACACCCGCACCGAACTCTCGGCTGCCATGCCCGCGGCGCTGACCCGCGACGAACTCTTCCTCGATTATCAGCCGATCGTCGACCTAGCCGACGCGCAGATGGTGGCGGTGGAAGCCCTGGTGCGCTGGCGACATCCCGTGCTAGGGGTGCTCACCCCGGCTCAGTTCGTCGACCTCGCCGAAGACAACGGCCATATCGGCGCGCTGGGCGCGCTGGTCCTCGAACGGGCCTGCCGCGACAGCCGCGACTGGCACGACCGCTACCCCGGCAGCACGCCGACCGTCAGCGTCAATGTCTCGGCCGCCGAGGTCTCCGACCCCACGTGGCTGGACCGTGTGCAACATGTCTTGTCCGACACCGGCATCCCACCCGAGAGCCTGCAACTCGAGCTGACCGAACGGGCCTTCATGCAGACCAGCGGACGCCCACTGCAAGCCCTGCGGACGCTGGCCGCGCTGGGTGTCCACATCGCGATCGATGATTTCGGCACCGGCTACTCCAATTTGGTCTACCTCAGCCAACTTCCGCTCGATGTGATCAAACTGGCGGGCCCCTTCGTCCACCGCATCCGAACCCCCGACGCGGCCAGCCCCTCCGACGTGCTCGTGCTGGAATCGATCATCGAACTCAGTCACGCCCTCGGATTCACCGTCACCGCCGAATGTGTCGAGACCAGCTATCAAGCCAGCCGACTTCACGACCTGGGCTGCGACACCGCCCAAGGCTGGCTGTTCCATCGACCCATGCCTGTCGACGAGGTGACCGATCTGCTCGAAGACCGGTCACCCGCGCCGCACCGCGCGGCCCGCTCCGCAGCCGCACCACCTGGCCGGTAGCGCACCAGCCGATCAGTAGTTCAGAACAATGTCCCCGGCAGGCGAGCCCACACCCGGCGTGGTGTTGGCCACCGTGACGGCCGAACCGTTGACGGCGATCGTCACGCCGCCTGCGACACCGGGCGCGTGCGCGACCGGAGCCGCACCCCCCAGCGTGACGGCAAAGGTCCCCGCTGTCGGTGTGGTGACCACTAAGTTTCCTGCGAGCACGCCCGCTCCGAAATTCGCGTTCTGACCTGGTACAAGAACTGTTCTGGGCATCACCGGACTCCAAAATCATTTACCGTAAAATAGAGACGATTCGCCAAACCTATTGGGGCAGCGATGATTTGACTATCACCGCATGACAGCAACCCGGTCGCGCGCACAGAGTCGTACGCCCAATGATGTTCCGCCACACTCACTTTTGGCTGAACAAGCGCCAAGGCGATCGGTCGGTTCGCTATCCTGAAGGACAGGCATCGATCGAGAGCTCGTCCCGCGGAAACCATTCCGATGCCTCGATGTGAAAACCTCGCGATGGACTCCGCGGCCACGCCTATGATTCAACAACGGTCTCCGCGGGTAATCCGGGCTGCCGGAGGCTATGCACAACGAGGAGCAGCATGAACGTCAGAACCGACCTCGAACACGAACTACGCGGGCCGTTGGCGACGCTCGACCTACTCTCCGATCAGGAGGCCGCCGACCTGCTCATGTTGTTCCGCGCGGCCAGGCAACACGAGGCAGACGCACTGTCGCAGTCCATCGATAAAGTCGTGGGCTCGCTGCCCCGGCCACTGCGCGGACCAGCGCGCCGGATCATGTTCGGAGACCGCCGCCACTGATGAGCGACCTGGTAATTCGCGCCCAGATCATGCTGCTGGCGCGCACACTGCACGTCCCAGCGGAGCGACTGGCACACTTGGAACGCCTCGGCGCCGAGCATCTGCACGAATTGCAGCAACGCATGGCAGGCATCGTCTTCGATCAGCACGCCGAGACATTTCACCGAATCAGCAAGTTGGTACCGATCATTCCGCTCGGCATCTCGATGCCGCTGGTGCAGCGGATCGTGCCGCCGATGATGACAGGCAGGGCCGCGGGCGCTATCGGCGTCGTGTATCCGAAGAAAGCCGCCGAAACGGTCTCCTTGCTCGGCACGTCCTACGCGGCGGACTGCGCACCGTACATGGATCCGCGTACCGTCGGCCAGATCGCCGATGTCGCACCGCCCGAACCGATCGTGAATGTACTCAACGAGGTACTGCGGCGCAGGGATTACATCACGGCCGGACCCTTTCTTGCCTATGCGACACCAGCATTGATCGATGCCATCGAACAGGGCGCGCACGACGACGAGGGCCTGATCTTCTCCGCCGCGTACGCGTTCTCGGCGGAGAGCATCAGCGCCATTCTGCGCAGGCTGCTCATTGGTCAGTGGCAGCGGATTCCGCGGATCGTGCACACCGTCCTCGTTGGGTCGTCGAGTCTCCAACTCGCGGCGCTTTCGGCCTTCGCGCGCTGCGACGACGACGTGATCACCGCGATCGGCGACATCATGGTCACCATCGGATCCACCGAATCGATCAGCAACCTCATCGTCACCGCCATCCACGTGGGTGCGATACCGGAGCTGCTCACGTTCATCAGCCACTCGAGCCCGACCGCGCTGGACCGGATTGCCGCGAATCCTGTCGTCGGCAACGAGGCGGCGCTCGCCGCGATCATCAAAGAGCTCGACGGCCGCAGCGAACCCGCCATCTGGGGCGGGCTGTTCCAACTGGTCGGGCGCGTCGACGCCGACGCCCAGCGACGGACCGCGCGAATGCTCGCGGACATGTCCGACCAGGCCGTGGCAGCGCTGCCCTCTATCGCCACCGAAGCCAATCTGTGGCCGATGCTGCTGCCGGTACTCGCGGCCGCCGATGCCGAGGTGCACGCCAAGATCGGCGCGGTCTGGGCGACGTTGCCACCGGAACGTCGCGCAGGCCTGGAATTGCGCATCCACGAACTACACCTCGACACCCGACTGGCTGCAATGACGAACGAGATTCCCTCGGTATCGGTAGAAGAGGTGTTCTTTCGACGGCGCCAGATGGGACGACGACGCGGTCCTGCCGACAGTTGGGAACTGCACTGATCCGGTTCGCGTGTGGGCATCTGCCACGACCCGCCGCCTTCGGCCGACCCCTCAGCTATCTTGCAGCTGACACACGCCACAGGTAGCCTGTGATGCGCGTCATATTCAACTACGTCGAGTGGTCGACTGGCTGGGCGTCGCCGACCACGCCAAGCGGTGAGTAGCCATGTCGGACAGCACACATATCCGCACCCCGGCCAGTCCCACGCCAGATGCCGATCCGGAATTCGCCGCGCGCACAGAGGCGTTCGGTGGGCGGATGCTGGAGATCCTCAATGACGGCTTTCTGACCCTCTTGATCAGCATCGGCCACCAGACCGGCCTCTTCGACACGATGAGCGGACTACCGCCCGCGACGAGTGCCGACATTGCCCGAGCCGCGAATTTGAACGAGCGATATGTGCGCGAATGGTTGGCCGGTCTCACCGTCGGCAAGATCGTCGACTACCACCCTGGCGATCGCACGTTCGCATTACCACCCGCACACGCCGCCGCACTGACCAGAGCGGCGGGTCCGGACAATATCGCGGCCTTCACGCAGTACATTCCGCTGGCCGCGAGCGTCGAGCCCGAAATCGTCGACTGTTTCCGGCACGGCGGCGGCGTCCCTTATTCGAAGTACGGCCGATTTCAGCAGGTCATGGCGGAGGAAAGCGCGGCGATTCACGACGTCGCGCTGATCGACGTCACCATGGCCCTGGCCCCCGGACTTCCCGAGCGGCTCCGCGAGGGCATCGACGTGGCCGACGTGGGCTGCGGCAGCGGACACGCCGTCAACCTGCTCGCCCGGCACTTTCCCGCCAGCCGGTTCGTCGGCTACGACTTTTCCGAGGAGGGTGTTTCGGCCGGCCGCACGGAGGCTCAGGCCTTGGGGCTCACCAACGCGAGTTTCGAGGTTCGCGACGTCACAAATCTAGCCGCCTCCAACAGATTCGACCTGATCACCGCGTTCGACACGATCCATGATCAGGCCCACCCGACCGAGGTGCTGCGCGGCATCGCTACCGCGCTGAAAGACGACGGCACCTTCCTGATGGTGGACATTCGAGCCTCCAGCAACCTCGAGGAGAATATGGAACACCCGCTCGGACCGGGTATGTACGCCATCTCGACAATGCACTGCATGACCGTGTCGCTGGCGCTCGGCGGAGACGGGCTCGGGACGATGTGGGGTGAGCAAGTCGCCACCCGGATGCTGCGGGGAGCGGGGTTCGGTTCGGTGGACATCGAACATATCGACGCCGATATCTTCAACAGCTATTACATCGCGAGAAAGAGTTGACGGCACAGCGCACAGCGCGACCCGACCCGCAATAATCTCGGAAGTCGTGGCATCAGATCGTTTGTGCCGCATCGGCATTGACCAACCTGAGCAAGAACGGCTCGGGCACGTCCGGCCAGCCGGGCTGCCAGCGGCCCGCGGTCTGGTCCTCCCGCAGCGCCGCCAGCATCGACAGCACATAGGGTCCCCCGTCGAGCAGGTAGCGGACCGAGCCGAGCTCGGCGCATTGGGCGGTGACGGTGGCCAGCAACGCCTTCGCCGCATCGGTCCGGCCGGCCCCGGCCAGGCAGGCGACAAGTAATCGGCGCGCCTTCAACAGTTCTCGGGGACGATCGACCGCTTCGAGCCGGTCTACCCATTCCTGCGCCCACGCGCAGGCGAGCTCGGTCCGCTCCGGCGAATCTTTGGTCAGCAGTAGCCGGATCGCGGTGAATTCCTCGTACAGCACGGTGAATTCGTCGATCGGGTCGGCGGGGGTACGACGGTCGGCGTAGTCGACCACCGGCAGCGGACCGGTGTCGGGGTTCGGCGGCAACCCGAGCCGCAACCGCTCGTTCTCGACCTCGGCGCGCAACCGCGGCAACGACATCGACCGTGCGACACGGGCGCCCTCGTTCAACCTGCGGATCGCGGCGGCCCGGTCGCCGAGCAGCGCCTTGATGCGGGCGCCGACCACGTAGCGGGCCAGCTTGAAATCGACGACACCCGCCTCCGGCCCCAACTTGTAGCCTTCGTCGAGCAGCCGTTCCGCCTCCACGATCTCGCCGCGCTCGTAGAGCAGCTCGCCCAGCAGCGATCCGGCCAGGCGCGCGCCGTAGGAGTGGCTGCCGCCGGACTGTTTGGCCACCTTCATCGCCCGCCGGAAATACTGTTCCGCATGGGCGATGTCGAGCCGCAGGCTGGCGGCGAGTCCGAGAAAACACAACCCGTTCACAGTGTTGTAGTAGCCCTTGTTCTGCCGCATGTACGGTGCGGACCACTCCTGAATACGCACCGCCTCATCGAAGTCGAAGCGATAGCCTGCCGCGAAGGACGCGACGTTCGCGGCGATGGCCACGACGTACGGTGACATCTCGTCGGCACGGGCCAGGCACGGCCGCAGCATGTCGTCAACACCGGCCAGCACATCCGCGCGCACCGTCACCACCGCGTGCACAACACCCGCTTCGGCGCGCAGATTCGCGGTCACGGTCTCGTCGAGGCCCGCGCTGTCCAACCTCGACTCCGCAAGCCGCAGTGCCCGTTCCGCGGCTGCGGCGCGGTGCAACAGGATGTTCGCCCATGCCAGATCCAGCTGCAGTCGAGGATGAGTCTCGATGGTTATCGCGGGTAGTTTGCCGACCAGCCCGATGAGGCTGGCGAACTGCCCGTACTCGAGCAGTGACATCCCGTCCGTTTCGACGATCTCCACAGCACGCAGCTCATCACCGGCCAGCAGCGCGTGGTCGACCGCTTCGCTCACCTGCCGGTGCTCGGCGAACCATTGCGACGCCGCGCGGTGCAGCTGCGTGATCCGTTCCGGCCGATCGCGTTCCAGCCGATGCCGCAAGAATTCCTGGAACAGGTGGTGGTATCGGAACCACTGCTCGTCGTCGAGCCTGCGCAGGAACAGGTCCTGCTGCTCGATCCGCTCCAGCAACGCCTGCCCGTCGGCGACGCCGGTGAGCGCCGCGGCCAGCTCGCCACAGATGCGTTCGGTGATCGAGGTCGCCACCATGAAATCGAGCGTCCCTGGTTCGAGGGTGTCCAGGACGTTCTCGGCAAGGAATTCGCTGATGGCATGGTGTCGTCCGGTCAGGTGAGCGATCAGTGCGCCGGGATCGTCACTGCCGCGCAATGACAGCGCGGCGAGCTGCAGCGCTGCGACCCAGCCCTCGGTCGATTCGGTGAGGTCCTCGACATCGCCGCGGTCCAGCTCGAGCCCACCGAGATCGACCAGGAAGGCATAGGCCTCTTCGACATCGAAACGCAGGGCCGCGGTGCCTATCTCGACCAGCTCGTCGCGCGCCCGCATCGAGCTCATGGGCAGCCGGGTTTGATTGCGGCTGGTCACTACGGTGCGCAAGGCCGGACTGCAACTTTCGATCAGAAAGCGCAACGCCCCCGTGGTGGTCGGATCGAGTACCCGGTGCCAGTCATCGATCACGACGGTCAACTGCTCACCGCGCCGGTCGATATCGTTGATCAGCGAGGTCAGCACGTAACGCTCGGCCTCGTCGCCGTGCTCCTCCAGCAGTTCGCCGAGCTCCTGTGCGAGTGCGGGACGCACGGCGCGGATTGCCTCGATGAGGTGCGACAGGAACCAGACGACGTTGTTGTCGTCGTCATCGACGGTCAGCCACGCCACCGCGACCCCGTCGGCGGTCAAGTCCTCGCACCATTGCGCCGCGAGTGTGGTCTTGCCGAAACCGGTGGGGCCGTGGATGACCGCCAGCCGACGGCCACGCCCGGCCCGCAGCAGCTCTATCAGTCGCGCTCGCTCGACCAGCGGGCGCGTCGGCACCGGCGGCCGCAATCGCGTCGCCGGCACGGGTGGGGTCGCCCGCGCGGAAGACCGCCCCGAAGTGCGACGACGACCCGTTCCGGTCGGCGTGGCGGCCCGGCGATGTCCGACCGGTTCCGCGGCGGCCAACGGAATCGGCATCTCGTCCGGCGCAAGCCCGTACCTGGCTTGGATCTCGCGAAGCCTCTCACCGAATTCCGCTGCGGTAGAAGGCCGTTCGCCGATGTCACGGGACATGGCGCGTTCGATCGCGCGCGTCACGTCGGCGGGCAGACCCGCATCGCTCAGGTCCGGTATCGGCTGCTTGGTGATGCGGAGAAACTGGGCGACCAGCTGTTCGCCGCTGCGCCGCTCGAACACGGCATGACCGGTGCCCGCACAGAACAGCGTGGAGGCGAGACTGTAGATATCGGCCGTCGCATCCGGGGTGCGGCCCTGCAGCACCTCCGGTGCGGTGAAGGCGGGCGAACCGGTGACAGTCCCTGCAGTCGTCTCGAAACCGCCGACCAAGCGGGTAATTCCGAAATCGGCGAGCTGCGGCTCGCCGTACTCGTTCAACAGGATGTTCCCGGGTTTGACATCGCGATGCAGCATTCCGCGCCGGTGCGCGGTCTCCAGCGCCCCCGCGATCTTCACTCCGACGTGCAGCACGTCCTGCCATCCGAGTGGCCCATGGTCCTGGATTCGAGCATCCAACGAACCGTGCGGGTGATACGGCATCACGATGTAGGGCCGCCCGGCCGCCGTCGACCCCACCTCGAACACGCTCACAATGTTCGGATGGCCCGAAAGTTTGCCCATGGCCAGCTGTTCACGGACGAACCGTTCCAGATTCTCCGATTCCAGATCGGCGGTGAGCACCTTGATCGCCACCTCCCGATCCAGCTCCGCCTGAAAACAGCGATACACCACCCCGAACCCGCCACGACCGATCTCGACAGCCTCGGCGAACCCGGCAGCATCGAGATCCGACGCGAACCCTGAGATCAGGTCGCGTTGCGTGGAGAACCGATCGTTATGCGCCACAGCGACCTCGATACAACTACCAGCCGGCTACCACGAGCATATTCCCGCGACCATATTTGCGCGCGGGCTCGGGTCAACCGAACCGGCTCGAATTGTGGGGGTTTCGCCAATCGAGGTCGTAGTCATCGTCGTCGTAGTAGTCATCGTCTGCGGCTGCGATAGGGGTGGATGCGGTCGCTTCCTCGATGGACGTGGTCGACTCGCGCAAGCTGGGAGCGCCGGGCAGCATGTCCGGAAGGTCGGGCATCGCTCCGACGATGTCGGTGACCGGGGTGGCCATCTCGGCGGCTCGCTGCTGTGCGAGACGCGCCGCTTGCTTCGCCGTTTCAGCGATGGACTTGCCCAACTTCTCCGAGGTGGTGTGCAACGCTTGCGGCTCCAGTTGCACGTCGGTGACGACGCCCACGATATCGACGGTCACCGCAATCAGTCCGTCGGAGGAGGTGGCAGTGCATCGCACTGCGGTCATCTGCTGCTGGACTTCGGCGAGCTCGACCCGCTGTCGCTCATACGCGTCCATGATGTCCGCGATTTGATAACGAAGCTCCTTGTTCGCCGAACGAAATCCTTCCCGCTCCCACTCGTCCATCAGTAAATCTCCTCATCGAACATGTCCTGGCCCTCGGCACCGTGCTTTCGCAAGAAACTGATCACCACGGTTCGGGCCGCAGTGATTTCGTTCTGATTACCATCTCTCCATAGGCCGGTTCCTCCGTTCACTCATCATGTAGGAAAGACTGCTGAGTGCATCCAATTCCTTCGTCGTTGTTGTCGATGGCAGTCTCTCCCAGAGTTCGAAAGTGCTCCGATACGCGTCGAACATCTCGGGCCAATGCTGAAGCGCACGTTCGACGACCACCGGCGGTAAGGAAAAGTCCTTAAGCGCTACCATTTCCGACTGCGAAAACTCGTCCCTCATCCGGCCGAGCTCAATGACGTTCCGAGGCTCGTCGAATATCTCCGGCCAATGCTGAAGCGCACGTTCGACGACCACCGGTCGTAAGGAATGGTTGCTGAGCGCCGCCAACTCGCTCCACGTAGTGTCCCGCGGCAGCGCGATAGCGAGTTCATAGATGCCCCGAGGCTCGTCGAATATCTCCGGCCAATGCTGAAGCGCACGTTCGACGAGTTGCGGATCCGGTCGGAGACCAACCGGCGGCGCAGACCCCTCCGCAGCAGCGGGCGTAAGAGCCCCCTCCTGCGCAGGCGTGCTCGCCTCATGAGCAGGTGGCTGACCCGCCTGCCCTGGCTCAGTGCCTCGTTCGTTTGCAGTCCACGGCGTGCGCGTGCGTGGCGGCGGATCATCCGGATGAGAAATGTCCGACCACCCGTCGTCCCAATCAGGATGCGGACGCCCCGAACCCGCCGACTCACCCGGCTGTGCTTCTTCCTTCGTCCAACCTTCCGGCCAGTCCGTCATCCGCGGCGGGGCCTCCAAATTCGGACGGGAGCCGCTGCTGGGCGGCGGCACCTCACCCGGCTGGCGAACAGGCTCACCCATCGGGCGAGCAGAGGGACCCGCGGGAGCTGGCTGGCCCGGCGGGCGAGCAGAGGGACCCGCGGGAGCTGGCTGGCCCGGCGGGCGAACAGGCGGCGTAGTCCCCTCACCGCGAACAATCGGCACCGCGCCATCACCACCCGGCCCAACCGGTCGCGAAGTCGATGCAGGATCGATATTCGGTGGCGTACCACTCGGCTCACCCAGCGGATGCGCAGGCGGCGGTGTCCCATCACCCGACTCACCCCGCGGCGGGAACGCCGGGGGCTCCGCATCCGGACCCGAACGCCCCTGCGCGGTATCAGACCCCCACGGCGAAGGCTCCGCTTCACCCCACGGCGAAGGCTCCGCTTCACCCCACGGCGAAGGCTGCCTTTCACCCCACGGCGAAGGCCCCCTTTCACCCCACGGCGAAGGCCCCCTTTCACCCCACGGCGAAGGCCCCCTTTCACCCCACGGCGAAGGCCCGCTTTCACCCCGCTCAGATCCCGCCGAGGGGCGCGCCGACGACGACCCCTCGCCAGCAGGCACCTCCGGCCCATTCTCGGCCCGAGGCGTCGCTACAGCTGGATCAGGCGCTTTCGGGAACGCCGGACCACCCGACTCACCCTCCGGCCGCCCAGACGACGTCCCCTCACCCGACTCACCCCGCGGCGGGAACGCCGGAGGCTCCCCAGCAGGATCCGAACGCCCAGCACCCGCCGGCCTAGCCGGACCACCCGACTCACCCTCCGGCCGCCCAGACGACGTCCCCTCACCCGACTCACCCCGCGGCGGGAACGCCGGAGGCTCCCCAGCAGGATCCGAACGCCCAGCACCCGCCGGCCTAGCCGGACCAC
>NZ_JBKOQN010000007.1:57290-57608 GCF_046764895.1 Nocardia sp. CWNU-33 | reverse complement strand
CCACCCGACTCACCCTCCGGAATCCCATCCGGCCCAAACTGCGGAATGTGCGCAGGATCCGTAATCGGCCGACCACCCGGCGGATGCGCGCCCGGTGCGGCGGGTGCCGATCCCCCCGGTGTACCCGGTGCCGCCGGGGCAGCAGGTCCGGGTGCCGGAGCAACTGGCGGAGCAGCTGGCGGAGCAGCAGGCGGAGCAGCAGGCGGAGCAGCAGGCGGAGCAGCAGGCGGAGCAGCAGGCGGAGCAGCAGGCGGAGCAGCAGGCGGAGCAGCAGGCGGAGCAGCAGGCGGAGCAGCAGGCGGAGCAGCAGGCGGAGCA
>NZ_JBKOQN010000007.1:0-57192 GCF_046764895.1 Nocardia sp. CWNU-33 | reverse complement strand
CAGCACCCGGAGCACCCGGAGCAGCCGGAGCAGCCGGAGCAGCCGGAGCACCCTGAGCACGAGGCGGCATCGGGCGTACGAAGACCACGGCGGACCCGACGAAGCCGCCGGCGAAGCCCATGATCATCGCTTGTTTGAATTCGGCGCCGGTCGGGGTGTGACCGGTTACCGGGATTTGGGTGAGGGCGCCGGCGACACCGCCGGCGAGACCGCCTACGCCACCGATGAGCAAGCCTCGCGCGACGTGGTTGCCGAATCGTAGAGCCGTGGATGCCGTGTTCTTGCCGATTGTATCGAAAAATTGGTTGATTTTGGGTGCGAAACGCGAGCTGACACGTACGCCCACAAAACCCGCGACACCGCCGATGATGGCGGCGTCACGTACCATGTCGACCTTGATTTCTTCGCGGTGATGTAGAACATATTTCTGCCAAGCCTGCGCACCGAAGTTGCTTGTAGCAGCGGCACCGGCGCCGAATACTGCTCCAGCCGCAGAAACCTTCGCCAGCGGTATCCCTTTGCGCGTGACCATCGCGGCCTCACCTGCCGCCTTGACCCTGCTGAAGAATGTCTTGCTGCCCGCGCGTATGGTCGCGTCCGCACCTGCTTTTTGCTCGGCGGCCGCTAATAGGCCAGGCCCCGCAAGCATGAAATCTACGGTTAATTGCGCGAGCAGCGTGAGCCCGGTGGAAATCACCAGCAACTTTTGGAATTCGGCGTCGTAGGCCTTCTGGCGGCATTGTGCGGCCAAATTTCTGCAGTAGTCGCGCTGGCTGTAAAGATCGCCGTCGAGCTGCCAGCCTCGGTCTCCTTTCACCTCGCCGGTGATGCCGTCGATACAGGCCTGCTCATCTTTCGTCGCTTTTGTATGTTGCCTCGCAAGCGCGTTGCAGGTTTCGGCGGCGTCATCATAAGCGCGACTGAGTCGAAGCATCGCGTCCTCGTCGCACTCCGGGAAGTGTCCCGCGCAACTCTCGACCAACCAATCGGGAAACACCGCTGGCATCTCCAGTGTCATGCCGACCCGCCCGGCGCCGGAAGCTCGTTCTCGGTGGCGTTCGGTTCATCCACCGGATCTGCTCCTGCAGCGGAGGCAGCAACTTCCTCGGCAAATGCCTGCCGCGCCGCTGCGACCAGCGTGTGTGTGACGTGCGGCTGAGCGAGGGCGATCGCGATCAATGACTTGTCGGTATCCGGTCCGAATCCCACATGTGCCCGCAACGACCCCCCTGCGACCGCCGCAGCAAGTTCGACCTCGAATATGTGGTGCAGCCCCTCGACGGCCCGGCCGCCGCCGAGTCTCACGACCGTTCCGCCAGCGTTGTCCGCGCGGTCTCGACAAGCAACCGGTGCAAGACTTTCGCGGGTTGCCCGGCAGCCGGCCCGTTCACCTGGACCTCGGCGAAGGCGTCGGCCATTGCCATACCGGGGTCGAAGCGGCCGCTATGGAATCCATATCCGCTGATCTGAGCTCGCCATTGCCGATAGTCGGCCCGCAGCCCTGCCTCGAATCCGTTTCCGCTGTCATCGCCGTGAGTTCGCACATATTCGGCGATCAGCACCTTCTGCGCCACCCGGCGTGCCCGAAAGCCGCCCGCAACATCTAGTGCGTGACCGAGCTCGCGAGCAATAGTCGAATAGACCGGACGCTTATCAGATCCGGGCGCAAGATCTCCCGATCGTGTTGCGGCACGGATGAATTCGGCGAACTTGTCCGGATTTCCCGCGACTGCCGTATCGAGAACGATGCGGCGGGTGTACAGTGCGGGACCAGTGTCGCCCGCGACCCAGTCCCATTCGAAAAGTGTGGGATGGTCTGGGCATTCGGCTATCGCGAACTGACGCAGGTCGATGTACGGGTACCGGGCCAACACATCATCCAGTACCGCGGCGATTTCGCGGACCGTGTGCTCATCGACACCGGGGGCGTCGAATCCGAGCAATTCCACATCATGCCGCTCGGCCAACTCGCGTGCGATGCGGGCATTCGCCTCCGCATCTATGTTCTCCACAACCCATGGGTTGCGCACTCCGGGTTTTTTCTCGGCGCCACGAGATTTCCTCCTCGGTTTCGCCGCGAGCCTGGCACCATTCTGTTTGGGGATGTTGGGTGTGGATATTCTCGGAGGAGCGTCGCTGGTCGCGGCGACTCGCGGCGGCGCGCTGTTGGGCGCGGACACCCGTGGCGGGGTGCTGTTGGGCGCAGCGGGATTCGCCGAGGAAGCCCCCGACTGCGGGCCGGTTCCGACTGCGCTCCGCGACCACGGAGTATTGGCTTGTCCACGATCGGCTGCCCGACTGTTGCTCTTCGCCGCCTCGGTGCTCGACCTAGCCGCAGCGGACGGTCCGGAACCCGAGGCTGCGCCCGCCGGAGGCGTTCCCATCGCGGGGTTGGACGAACCCGCACCCGACCCGTCCGCTAGCGGCCGGGCGGTGTCACCGGGTGAACCACCATCGAATCCCCCGGGAGCGCCGCTGCCCGCCGGGGGGTTCCAACTGCCTACCGCGGCAGGTGAATTAGACCCACCCGCAGCTTCGGTGGCGCCCGGCTGATACGAGTCGGCGGAGCTTCCCGAGCTAGGGTTCGACCCGAGCGATGTCGGTGCAGACTCCGACGCGGTCACCTGCGGAATGCCCGGATACTGCACACCACCGGTTGCGGGCCATCCCATGCCATCCCCAGGTAGGACTTCCCCAGCATCATGGACCAGGCGCCCGGCCTCCTGATCTTGCTGTTCGAAGTGGTCGGCGAGCCCGAGGGCCAGCTTTCCTTCTTCGCGCAGGTTTCTGACCACCTTCGCCATCCCCGCCATGGCCGCCTCCGCGTCCGGCAAATATGTCTGCTCGAACATGCGGCCGGGAGCGTCGGTCCCCCAGGCTTTGCCCTCGCGAGCGATGGCCGCCTCGAGCCGCTCGAGAGCCTCCTGCGCCTCGAAGCCGATGCGCTCGAATTCCGACGCCACCGCTTGAAGCCCGTCCCGATCGATTCTCAGCGACTGCGCCACCCGGGCCTCCTCCACTCCTCACCTTCACCAATTCTCGCGCCCGGCCATGCCAATTCCCAGGAATGGGAAAGATGTTTAGTCGATGGCCGACCGACCCGGCTTTACGCCGTCTATGCAGTGACCGAATGAGACCGACATCCGCTCGGGTGGTCCGCCTGTCGTAACCAGCCGACGGGGCCAGCTCCGATGCGGCAACGCGGCGAATCCGACCCGAAATCTGTGTACCGAACCGACCTCCGGTCCACAATGATCATCGGCTCCGAACTGCCGCCCATGAGCACTCACCCCGACAGCCGCCTCGGCCTACCTCACCTGAGACCGACGCGCCGCACACCGCCGCGGGCGTCGGACTCATCGTCGCGGGCGCAGCCATCGGTTGCGCGATCGGCATCTTCATCGGAAATCCGGCGCTTCCCTGCCGGGGCGATCATCGGCTGCGCCGCCGGCGCTGCCATCGCCTCCGCACATGAAATAGCAACTGAGCGAACAGAATTGATGCACCGACCCCGAGCTGTGGCGGTCAAGGTGGCCACCGAGCTCGAGTACGCGATGGCGACGGTCCTGACAGCTGGGCACCCCGGCACGATTTTGCTACCGTGACGCGATGGATGTCGAACATACGTTCGCCGGGGATTTCGAGTCGCACCTGACTGTCCTGCTCGCCGCAGCGGAGGAATCCCGGCTGATCGATTGGGCCGCAGCCAACGGGATGCGCTACACGCGCATCGAGCTCGATCGTGGCGCGGTAGCCGATCAGCCGATGCTCACGTTCACCCGTTCCGGGGTAATCGACGAGCTGGCTCAGGCGGTGCGCGAATACTCGAAAGCATTACAGGCGGTTGGTTTTCCGGTGACGCGCGCCAAAATCGAGGCGAGCCCGTTCAACGAGGGCGTGCCGCAGACGACAGGCGAGGCCGCCGCCCTGCCCGCAGGCTGCTATTTCGAGCACCACATCAAACTCATCCTGCACGACGAGACCGACCTGTCCCGCGTGCGCGAACTCGCCGAACCCCATGCCGCACATCTCTCACGCAACGCCCGCCGAGCCGTGGACAACGGGCGCCACGAACGGTTCGTGACCCAGCGCTGCCGAGACATCGGCCTGCCGGAGGCAGGCCGGCGGCTCCAGATCCTGCTCGAAGTCCTGCGAGCCGCCGGATTTCCGGCCATCGAGGTGGAACGCGAGTTCGTCGTCTACGACGACCATCCGGACCTTGACGCGGGCTGGATCATCGAACCTGCCGCAGCAGCGCGATGACTCCGGACGAAGCCCACCGCATCGCGCTGGACCACATGCTGGCGCTGATCGCCGGTTCGGGGGTCGGTGCCGGGCTAGTGCTGCGCGGCAGTATGACGCTGCAGGCATGGGTGGGCGAGCTGGCGCGGCCACCAGGGGATTTGGACTGGATCGTGCCCAAACCGGCCGAAACCACCTTTCCGGATCCGCTGCATCCATTCCCCTACGTCGATGACATCGCGGCGGTGCAGCAGTGGCCGGAAGCCACGGATGGGGCCGCGCGGTACCGGATGTGGGCAGACGAAGAGTTCGCAACGTTCGGGTTCCGCCCGATGCTGCCCCCGGAAGGCTTGCGCTGGATGCGATCCGAGGAATTCACACCGATCTCGCTGTACGACGCAGTGGTCGAGGCGATACGCGACGAACCGCATACGGCAGGCGGCGTGTGGCTCAGCGCATACGGCGTAGACCCGGATGAGCAATGGACCTACGACTACAAAGTCAGCTACGACACTCCCGGCGAGCGACTCACTGTGCCGTGGTACACCGACGACCCCAAAGTGTCGGGCAAGATACAGCTGGACTTCGCCTCGGACGAAACGCTGCCCGACGCACCGGTCTGGACGGCCGTCCCGCGCGCCGACGGCGGCCCACCGACACCGGTCGTCACGGCAAGCCGGGAACTGTCACTGGCATGGAAGCTGTTGTGGCTGCACCTCGACGCGACCGATACCGGGCAGGCCGCAGGCAAGGATCTCTACGACGCCGTGCTCCTCGCCGAATCCCCACAGACTCACCTGACACCCCGACTTCTGCGCAAAGTGCTGGGTACGCACCGCCACGGATTCGGCCCCGATGCGATCCGCCACTGGCAGGTGGACTGGACGGAATTCCGGCGCGGGCACCCCCAAGTTCACGGCGAGATGGACCACTGGCTGGACCGACTGGCCCGAGCCCTGCCGATCCCGCACGGACGGGAACCCCTGGAGGCTGACGGCTAACCTCGAAGCATGTGCCGAAACATCACCGGTCTTCGTGGGCTGGAGCCCGCGGCGACGCCCGAGGAAATACATGCGGCGGCCCTGCAGTACGTCCGCAAGGTCGGCGGCTTGTCCAGCATCTCCGCATCGACCCGCCCTGCGGTCGATGCCGCCGTCGCCGATATAGCGGCGGCCACCACTCGATTGCTCGACCAGCTGCCGGACCGCAAGGTTCCGCCTAAAAGCCTGCCGCCATTGCGACGCCCGGAAGTACAGGCCCGGCTGCACGCACACGACTGAACCGCTGTCATTGCGACGAGCTCCCGCTACGCTGCGCGCCGGCGGCGCCTCCCGATGAGCACCGCGACACCCACTCCGACGATCAAGCCGCCCACCGCGGCCGACCGCCGCAGTCGCTGCGACCGCCGCCTGCCGAACAACTCGGCCCGACGCCTCGCGATCTCCGCGGTCTGCTTCGCGACCGCGCGCAATACGCGCACCGCCAGCTCGGGCGGCGGTGTCGACTCGTCCAGAATTGTGATAACGGCAAGCGTCTCGTGGATAGCGCGTACCGAGGTTGCGAACGCCGCTGCCGTCACCGCATCGGCGTTGGCAACACGTTGTTCGATATACCGTCGCCCAGGCTCGTCGACCGCATCCAACGCATAGGGATAGGCAAGATCGAGCAGGTCTTCGACAGGCTGCTCGGTATCGGTCATCGGAGCTCACTTCCGGTCAGACAAGTCTGGCCCCGGTTCGGTCCATTGCGGATACGGCACCCGTCATGCTGCGTCGCTGCCTGCATATAAGGGCTTCGGCGCGTCGGCAACGTCGGATGGGTCTGCGAACAGCACCGACCAGTCCGTGACCGATCAGCCGAGGTCGATGCGCACCATCGGACTGCCGGTGGCCGCGCCGATCCACCTGCCAGGTCCACCGTAAGTGCGGGGCTCGACGAGTTCTTGGACCGATCACCCCTCCCATCATTGGGAAGCAGCGGCCGTAGAAGCACGGCCACGCTTGCTATTTTCGGCCCGGAAGTCGGGCTCGACGCGGCTCGCCGAGCCCGCAGACCAGGTGGTATTCACAAGCTCATGTCGATAGCGATCGTCAATGGAATCCGATTGAGCCACCACGTGGTCGGCGAGGGGCCATTGGTCCTGCTGATCATGGGAAGCGGCAGTCCTGGTCGAGTGTGGCGGACCTACCAGGTGCCCGCCCTGGTAGCGGCCGGATTCCGGGTGGCGACGGTGGACAACCGAGGGATCGCTCCGTCCGAGGAGAGCGCAGACGGCATCACCCTCGGCGATATGGTGGCCGATTCGGCCGCGTTGATCGAATACTTGGGTGCGCCTGCGCATGTCGTGGGCACCTCACTCGGGGCACTCGTAGTGCAAAACCTGGCGCTCGAACACCCCGAACTGGTCGATCACGCGGTCATGATGGCGACCGCGGGTCGCCCACATCCGATGCTGCTCGCACTCAATGCCGGCGAGGCGGCGCTCCACGATCAGGACGTTCGATTGCCCCCCCAGTACGCGGCGGCGATCAAGGCGACCCTCAATCTGTCACCCCGCACGCTCGAAGATCCGGCAGCAGCCGAGCACTGGCTCGACATGTTCGAATTCTCTGCCTCGGCGACAACAGCGCCCGGGGTGCGTGCGCAACTCGACATCGACTACTCCCGCAATCGACTCCACGACTACACCCGAATCACCACGCCCAGCTTGATCATCGGCTTCACCGACGATCAACTTGCGCCGCCGATGTACTGCCGGGAAGTTGCCGCCGCGATACCCGGCGCCCGTTATGCCGAAATCGATCGATGCGGCCATCTCGGATACCTCGAGCGTCCCGAGGAAGTCAATCGCGTGGTGATCGACTTCCTGTCCAGCCGGGGTAACAAAGATCACTGAGTGTTTGTAAACTCAAGGCTATTCCCATTGTTGGTGGTGCCGTAACGCGTCGGACCGGTCGGTCGCTTACAGTCACGACCGTGCAAACACCTGATGAGGTGCCGCTCCAACCACCGAATCGGTCCTGGTTGCAACGGTTAGACGAACAAACTTTCGGTGTCGCGCACGAGGTTGCGCTGATAGGTAGCCAGTTAACGCTGACCTACCGGGATCTGGATCATTGGGTCGGTCGAATCTGCCGGGAATTGACCGAAGCCGGTGTTGCCGAGTCGGATTCGGTCGCCGTGGTGGTGCCACAGCGACGCAATCCCTACACGACCGCGGCAATGTTGGCGATCTGGCGTCTCGGCGCGGTGTATGTACCACTCGCCGCCGATCACCCCCCGGAACGAACGCGATCCATGCTCGCAGCGTGCGCGATTCGATTCGCCCTGCTGGAGCCGGGAAATCCACCGCCGACGCTACCCGAAGAGATTGTCACAGTGACGATCCCGTCGCCCGACACCGTGGATGCCGCCGGACAGGATCCATCGACCTACCCGGCCATCGACCCGGACGACCTCGCGTACGTCATCTTCACCTCTGGCTCCTCGGGCGCACCGAAGGGCGTAGCAGTGCCGCATCGAGGCATCGCGGCCATGGCGGACGCTACCGCGGCAGCACTCGAACTCCGGCCCGGCGCACGCATGCTGCAATTCGCCCCGGCTTCCTTCGATGCCTCGATCGCGGAAATCACCTCGACACTGGGCGCGGGAGCGACGGCAGTGTTCGCCGCACATGATGCGCTGACCGACGGTGTCGGCATCGCCGAAGTCATTGTCGCGCATCGCATCAGCCACGCGATCATGGTGCCTTCCGTGCTCGCGGCGATACCGGAGCACAAGATGCCGCCCGGCTTGCGACTCATCATCGCGGGCGAGGCGGCGAACTCGGCCGTGGTCGAGGAGTGGACCGTCCGGCACCATCTCATCAATTCCTACGGGCCCACCGAAACCACCGTGTGTGCCACCATCAGCGATCCGCTGGTCGGTGCGGCACTACCCATCCCGATCGGCCGCGCCATCGAGGGCACTACCTTGCGGATCGTCGGTGACGACGGCACGGACACAGAGCCGGGTGCCGCGGGCGAGCTCTGGATCGGCGGACTCGGAGTCGCACACGGATATCTGGGATTGCCACAGGAGACCGCGGCGGCGTTCATCGACGACCTGGTGACCGGCCGAAGGTTCTATCGGTCGGGCGATCTCGTCCGGCAGCTCCCCGATGGCCAGCTCGAATTCCTCGGACGCATGGACCGACGCATCAAGTTGCGCGGTCGGCGCATCGAGCCCGGTGAAATCGAAACCATCGCACTGCGGTGCCCCGGTGTGCGCCAAGCGGCCGTGGTGTCGACCGACACGCAGCTGGTCTGCTGCATCGTGGTCGACGATGCGATCGGTGCGAGCGAGGTCAAGGGTTTCCTCACCGAACACCTCCCCGGCTATCTACTGCCCGATCGCGTCGAGATCCGCCCCGAATTGCCGCGCACACCGCACGGAAAGACCGACTACGCCGCTGTGACGGAATCGGTCCGCCAAACCGGCCCGCACCGCACTGCGCCGGAGACGATGACACCGGCGGAACGGGTGCTGTGCGAACTGTTCGCGGAAACGTTGAGCCTGCCCGAGTTCCATCCCGCGGACAGCTTCTTCGATCTCGGCGGTGAATCAATGGAAGCCGCCAAGCTCACCCGACGGATCCGGACAGTCCTCGGCGTGCACATGACGATGCGGATGCTGCTCGATGCCCCGTCGCCCGCGCAACTGGCTGCGCTGCTGTCGATTTCGGAATCGGAGTTGGTGATCGGGAGATGACCGGAGCAGTCCGGTCGACGAGCCCGGATGACACGCACGTCTGGGATCTCACCGAACCGACGACACATTTGCGCGCCGACATGTCGGAATTCTGGCGCGACCGACGTCGCCGGCATCCGATCTTCTGGCACGAGGGTGCATCCGGCCACCCCGGATTCTGGGTGGTCTGCGGCTACGACCCGGCGGTGACCGTATACCGCGACAGCAAGCGATTCACCTCGCAACGGGGCAACGTCCTGCTCACCCTGCTGGCGGGTCGGGACAACGCGGCGGGCGCCATGCTGGCAGTGACCGACCCACCCCGGCACACCCGCCTGCGTCGGCTGATGACAGCGGCGCTGACACGAGATGCGGTGCGCGCGTTGGCACCCCGCATTCAGGAACGCACCAGGCGATTGCTGGCCGAATGGTCGGGTTCGGGCACTTTCGATTTCGCGGAGGAGATCGCCTCTCGGATCCCGATCTGGACCATCTGCGACCTACTCGGCATTCCGGACAGTGATCACGACCTGCTGGTGTCGTTGACCAAGCAGGCCCTGAGCTCCGAAGACGCCACGCAGTCGAATGTCTCGGCCTTGGCCGCGCGCCAGGAGATACTGCTGTGCCTGCTCGACCATGTGGAGGACCAGCGCCGGCACCCGGCCGAAGGCCTGATCACCGCGCTGATCGGCGAGGAATTCGAGGACGCGCCACTGTCGGACGAGCAGATCGTCACCAATTGCTACAGCATCATTCTGGGCGGCGACGAGACCAGCCGGTTGACCATGATCAACGCGGTACACGCCTTCGCCGAGGATGCGCGCCTATGGGACCGCTTCGAGGCAGCGGGCGATCTCGGCACGGCGGTCGAAGAGGTCATCCGATGCTTCGCTCCCACCATGCATTTCGGACGTGTCGCGAACATCGACGTAGAAATACACGGCACGCACATCACGGCGGGAGAAATCGTCACGATGTGGAATGTCTCCGCGAACCGGGACGAGACTCGATTCTCCGACCCTGATGCGGTGCAGTTCGATCGAAAGCCCAATCCCCATCTGGCATTCGGGTACGGTCCGCACTTCTGCGTCGGTGCGCATCTGGCCCGCTTGGAGCTTGCGATCGTGCTGGACGAGATGCGGCGCACGGCCCGAACCATCATCCCCACCGGCAGACCACGACCGCTGTATTCGAACTTTCTGCACGGCTATGCCACCTTGCCGATCGAGCTCGTATAGCTCTCCCCCATCAGGCGGTACACATGAATCTCTCGAACTCCGACCGGTACCGGATCGGCCACTCCCCTCGACCGGCGCAGGAATCGTGCGCGCCGCTGGACGCCTTCATTGCCGAGATGCGGGCCGAAGCGCCCTACATCGTGGGGTTCCCCGCCAATCTCGACTTCGGCTTCAGCAGGTTCGCCGGACTGCTCGACATCTTCGCCACCAATGTCGGCGACCCGGACAGCGAGGACAAAGCGCGCGTCGGCGTAAAGGACATGGAGCTGGCCGTCGTCGACTTCGTCGCCCGGCTCGCCAATGGAGATCCGAGCCGGACTTACGGATACGTAACCGGCGGCGGCACCGAGGCCAATCAGTTCGGCCTCGACCGCGGGTGTGATCTGCTACCGGAAGCCAGAATCTATTGCAGTCGGGCAACCCACTATTCGGTCCGTAAGAGCGCCAAACTGATGCGCAAGGAATTGGTCGTCGTCGACTGTGACGAGCAGGGCCGGATCGACATCGACGCGCTGGCCCGCGCGTGCGCCGCAGACACCGGCCGCGGCGCCGTCGTCGTCGCGAACATCGGCACCACCATGACGGGCGCGATCGACGACGTGGACGCCATCATCACGGCGGCATCGGCGGCGGGCCGGGTGTATGTGCACCTGGATGCGGCACTGAGCGGGCTCATCCTGCCGTTCACCCCGGAGCGGGCGTCGTGGGGTTTCGTGCGCGAGGAAGTCGGCAGCGTCACGGTGTGCATGCACAAGGCGCTCGGCATGCCGATGCCGAGCGCACTCGCGCTGTGCCGGTCCGAACTGGTCAGCTCGGAAGTGGCAGGCGAGTACATCGGCGCGACCGATGCCACCCTTGCCGGATGTCGCAGCGGGCTGGCTGTCGCACTGATCTGGCAGTCATTGGCCGCACAGGGGATGGCAGGGCTGGAGCTGACCGCACAGACCTCCCTCGAGATGGCCGAGCGGGCTGTCGAGAAACTCGCCGACGCCGGGCTGCGTCCTTCCCGAAATCCCCTGTCGATCATGGTCACTTTCGACCGGCCCGCCGAATGGATCTGTCGGAAATACCATTTGGCCACCGTCGGCGACCGCGCTCGCATCGTCACCGTGTCCCATGTGCGCAAGCAGGTGATCGACGAGCTGTGCCACGATGTCGCGACCGATGGTCGATAGCCACCGACCGTCCTGGTCACGATGCCGTCGGTGTGGCCTCGTCGTGGGTCGGGGGGTGCTGGCGGATCGGTAGTGGCGTCACCGTCGCATCGAGGTTCGTTGCGACAGCTACGAATGCCTCCGCGGGGTGGTGGTGCAGCATGCGTGCGAAGGTTCGTGCCGAGGCCGGCCATGGGTTGGTGACGCGCCCGTTCTCGTGCTTGTACCAACTCCTGCCGGTCGCGGGCCACACGGTTTTGGCGATGGCCTGTGCCAGCCATTGCCGGTACTGCTGCATCGCGTCGCCGCTCACCTCGATCGCCGGGGCGCCGATTGCGTCGCGCCACCGCAGACAGGCCATGATGTAGGCGATCTGGTGTTCCTTCATGCCGGGGTTGCTGCCCGCCGGATTGAACGAGTTCGGTCCGGCGATGAGGAATGCGTTGGGGTATCCGGACACGGCCAACCCCAGAAACGCCTCCGCCCCATCCGACCATTGCTCGTGCAGGAGTCGACCGCCCCGTCCGCGGACCGTCATCGGCGTCAGGAACTCCGGCGCCCGAAAACCGGTGGCCCACACGATGACATCCGCGCGCCGATGCGTGCCGTCGCCGGTTTCGATCCCGTTCCGGGTGACGCGCGCGATGGGATCGGTGACCAGCTCGACATTCTCCCGGCCCAGGGTGGAATAGAACCAACTGTCGAAAACGATCCGCTTGCTGCCGATCGGATAGCCGGGAGTGAGGGCCGCGCGTAGTGCCGGATCACTGACGTGTCGTCGCAAGTGGGTGCGTGCCACCCATTGGGCCGGCCGGGCGGACCAGCCGCGGTGCATGATCGGGGCCAACGCGATGTCGGCGCCGTAGTACAGGGCCCGCCGGTAGAGCCGGTGAGCGCCCGGCGTCCGCAACACCCAGCGGCTGATCGAGCCGAACTCGGCCGACGGTTTCGGCAACACCCAGTGCGGAGTGCGCTGATACACGGTCACCGTGCGGGCATCGGCCGCGATCTTCGGCAGCAGTTGCGCGGCGCTGGATCCGGTGCCGACCACCGCCACATCCCGGCCGCGCAGGTCCTGGCAATGATCCCAGTGCGCCGAGTGGAAGGCTGCGCCGGTGAAGTCCGCGCGGCCCGGGATGTCGGGGATATAGCGGCGATGCAACTGGCCTACGGCGAAGACGAGGAGGTCGGCCACGATGCGCTGTCCGGTCCCGGTGGTCAATTCCCACCGAGCGATGTCCTCGCGATAGGACGCTTCGGCGACGGTGGTGTGCAGGCGCAGGTGCGGCAGCAGGTCGTAGTTGTCGGCCACTCCGCGAAGATAAGCCAGGATCTCTTCTTGGCCCGGGTACCGCGTCCTCGCGCTGCGGTACGGCGCGAACGAGAACGAGTACAGGTGCGACGGAATGTCGCACGAGCAGCCGGGATAGGTGTTCTCCCGCCACACCCCGCCGACATCGCCGCCCTTCTCCAGTATCGCGAAGCTGTCGATTCCCGCCTGCTTCAGCGCGACCCCCATGCCGAGTCCGCCGAACCCACCGCCGACGATCACCACCTTCAGATCCAGATGCTCGTCCATGACGTTCCTCGATTCTACGGCCGCACCGGTGGACATCACTTGCGTCAGCAAACTATCCGCTGCAGCGTTGACAACAGGTTACTGGTTATGAAATCGAAAACCAGTAACAGTTCGGCAGTGTGTTGTCTCATAGGTGTGAGCGGGTAGTGGCCGCGCTGGTACATTGCACGAACTAAGCCTGACAAGAGATAGCTACAGATCTACTACTCCACCTACGAACGTAGATAATCAGGTACAGCACACATACAGCTACCAGTCAGGAGAATCGACTCCGGCGCGACCACCTGGAATAAGCCCGACCCATCGACTCGGCGGGTGTGTTCGTCATCGAGGCGACCGAAGGGGTAGAAAGGTCGAGGCCGAACAGCTTCGCGCGGTCACGCACATTGCACCTGTCGAACGAAGAGAGCGGATTCATGGCGACCTCTACAGCGCGCGCACAGATCGGGGTTACCGGCCTGGCAGTCATGGGCAGCAACATCGCCCGAAACTTCGCCAAGCACGGCTATACAGTGGCGCTGCACAACCGCAGCGTAGCCAAGACCGACGCCCTGCTCGAGGCGCACGGCGACGACGGCGACTTCGTGCGCACCGAGACCATCGAGGAATTCGTCGCGGCGCTGGAGAAGCCGCGCCGGGTGCTGATCATGGTCAAGGCGGGCGATCCGACGGACGCCGTCATCGAGGAGCTCGCGGCGGCCATGGAGCCGGGCGACATCATCATCGACGGCGGCAATGCGCTCTACACCGACACCATTCGCCGTGAAGCGGCCATGAAGGAACGTGGACTGAACTTCGTCGGCGCGGGCATCTCCGGCGGCGAAGAGGGCGCGCTCAACGGTCCCTCGATCATGCCCGGCGGCCCGAAGGAGTCCTACGACTCGCTCGGCCCGCTGCTGGAATCGATTGCGGCGCAGGTCGACGGCACGCCCTGCTGCACCCACATCGGGCCCGACGGCTCGGGGCACTTCGTCAAGATGGTCCACAACGGCATTGAGTACGCCGACATGCAGCTGATCGGCGAGGCCTACCACCTGTTCCGCGATGCGCTCGGCTTCGGCGCCAAGCAGATCGCCGAGGTGTTCACCCAATGGAACTCCGGCGATCTGGAGAGCTATCTCGTCGAGATCACCGCCGAGGTGCTCGAACAGGTCGACGCGAAGACGGGCAAGCCGCTGGTCGATGTCATCGTCGACGCCGCCGAGCAGAAGGGCACCGGCCGCTGGACGGTGAAGGCTGCGCTCGATCTCGGGATTCCGGTGACCGGTATCGCTGAAGCGGTGTTCGCGCGGGCGCTGTCCGGGTCCAGGGCCCAGCGCAAAGCCGCGGTCGGCCTCGCCTCCGGCAAGCTGGCCGATAAGCCGACCGACGTAGCGCAATTCACCGAAGACATCCGGCAGGCGCTCTATGCGTCGAAGGTCGTCGCCTATGCGCAGGGCTTCGATCAGATCGCCGCAGGCAGTGTGGAATACAACTGGGACCTGCACCCCGGCGACCTGGCCACGATCTGGCGTGGCGGCTGCATCATCCGGGCCCGCTTCCTGAACCGGATCAAGGAGGCCTACGACGAGAACCCCGCCCTGCCGAGCCTGATCCTCGCTCCGTACTTCCGCGAAGCGATCGAAACGGCCATCGACAGCTGGCGGCGCGTGGTCTCCACCGCAACCCTGCTCGGCATTCCGGTGCCTGCATTCGCCTCGTCGCTGTCGTACTACGACGCCCTGCGGGCCGAGCGTCTCCCGGCCGCACTCACCCAGGGCCAGCGCGACTTCTTCGGTGCACACACCTACGAGCGCATCGACGCCGAAGGCAAGTTCCACACCCTCTGGAGCGGTGACCGCAGCGAAGTCTCGGCCGACTGACACCAAGCCGATATCGACAGCCACGACCGGCGTGCGGTAGCCGCCCACGCCGGTCATGCTGCGGCGCAAGACTTCAGCCGAGAGCGTCGGCACCTGCCTCGCGTCGAACCAGCCGGCTGCTGCGGATCCCAGCCTTGGCAAGCCCGACGGTTGCTCAGCTCGCGCCGAGGCTGTAGAAAACGGTGCGGCGCGCGGGATCTCGTGTTGCCTTGCCTAGCGGAGTGGTGATGTGAGCTTCTGGATCGACGTACCTGCCGAGACCGATGAAGAGCGGGTGGCGGCCTGGCGGCGGCAGCTCGCGCCGTTGGTTGCAGATGTGTTCGCCACCTATTCGGCTGGGTTCTTCGCCGACTACTCGCCGGAGTCGTTGGCCGAATTGGAACAGTTCGTCCTTGCGGCACTACCGGATCCGGCCATCATGAAGGAACCCTCTGCCCTACCCGTCGTCAAGGCCGCCGTCGGGTACCTCGGCGAGACGCTATTGCGAGCAGGTGGCGGCGAGTGGCTCTGGGGGCAGGGAAAATACGCGGGCATGCCGTGTGTCGCGCTCGAAGCGGACGCTGCGCAGCTGGCTCCCATGGAATACGTCACCAAAGCCGTCCGCGTTCGCGACGGCAACCAGTTCACCCGGCTGTGGTCGCGCGTCGAGGCCGGGCATGGCGCCGACTCCGCAGATCTGCTGCTCACGTTGGTCGAGACGATCGTGCAGAACCACGGCTATTCCTACACAATCGAATCCGACGAATTGCTGTTGTCGGGAAACGGGGCGTCCGACTCGGTGCTGCCGTTGGACAATCTGCGCCGCAAGGTCGCCGCGGAGCCGCAGGACCAGTGGCCCGCCTTGGTGGCGGATCATCTGAGCACGATGTTCGCCGAGCTGGACGTCACGGCGACGGACCCGCTCGACCTGGACGACTTCGAACGGATACGGCCACTACTGCGGGCACGGATGTACCCGGAGGATATGGCGGACGTCGGTATCCCGGTCGTGACACGAACCCTTGCTCCTGGACTCGCGCAGCGGGTGGTGATCGATCAGGTCAATACGATCGTCGCGGTCACCTATGACCGCCTGTCCCACTGGCAGATTCCGGAACAGGACCTGTTCGAGCTCGCGGAGGACAATACCCACGACGACGGACTTCTCACAGTCGAAGATCTCGAAGACGAAGACGGCGAGCGGATCTTCGGCCTCTATGGCTCAGGCGACTATGCCAGCGCACATGTGCGCTGGCTCGGCGCGTATCCAGTGGTCGGACACTGGGGTGCGGCATTCGTGGTCCCGTGCGAGGGCACGGTCTTTATTCACCCGCTCAATGGCACGGACGCCTATGTCACCGTGGGCACGCTGGCGAAAATGGCGATGGTGACGCACGCCGAGCGGCCTTCCCCCGTGAGCCCGTCGGTCTATTGGTGGAACGACGGCATCATCGAACTCGCTGCCGAGGTTCGCGAGTCCGGTGACGAGCTCGAACTGCACGTCTCGGCGGAATTTCAGGAAGTGATGGAGCAGATCGCCGAATATGCCGACGGCCCGGGCTGATACGTAGCCGAACGATGTCATCGCCCCAGCCTGCTCAATTCCCGGCCGAGGTGGATCAGCCGAGCTGGATGGATCGGCGGGGCCTCGGCACCGTGGCCGACCGATTGACCTGACCCGACAGCGGTCGCGGCAGTGGGCCGAACATCGTCGACAGAGTTCGTACGCCCAGAGCGTAATAACTAGGCACACTGGGCCGAGGTGGCCTTACGCTCTGACTATGACCGAGCATCCGAGACTGCACTCGATCCCCGGTGGACGCGACGAGCAGCGTCGACAACCGGAGCAGCAGTCCGAACGGGAGCCGCTGTGGCGTGAAGTGCTCGGACAACAGTTACGCACGCTTCGACAGGACCAGCGCGACACCATCGCCGAAACGGCAGGACGTGCCGGCGTCTCACCGCAATACCTGTCCGAGGTGGAGCGTGGTCGCAAGGAACCCTCGAGCGAGATGATCGCCGCGCTGGCCGGGGCTCTCGGCACCACCCTCGGGGGACTGACCGAGCAGGTGGCCGACGAACTGCGCGCTCATCGCCGGCTCACCCTTCTCCCCCGGTCCACACCGCGGTCGGGCACCGGGCCGACAATGCTGGCGCTCGCGGCCTAGCCACTCCTGATCATCTGGTGTCGCAGGGCAATTCAGCGCCGCCGAGTCAGGAGCGCGCTTCCAGCAGGCGGTCGACGAGACCGTAGTCGACGGCGGCCTGCGCGGTGAAAACTCGATCGCGGTCCGTGTCGTGCCGCAGCCGTTCCGGCGGCTGTCCGGTGTGCTTGGACAGGATGGACTCGATCTCCGCGCGCATCCGCACGAGCTCGTCGGCCTGCAATATCAGGTCGGGAATCGCACCCTGTCCGCGTGAGGCGGGCTGGTGTAATACCACTCGGGCATGCGGAAGCATGGCGCGGCGGCCGGGCGCCCCGCCCGCCAGCAACACCGCACCGACGGCGATGGCCTGACCGACGCAGGTGGTCTGCACCGGTGCGCCGATGTGCTGCATGGTGTCGTACACCGCGAGCATCGCAGACAGGTCGCCGCCCTCGCAGTTGATGTACAGGTTGATCTCCTGCTCAGGTGCCTCCGAATCCAGATGCAGCAGCTGTGCGATCAGCGCATTCGCCACACCCGAGTCGATCGGCGTGCCGAGGTAGACGATCCGCTCGGCGAGCAGGTGCGAGTAGATGTCGGTGATCCGCTCACCGCCGCGCGGATGCTGCGCGATGACATTGGGAATCGTGTAGCTGGTCATGCCGAAATTCCGATCCGCTGGCGTTGGGGCACGATCTGCCCGAACGAGTCGACAATGTGGTCGATGAAGCCGTACTCCTTGGCCTGTGTCGCGGTGAACCAGCGGTCGTGCAGCGAATCCTCGTAGATCCGATCGAAGGGCTGCCCGGTGTCCTCGGCGATGATGCCGAGCACGGTGTCCACCGTGTACCGCAGGTCTTCGGCCTGGACCTCGACGTCGACCGCGCTGCCACCGATGCCGGCCGAGCCCTGATGCATGAGCACCCTGGCGCGCGGCAAGGCGAAACGACGCCCTCTGCTGCCGGAGGACAACAGGAATTGCCCTGCACTGCATGCCAATCCGAGTGCGAGCGTGGACACCTCGCACGGCACGAGCCGCATGACGTCACGGATCGCGAGCATCGTGGGCACCGAGCCGCCGGGAGAATGAATCCACAGCGAAATACCTGCCTCCGGGTCCTCCGCGGCGAGCGTGAGCAGCTGCGTCATCAGCAACGTCCCGTTGTCATCGTCGAGCGGACCGTCGAGCACGAGTATGCGGCGGCTGAGCAGTTGCTCGCGAGCTCGCCAGCTGAACATTCGAGTGTTGTTGTCGTCGTGAGCCATACGTCCACCGTGCCGCACCGACAGCCCGAAAAGCGGCTCGCGCTGCCGTGAGCAGATCTGCCCACAGCAGCGACGACGAGCTCGCCCCGCGGAGCAATCTGCTCGATCACGGCATCGACACTCGGTTGCTCTTCCATGAGATCCAGTCAATCAATGTGTCCCGGATTTCGATCAATGTGTCCCGGATTCAGCAACAGTTTTTGTTGGTTTCGGGTGGCATCCCTGATGCTCCGGTTCGGAGGTGATCCGAATGGACGCAACAACGGATACAACGAACAACTCAGTGTCAGAGGTGTTTTGGGACACAATCATTATCGGTGATGGGGCTGCTGGGCTATCAGCCGGCGTCGTACTCGCGAGAGCACAGTTCGCGACCTTGGTCGTTGATGGTGGTCCGCCCCGGAACGCATCTGCCGACCACATGCACGGGTACCTGACACGCGATGGCATGTCGCCGAGCGAGTACATCACGGCGGGAAAAGCCGAGTTCACGGCGTACGGCGGGTCGCTCGTGCGGGCTTCAGTGGTCGACGCGCAGCGCAAGCAGGACGGCACGCTCGAGATGCGGCCGGCCGACGGGGACGCATTGCGGGCTCGGTCGGTGCTGGTCGCAACCGGGATGACCGACGATCTCCCTGACATCCCGGGGCTATCCGAGCGATGGGCATCCGAGGTGCACCACTGCCCGCACTGCCACGGCTACGAAGTGCGGGGCAAGACGATCGTCGTGATCGGCAGCACTATGGCGACGGTATCGACGCATCTGGCAGCACTGATGCGCCGCTACAGCTCATCGGTAACGTTCTGCCTCAACGGCATAGAACTCAGCGATGCGCAGCGGCAGCGCCTCACGGCATACGGCGTGCGGTTGATCGACGGATGGGTAACCCAGGTCGTGACAAGTACCGGCACCGCGACCCGAAACCTCGTCGGGATCGAACTCGACAACGGCGAAATCGTCCCGTGCGAAGCCATCTTCGTCGCTCCTCGCCCAAAACCGCATGACGCGATCTTGACCGCACTAGGCGTGGCCCCGGACCCGGTCAGTGGATTTCTTGCCGTCGACGCCCAGGGTGCCACCGAGATCCCCGGGGTCTGGGCAGCCGGGAACGTGGTCAACCCCCGAGCCCAGGTCATCGCCGCCGCTGGCGCGGGCTCGACTGCCGCCATCAGCATGACCGGTTGGCTGTTGGAACAAGACCTGTCCGCTGCGGTCGCTCGAGACGGGCTCGAAGTTGGGGGTGTTTGCTGATGGCCACCACCGTAGAGTCGTCCCGGACCAGTCGCTCCGACAGGCTGCCTGCCGGGGTGTATCTGCTGGGTTTCAGCCTGTTCGCGATGGGCAGTGCTGAATTCCTGATGGCTGGAGTCCTGCCCGCGGTCGCCACCGATCTCGACGTCGCGCTCTCCTCAGCCGGAATGCTCATCACCGCGTTCGCGTTAGGCGTTGTCTTCGGCGGGCCGCTTTTCGCCGTGTTCAGCCTCCGCTGGCCACGTCGCACCGCCCTGGTTGCCACCCAGGTGGTCTTTGCCGTCAGCATCATCGTCGGCCTGCTGGGCAACTACCAAGTCATGCTGCTCTCCAGGGTCGTTTCCGGACTCGCCTACGCCGGCTTCTTCGCTGTGGCGTCGGTGACCGCGATCAGCTTGGTAACCCCGGACCGCAACGCTCGCGCGTCCGGCGTCGTGGTCAGCGGCCTCAGCGTAGCCATGGTCGCCGGTGGTCCCGCCGGGACGCTGCTCAGCCACTTCACCGAATGGCGCGGAGGATTCTGGGCCGTCGTGGTCCTGACCCTCGCTGGAGCCATTGCCTGCGTAGTCGGACTCCCCGCCGGCACATCGGCCACCGACCCGGCCACCGGGTCGAGCCTGTCGCGGGAACTCGCCACGATGCGGAACCCATCGCTGTGGGGCGTATACGGGATCACCATCCTGACCACCGCGGCGCACATGATCTCGTTCAACTATCTCGCGGCCATGCTCGCCGACATCACTGGTATCCCTGAGGTCTGGATCCCGGCCATCCTGACGCTCTTTGGGGTGGGCGCCTTCATCGGTCTTTCCATCGGTGGCAGGATCTCCGATCAGCGCCCTCACTTCGCACTGATCACCGGCGCGGTCGGCGTTGTGATTCTGTCGGTCGTCATGGTTGTCGTGATCGAGCAGATCTGGGCAGTGGCGCCTGCGGTGTTCCTGACAGGTATCGCCGCATTCGTGCTCAACCCCGCCCTCTACGGGCGCGTATTCGCCATCGCGGCCGATGCCCCCACCATCGCGGGCGCCACAACCGTGTCGGCTTTCCAGCTGGGCATCAGCATCACACCCGTGCTAGCCGCCGCGACACTCACACACGGTGCCGCTCTCACCTCGGTGTACTTGATCGGAACCGCTCTCGCCGCAGCCGCTGTCCCGCTCATCCTCCTTGACCGAGCACGACAGGCACGATCAACGGCAACGGGCAACAGCTGACATCACCCACCGCCTGAACAACCAACTGTCCAGCGCGTGACAAGGTCGCCACAGCCGGTTGGGACTCGATAGGAGACAGCAGTGACGCACCGCAAACGCCCCGCTCGGTATTGAAGGCCGCCGACGCCTGGTCCAGCGATGCAAGACCCGACCGATCGCCCACGTCGTCGCAGAGATAGAAACTCCTGTACGTGTGCATCGAAACCTTGCGTAGGTGAATTGCCCGAACGGGCTGCATGAAATACAACTAGGCCCCAGCTGGACACAGATGAGCTGGGGCCTAGCCTTGTCGCGGTCATCTGCCCACAGCAGGCGTCGGCACATCGAACGCAAGAGGAAGCGGGCTTTCAACTCCTCGCGCCGCTCGAGTCCTATACTTAGCTACCTCCGTCACTATCGATGGACGCAAACGCGGGTCGGGAGATCGGCGAGATTCTTATTCGATAAATGCAACCAGCGGCGAGACCCCGGAACGCAGACGAGCGCTTCGACCTTTCACCGAATTCCGAATCGCGACAAGCGATTTCGGCCGAATTTTCGAGCAGTGCCGAAGCTTACGCGCCATTCGCCGCACGATAGGGGAATATCGATGGGCACGACATTGCAAGAATTGCGCGAACTGGTGCGCGCACCTGTCATTACCGCCGACGATCCGGGTTACCACGAGGCACGCACGGTCCACAATGGAATGTTCGATCGCCGTCCGCTGGTCATCATCCGACCGGAGCAAGTCGCCGACGTCGTCGCGGCAGTGAACTTCGCGCGCGACGCAGGACATGATCTCTCGATCAAGGGCGGCGGGCACAGCGCGCCCGGATTCGGTACCAACGACGGCGGCGTCGTCATCGACTTGTCACTGATGCGCTGGGTGCACGTCGACCCGAGGTTTCGCACCGCACGAGCCGGGGCCGGGGCAACCTGGGGCGACTTCAATTACGCGACACACACCTATGGGCTCGCGACGACCGGCGGGATCGTGTCGACCACCGGCATTGCCGGGCTCACCCTCGGTGGTGGTATCGGATATCTTTCCCGCGCATACGGATTGACGATCGACAACTTGCTGTCGGCCGATGTGGTCACGGCCGACGGGCAGGCACTGACCGCGAGCCCGACCGAGAACGAAGACCTCTTCTGGGCGCTGCGCGGCGGCGGTGGCAACTTCGGCGTCGTCACGTCGTTCGAGTACCGGCTACACCCCGTCGACGAGGTCTACGTCGGCCTGTTCTTCTACGAACTCGAGCAAGCAGGGGCACTGCTGCGCTTTTTCCGAGACTTCATCCCCGTCGCGTCCGAAGCCTACGGCGCATTTCCCGCCTTCCAGATCGCTCCGCCGCTGGAGTTCATCCCCGCCGACCGGCACGGCGACACGCTCTGCGCCGCGATCGTGCATTGGGCCGGACCGCTCGACAAGGGTGAAGAAGCGATGCAGCCGTTCCGAGACCTGGCGCCCAGAGTCGGCGAAATGGTCGGGCCGATGCCCTATCCAGCCCTGAACACCGCGTTCGACGCGATCTTCCCCAAGGGCATCCGCAGCTACTGGAAAGGCAGCTTCGTCACCGAATTGACCGACGCTGCCATCGAACAACACCTGATCTACGGCCCGAAAGTGCCCGAGGTGAGCGCGACGATGCATATGTACCCGATCAACGGCGCCTGCCACCGAGTCGCGGCAGCGGACAGCGCATTCCCCTATCGCAACGCGACGTTCGCGACCGTGATTCTGGCCTCCTGGCAAGATCCCGCCGACGACGCAGAGCGCATTCAATGGGTTCGCGATTACTACAACGCGACCGCACCACACTCCGAGCCCGGCGGCTACATCAATTTCATGGACGACGACGACCGGTCCCGCGTACCCGAGAATTACGGCGGGAATTACCAACGGCTTACCGAGGCCAAACGAACCTATGACCCGCACAACCTGTTCCACCTCAATCAGAACATCGGCCCGGGCACATGACCGAGCTCATCTCGCGTGCAGAGGGCGTGCGGTTCGACGAGCTCGCCCTTGCCACGCGCAACCATGGCATGCCGCTGGAAGGCATGCGCTACGACATCACGCCGATCGGCCTGCACTACTTGCTGATTCATTTCGATATACCCGAGGTCGACGCATCGACCTGGCGGTTGCGCGTCACCGGAAGCATCGAGCGAGAACTCGACCTGTCTGTCGAAGACATCAGATCCCGGCCCGCGACGACGACGACGGTCACCCTGGAATGCGCCGGCAATGGACGCACCGCGATGGACCCGCGCAACGTCAGCCAGCCCTGCGGACTGGAGGCGATCGGCACCGCATCGTGGACGGGCACACCGCTGAGCGGCGTCCTCGACGAATGTGGTGTGCGAGACGGGGCGGTCGAGGTGGTCTTCACCGGCGCCGATCGCGGTTTCCAGGACAACGTCGAGCACAACTACCAGCGCTCGCTCGGCATCGGCGAATGCGGTCGACCCGAAACGCTGCTCGCGTACGAGATGAACGGCGCGGCGTTGCCGCCGCAGCACGGCTTTCCGCTGCGGCTGCTCGTGCCCGGGTGGTATGGCATGACGAGCGTCAAATGGCTGCGAGAGATAGAGGTCGTCGACCAGCCGTTCACCGGGTTCCAGCAAACGTCGGCCTACCGCTATCAACAGCACAATCACGATCCCGGGGAGCCCGTATCTCGAATTAGAGTGCGTGCGTTGATGATTCCACCAGGAATTCCGGACTTCCAGACCCGGCGGCGCACGGTCGAAGCGAGCGCCGTCACGATTCGCGGTCGTGCGTGGTGCGGCACGGCCCCCGTGGCAGGCGTCGAGGTCGGCATCGATGGCGTGTGGCAGGAAGCTCTACTGGGTCCCGCGCCCGCCGAATTCGCCTGGCGCGGGTGGAGTTACGTGTGGGACGCCAGCCCTGGTGAGTATCTGCTGAGCTGCCGCGCCACCGATGCCGATGGCGGTATCCAGCCGACCGCATCGGTGTGGAACCTCCAGGGCATGGGAAACAATCTGATTCAGAGCGTCGCCGTCACGGTCCGCTGATCAGCGGCAAGAAAGCAGCAGCTTCTTCCGCGCCTTGCCCATCGCCTTTCGCGCGATACCTCGACGACGTGCATCCGGCGCGGGCGTTGCGGAATGCCAGGGGGTCTTCTACGAAGGCGGTGATCGACTCGGTGTCGGCGATGTCACCGACGACGTAGACGACCACCCGCGGCGCACCGATCACGGCCGCGTCACGGATGGCGGGAACAGATGCGGTCGCCGAGATGTTGCCAGATGGTGGCCGGGGGCGACGACGAGAGAGGATGACCGTGCAGGTCGAGATCTGGACCGATATCAACTGCCCCTTCTGCTACCTGGGGAAAGCGCGCTTCGAGCGGGCGTTGTCGGAGTTCGCGCACCACGACGACGTCGAGGTGGTGCATCGTTCGTTCGAATTGGATCCGACGCTGTCGGCCGACGAATCAGGTCCGGTGATCGCGAAGATCGCGCGCAAATACGGGATCAGCGAGGCGCAAGCGGCGGCCAATGAACGCGGCATCGGCGCCCAGGCCGCCGAGCTCGGTCTGCCGTACCTGACCGAGGGGCGCGACTACGGCAGCTCCTTCGATATGCACCGGCTGTTGCACCACGCGCTGGCGCAGAGCAAGCAGGACGAGCTGCTCGACGCCCTCTACCGCGCGAACTTCGCGGAGCAGCAGTCCTTGTTCGGCGACCACCAGCGGTTGGCCGAGATCGCAATCGGCGCCGGCCTCGACGAAACGGGCGTCCGCGCGGTGCTCGCCGACCCCGATGCCTACGCCGACGCGGTGCGCGCCGACGAACAGGAGGCAGCGCAGCTCGGCGCCACCGGTGTCCCCTTCTTCGTCATCGACCGGAAGTACGGCGTCTCCGGCGCCCAGCCATCCACGGTGTTCGCCCAAGCTCTCGATCAGGCATGGGGCGATCGTGAACCCCTCGTGCAGATGGCCGGCGGTGCGGACGTCTGTGGTCCCGATGGATGCGAGCTGCCCGCTCACGATTGAACTGCGCGACAGCCGAATCCGGATCGCGACGCAACAGCGCACCCGGGCGGCTTCCACCGCGGAATAGTTCGCCGCTAGCCGGCCGGGGGCTTGCGCCAGACCAAAATATAGCGCCAGAAGAGCAAGCGGCGGACGTCTGCGCCGGGCAGGACCGCAGTCGCCTCGTCGCGGACTTCGCGCGTCGTCAGGGACGGGTCGAGCACGACGGGCATCTCCCCATGCGTGGGTTCTCGTGCGTACCAATCGCCTCCGCTCGTGGCCCTGGCCGTAGCAAATACCGCGGCGAATACTCGCTGCGCGGCGAATGCGGCGAGCTCGATGGGGAGTTCGCGGGGCAGGTCGGTCCTGGGCAGTGCGATCGCGGCGAGCACCCCGCCGGGGCGCAGCGCTGCCGCCATACGGGGCAACGCTTCCGCAAGCGGCATGTGGTGCAGCGCGGCCACCGAGAAGACCGCGTCGTAACGCCCTTCGGGGACGATGTCATCGCGCAGGAAGTCGGCGCGCACACATGTGACATTGTCGGGCACCGTGCGTTCGGCCGCCGCGATCATCTCCAGCGAGCGGTCGAGCGCATCGACGTGGTGCACTCGGGCAGCGAGCGCAGTGGCGAAAGCGCCTGCGCCGCAACCCACATCCAGCACATCCGCACACGGCGTCGGGAGGTGACGAAGCAAGGCCCGGTGGTAGTACGCGTTGTGGTCCCAGGCGAATCGGCTCACCCCGGCAAGCCTAGTGTGCGTGCGAGCCGGCCTCCAGGCCGATCAGGACACCGCGCGGCGGAAACACGTTCTCGGCGACGAATGGCGATGCACCCCCCGCTACTGCGTGCCGTTCCGGTCGTCGACATTCCGCTGGGCGGCGGCGGTCGCCGCTGCTCGGCACCACCTGTGTAGTTGCGTCCATGAATTGACATATCTGTGCGGCTCTTCTGCCGAGTCGGTGTTCACCTGAGCGGACTGCGCGGGCCATAGTGTTCATATGGGCCACCAGGCAACAGTCGCCGACGTGTTTCGACCTTTGCTGCGCGCCGCACTCGGGCCCCGACCGGCGATCGGGTTCGAGTTCTGGGACGGAAGCACAATCCATCCCGCGGGCGAGTATCCGGGCACGATGCGCGTGCGATCCAAGGACGCGCTCAGCCACCTGGTGTGGGCGCCGGGCGAACTCGGTCTCGGCCGCGCTTTCGTCTCCGGCACCGTCGATCTCGACGGCGACCTTTTCAAGATCCTTCGATCACTGCAGTCGACGGCGCCCCGCGACGCCCGCCTCGGTCTCGACGCCGCGTGGAAAGCGATCGGCGCGGCGCGGCAACTCGGCGCGCTCGGTCGACCGCCGCAACCGCCCCCCGAGGAGGCACGACCGCGGCGCGGGAAACTGCACACCACACACCGCGATGCGGCGGCGATCAGCCATCACTACGACGTCGGCAATGACTTCTACCGGTTGGTGCTCGGGCCGAGCATGACCTACTCCTGCGCACGGTTCGCCGCAGCAGGCGACGACGGTCGCGGCGGCGCGGATGCTGCGCTGTCGCTCGAAGATGCCCAGCGCGCCAAGCACGACTTGATCTGCCGCAAACTCGGTCTGGCCGAGCAGCGGGGGATGCGGCTGCTCGATGTCGGCTGCGGCTGGGGCTCCATGGCGATGCACGCAGCCTCGATGTACGGCGCGCAGGTGGTCGGTGTCACGATCAGCAAGGCGCAGGCCGATCTCGCGCGCGAGCGCGTCGCCGAGGCGGGAATGTCCGCGAGCGTCGAGATCAGACTCGCCGACTATCGCGAACTCCGTGGCGAGACATTCGATGCCATCTCCTCGATCGGCATGTTCGAGCACGTCGGAACCGAGCGCGCCGCGGCGTACTTCGACACCCTGCGCACCTTGCTTCGTCCTGAAGGACGGCTGCTCAACCACGCGATCTCCTCGGCCGGCGGGTCCACCATGCGTAGCCGCTCCTTCATCGGACGCTACGTCTTCCCGGACGGCGAACTCCTCGATGTCGGCGAGGTCGTGCTGGCCATGGAGCGCGCGGGCTTCGAAGTGCGCGATGTGGAGTCGCTGCGCGAGCACTATGCGCTGACCCTGCGCGCCTGGGTGGCCAATCTGGAAGAGGCTTGGGATCAGGCGGTTTCACTGGTCGGCGAGGGCCGCGCACGGGTGTGGCGGCTCTACATGGCGGCCTCGGCCCTCGGCTTCGAGGACGGCGGCCTCGGCATCCATCAGGTGCTCGCCGTCGTGCCCGATGCACAAGGACATGCCGGTATGCCTGCGACCCGACGCGCCTGGGGCTGACCCCACCGCTCGAGGCGATCGTCCGACCGATCGGTGATTCGGGTCCGAACCGATCGAGGTGGATGCCGCAGTCGGCAATGCCTGCGCTCCCGCGCCGGACATCACCGCCGAGCGCAGGGTGGCCGGTGGGGCATCCTTCCTCCAGTAGGCCCAATTCCGGATGGGCGCGGTCGCGGTATCGATCAACCGTGCCACTTCTGCACCCCACGCGCTCATCCCTCCCCCAGTACGGCCGCTCCCGCCGCTTCGGGTGATTCGACGCTCGGCAGACCGAACCACCACCTGTCGCGGTGGCGCGCTACACCTCCGGTAGCGGCGGTGCCGGCGGGAAGACGACCGGTAGCGCGGTCAATGCCCGGTGGAACGGGCCAGGGCGCCAGGTCAAGTCGGACAGCGATCCGGCTAGTCGGATCTCTGGCAACGCGTCGAGGAGTTGGTCGATGGCGTCCTGGGCGATCATGTAGGCCATCGAGCTGGCGGGACACACGTGCGGACCTGCGCCCCACGCTAGGTGAGACCGGTTGCCGGAGTGCTGGTCGACGCTGATCTCGGGATCGTTGTTGCAGGCGGCCATGCTGATGACGACCGGTTGATGGGCAGGCAGCCAGATGTCGTCGATCAGGATCGGTTGTCGCGGAAAGCTGATACAGAAGTTCGCCATCGGCGGATCGGTGAACAGCACTTCATCGAGGGCGTCCCTGGTCGAGAGGCTACCGCCGAGCACTTCGCTGCCGAATCGCTCGTCGGTGAGGATCAGCAGCAGGGTGTTGACGATCAGATTCTGCTGCGGTTCGATGCCCGCGCCGTAGAGCGTGGCCAACTGGTGCACCATCTCTGTATCGCTCAGACCGGAAGAGTGCTGCACCATCCGCGTGGTGACATCGTCGCCGGGTTCGGCGCGTTTGAGCTGCGTGAGCTCCAGCAGCGCACCGACGAGCATCTTGTTGCCACGGTCCGCGTCGACACCTTCGAAGATTGCCGCCATACCGGTCGCGGCCTGCTGTGCGATCTCGGCCGGACAGCCGAGCATGGCGTTGAGGACCGCGAAGGCGAGTGGAAACGCATACCCGCGAACCAGATCCGCGGACCCCGCCGTACAGAACGAATTGATCAGCGGGGTCGCGATCTGGGCCACGGTGTCGTGCAGCCAGTAGGGATCGACCTTGTCCAGACCCGCGGTGTTGGTTTGCCGATAGCGGATGTGCTCGTTGCCGGCATTCCGCAAGGCGTTCGGCCGCCACTGCATCATCGGCAACACCGGGCAGCCGGTGGGAATGTCCTGCTGCCAGATGCGCGGGTCGGCCGGGAAATGGTCCTCGTCGTTGAAGATCCGAAGCGCCGTGTAGTACCCGACTACCAGGGTGGCGGGCACACCCGGCGCCAAATCCACCGGCACCAAAGACCCATATCTCTTCCGCATCTCGCGATAAGCGCCATGCGGGTCTGCCGCGAACTCCGGCGAATACAGCGACGCCCGTGGGCCATCGGTATCGATCGGCGAACCGAGCTGCGCGCGACCAGAGGGGCCGGGCGCGGAGGACGGGGGCATTGTCATCGGAGGAACTCCAGGCGGTTGAACAACAAAGCCCAGTGAGCCTAGGCAGCTACCGACGGGTATGCACCCGGAATCATTCCCCGTTCAGGTAACGATGCGGAGTGGATGTTCGAGTAGACCTTTCAGTTGCTGGAGGAAGGTGGCGGCCGTGGCGCCGTCGACCGCGCGATGGTCGGCCGACAGTGTTACTCGCAGAATCTTGCGACCGACGACCTGACCGTCGAGCATTTGCACCTCGTCCGCGGCGGCGCCGACGGCAAGGATGGCCGCTTGGGGTGGGTTGATCACGGCGGTGAATTGTTCGATGCCGAACATGCCGAGGTTGGAGATCGTGAAAGTGCCGCCGCTCATTTCGTCCGCGCGCAGCTTGCGGGCGCGGGCTCGTTCTGCCTTGTCCCGGCTCTCTGCGGCGATCTCGGAGATGCTCTTGCGGTCGGCATCCCGGATGACGGGCACGACAAGCCCGGCCGGGATCGCGACGGCCACCCCGATATGAACGCCGTTGTGCCGCAGCAGCTTGTCCCCCGCGTAGGAGACGTTCACCGACGAGTCGGCACGCAGTGTCGCGGCCACTGCCTTGACGATCAGGTCGTTGACACTGACCTTTCCGGCGCCGGCGATCCGCAGTGTCTCGTTGATGTCGGCGCGGAAGGCCAGCAGGTCGGTGACGTCGATGGCGCTGGTCAGGTAGATGTGCGGCGCCTGTTGCATGCTCTCGGTGAGGCGTTTGGCCGACACCTGCTGGACGGTGGTGAGCGACACTTCCTCGAAATCGTCGTATCCGGCCGGAATCGCTTGTGCAGGAGACGATTCGCTTGCAATCACACCCGCGGCCGCGACAGCCGTCGCCGCGGTGCCGGCGGACACAGCGATACGCTGCGCGGCGGAATCCACATCCTGTCGAGTGATCCGACCGGCGGGGCCGGTCCCGGTCACGGCGGCCAGGTCGACGCCCAGTTCGCGTGCGATCTTGCGAGCGAGTGGCGAGGACTTCGGGCGGCCACCCTGACCGGCCGCCATCGAAGTCTCCTGTGTACGAACGACTTCGGCCGTCGATGCTGCCGCAGCAGCGCCGTCGGTTGCCGATTCGGTCGGCACGGGCGGAGCGGACACCGGCGGAACGGATTTCGCGATCGACCCGGTACCGTCCCCGATCAGCGCGATCGGGTTCCCGATGGAGACACGGGTTCCCGGCTCGGCCAGGATCTGTTCGAGCACCCCGTCGTCGTAGGCCTCCAACTCCATGAGGGCCTTGTCGGTCTCGATCTCGGCGAGGACGTCACCGCGGGTGACCTTGTCGCCGACCTGTTTGAGCCAGGCGACGACGACGCCCTCCTCCATCGTGTCGGAGAGCCGCGGCATGGTGATTTCTGGCATGTTGTCGTCCTCGGGTTCTCAGCGGCGGCGGCCGACGGCGGCGAGCGTTTCCAGCGCCGCCGTGTGCAGGGATTCGGCCGACGGCAGCGCCGCCTGCTCGAGCGATTTGGCATACGGCAGTGGCACTTCCGCTGCGGCAACCCGCCGGACCGGTGCATCGAGGTAATCGAAGGCGCCATCGGAGATGGTCGCCGCGACCTCGGCGCCGATCCCGTAGGTCAGCCAGTCGTCTTCCGCCACCACGGCACAGCCGGTCTTGCGCACCGAGGCCACGATGGTCTCGCGATCGAGCGGACGCAGACTGCGCAGATCGACAACCTCTGCGGAGATGCCGGATTCGGCCAGCCGCTCGGCGACCTGGGTGGCGATCGTCGCCATCCGCGAGTAGCCGATGAGCGTGATGTCGGCGCCCTCGCGGGTGACCGCCGCCTTGCCGATCTCCGCAGGCGGAAGGTCGTCCGGCACTTCACCTTTGGTGTTGTAGAGCGCGAGGTTTTCCAGGAAGAGCACCGGGTCGTCGTCCTCGATCGCGGCCCGCAGCAGGGCGCGGGCGTCGGCCGGGGTGCTCGGGGCGACCACTTTGAGACCGGGCACGAAGGCGTAGTAGAGCTCGATGTTCTGCGAATGTGTCGCGCCGAGTTGCTGACCGCCGCCGCCAGGGGTGCGGATGACCATCGGCACGCTGGTCTGCCCGCCGAACATGCCGTAGATCTTGGCGGCATGATTGACGATCTGGTCCAGCGCCAGCAGCGAGAAGTTGATCGTCATGATCTCCACGACCGGGCGCAGCCCCAGCATCGCGGCGCCGACCGCGGCGCCGACGAAACCCTCCTCGGCGATCGGAGTGTCGCGCACGCGCTTCTCGCCGAATTCGGCGAGCAGGCCCGCGGTGATCTTGTAGGAGCCTTCGAAGACGCCGATCTCCTCCCCGATCAGGAAGACGTCCTCGTCGCGTTGCATTTCCTGGCGCAGGGTTTCGCGCAGCGCTTCGCGATAGGTGATGACAGGCACGGTTGTCCTTTGCGTTTCAGAAGAGCGTGCGGTCAGAAGAGCGGATCGGCGGGCAGCCTGCGCGACTCTCCCCCCACCACCGGCGTGGCGTAGGTGTAGTCGAACAGGGTCGACGGGTCCGGGTGCGGGCTCGCGTCAGCGAAAGCCACCGCCGCGTCGACCTCGGCCTCGACGGCCGACTCGATAGCCGCAACATCGGATTCGTCCAGAACGCCTGCGTCGATCAGTTCCCCGCGCAACCGCACCACCGGGTCGGATTCGCGGGCGGCCGCAGTGTCCTCGCCGCTGCGGTACTTCGCCGGATCGACCACCGAGTGCCCCTTGAGCCGGTAGCTCACCGTCTCCAGCAGCGCCGGTTTTCCCTCGCGCCGAGCGGTTTCCAGCAGGTCCCTGGCAATATCGCGGACGGCGAGCACATCGGTGCCGTCGACCTGTTCCCCGCGCATCCGGTAGGCGGCGGCACGCTTGTACAGGTCGGGTTCGGCGGAGGATTTCTCGACCGTGGTGCCCATCCCCAACTGGTTGTTGATCACCACGAACACGACCGGCAGATTCCACAGCGCCGCGATATTGAGGGATTCGTGGAATGCTCCGATATTCGTTGTGCCCTCACCCATTTGGCACACCACCACGTCGTCCTCGCCGCGGTAGTCGATGGCGAGTGCGGCGCCGACCGCGAGCGGAAGCTGACCACCGACGATGCCGTAGCCACCGAGCAGGCGGGTAGCGGTGTCGAACATGTGCATCGAACCGCCCCAGCCTTTGGACGTGCCGGTAGTGCGACCGTACAGTTCGGCCATCACCCGGCCGGGCTCGATGCCTTTCGCGAGGGCGTAGCCGTGTTCGCGATAGTTGGTGAACAGGTAGTCGGTGGGCCGCATTGCCGCGCCGAGGCCGACGACGGTGGCTTCCTCACCGAGATTGAGATGGCAGTAGCCGCCGATCTTGGCCTGGGAGTAGCCCTGGGCGGCGCGTTCTTCGAAGCGCCGGATGAACATCATGTCGCGCAGGTAACCGCGCAGGGTGTCGGGCTCCTCGACGGCGAAAGCGTTGGGAGCGCGGTCGATTGTTTCGGTCACGGTGATCCTCCTCAGCGCTGCCGCGGCGCGATGTGCACGGGCAGGCCCAGCGCGGTCAGCGCGGCCTCCATCCCGATCTCGCCGAGGGTGGGGTGGGCGTGGATGGTGTCGGCAAGTTCGTCGAGCGTCGCCTCGAGACTGATCGCGAGAGCGCCCTCGGTGATCAGGTCGCTGGCCGACGGTCCGATGATGTGGACGCCGAGCACTTCCTGATACTGCTTTCCGGCAATGATTTTGACGAAGCCTTCGGTGTCGCCGAAGGTCTTGGCGCGACCCAGCGCCGCGAAGGGGAACCGCGCGGTGACGATCTCGTGTCCGGCCGCGCGCGCCGCGGCCTCCGTCAGGCCGACACTGGCGATCTCGGGGTGGGTGAACGTCGCGGCGGGGATGGCGGTGTAGTCGATGTGGCTGGCGTGTCCGGCAATGACATCGGCCACGGTGAGGCCCTGGTGCGAGGCGACGTGCGCGAGCAACGCCCGGCCGGTGACGTCGCCGATCGCGTAGACGTGCTCGACGCCGGTGCGCAACCGATCGTCCACCGGAATGAATCCTCTTTCGTCGGTGGCGATTCCGGCGCGGTCGAGTCCTAGGTCGGCAGTGTTGGGGCGACGTCCGACACCGACGAGCACGACATCGGCGTCGAGTTCACGCGCGTGCTTGCCTGTCACCGTGACCCGCAGCGCCTCGCCCTGCGCGATCGAGGCGACCGTTGTTCCGGTCAGCACCGAGATGCCGTGCTTCGTGAAGGACCGGCCCAGGGCAGCGCCGATGTCGCTGTCTTCGGCGGGAACCAGGCGGTCCTGCATTTCCACGATGGTGACGTCGCTGCCGAAAGTGGCGAACAGGCTTGCCCATTCGGCGCCGACGGCGCTGCCGCCGACGATCACCAGCCGGTCCGGAACGGTCGTCAGACCGAACGCGCCGTCGGAGGCGATCACCCCGGGCAGGTCGGCTCCTGGCACAGGCAGGCGCGCGGGCACGGATCCGGTGGCGACGATGATGTCGCGTGCGGTGAGCTGCCGGATCGCCGCGGTGGGCGCGGCCGCGTAGCGTGGGCCGCCGGGACCGATCGGGGACGGACCGACCTCGTGCACGTCGACGGTGGTCGGTCCGGTGAAACGAGCGTGTCCCTCGATGACGGTGACACCGTTGGCCGCGAGCAGACCGGCGACCCCGTCGGTGAGCTCCTTGACGATGCCGTCCTTGCGCTGCCGCACGGCAGGAAAGTCGAACCGCACGTTGTCGGCGTACACGCCGTAATCTGCTGCGTCCTTGACTGTTTGGAACACCTCGGCCGATCGCAGCATTGCCTTCGTCGGAATGCAGCCCCAGTTCAGGCACACTCCCCCTGGTCGCTCCTTCTCCACCAGGCCCACCGACAGGCCACGCTGGGCCGCACGGATGGCGGCGACATAGCCGCCGGGCCCGCCTCCGATCACCAGCAGGTCGAACTCCGGCACTCGTGGTGCTCCTCAATCTCGAATGATTCGACTACACCGAGGTTGTGGCATAGGTCGTTTCGATCGAGTCTTACCGGACCGGAATGCACATACAATGCCTTCGAAGCCCAGCAATCGGGCCGCGAAATTGGGCGCTGCGCCCAATCCACCTGCTCCCGGATCGGTGTGTAGGCGGGGTCAGTCAGTACGTCCCGTCAGCTCGAGCGCCGACAATGCGAGCGAAAGCTCGAGATAGGCGCGCTGCCCGTCGACCGGGCGACCGATCAGGCCGGAGACGCGCTGCAGGCGGTTGAGCACGGTGTTGCGGTGGCAGTGCAGACGGATCGATGCATTGGCCGCCGAACAGTTTTCGGCCAGCCAGGCCGCGAGGGTCTGCAGCAACACGTCGCGTTCTCGCGGCGGCAACTCCAGCACCGGGCCGAGCGTGCGGGCAACCAGCAGTCCGGTCAGATCCGGGGAGTTCACCAGCAGGGCCTCGGGATAGCGCTCCTCGAGCGACACCAGCTCGACCGCACCCTTGGGCAGCGTGTCCATGGCGATTCGAGCCAGCGCGTGGCCGCTGTCCACCTGGGCAAGCCCGGGCACCGCGGGCGACGACGCGGCCCGGCCGCGGATGAGGGGACGCAACGGGTCGAGCACGGCGGCGATGTCCCGCTGTTCCAGCGACACCAGCCCGATCATGCTGTCGACACGGGTGTGCCACACCGAGCGGATGCCCAGTGCCGCCAGGACGGTCTCGGGCCCGACCAGCGCGGGCCGGCCGTCTGCCCTGACATCCGCTGCCAGCACCAGATAAGCGCCGTGCACGGGCAGCTCGAGCTCACGGGCCGCCCGCGCGGCGAAGGTGGCATCCTGGGCGCGCCCGGCCAGCAGATCCTCGATCAGCGCATGCCTGCGTCGCTCATCCCTGCGCACCTGCTCGAGCTCGGTGTTCCGATACGACGTGGACAACGCCGAGGACAACCCGTCGATCACCGTCCACATGGCGGTGCCGGCTTCGCGGATCTCGTGCGGCTGCGAGCCGGCGCTTTCGGCGTTGTCCAGCAACGCTTCCCACACGATCCGTCCGCCGAGCCGGAAGGTGCGCAGCATCGCTTCCAGCGGCACACCCTGTTCGGCGCGATGTCGGCCGATCGAGGCGGCGACGTCGTCACGTTCGGGATCGGTCGCAGCACCGCTGAGCAGTTCCAGGATGCGCGTCAGGTAGCGGCGGCAACCGTCACGCAGGTCCGCGCGCGGCACCGAGGTGTAGTCGGTCCATTCCGGGTTGTCGGTGAAGATCGCCGCCAGCAGGCGACGGGTGAGCACCGGAATGTCGGCGATGCATTCCGCGGCGAGCTTCCGTGTGCCCACCGTGGATAAAGCGGATCGAGGCGCTCCCATATCGATCGACGCTACTCACCGGGCATCGATTCTTCGCGATCCGGCCGCGACAGCGCGGCCAGCGTGTCAGCTATCGCCCGGTAGCCCGTGTCCGCCGCCCCCAGCACCGCCTGCTGCACGGGTGCATCGATGACGACGTCGTTCATCCGTGCAGCGAAAGCGGCCCAGCGTTGCCGGTCGCCGCTGTTGTAGTAGGCGAGGCCGCGACCGTCCACCAATCCGAACGTCGCCCGGACATGTGCGGTCAGCTCCAATCCGCCCATCGTGGACCCTTCCATCACATACAGGAACCCGAGCGCCGCGGCGGGAGCCGCGGTGATCCGGTCGGAGATCAGCGCCGCGAACTGTGCTGCCACGGCGACGGCCGTGACGTCGTCGGACACGGCATCGAAGAACTCCAAATCCTGTTCCAGCAGCGGCACTTTGGCAAGATCGGAGCGCCACACCGCGGTCACTGTCGGGTCATCGCAGCCGGCCAGCCCGGTCTCCAGGGCGCCGAGGATGATTCGGTAGGCCCGCAACTGGCCGACATAGCAGCTCAGCGGCAGTGTCCTGCTCAGGAGTTCGAGGTTGAAGGGTGTCGCCTCTAGCGTGTTGTGCCAGGCGCGGGTTTCGGCACGTAGCCGTTGCATGATCATGGTTGCCACGTCGCGCTACTCGTTCGAGTACTGGGCACGAACGGCGTCGTGCAACCGCTCCATGACATGACCCTTGCGATCGATCGTCATGTCGAAATACGTTGCGCTGTCGGTCGATCGGCACAGTTGATGAATGCGGCTCTTGGCCTTTTCCTTGAGGTCGACCGCCTGTGCTGCAAGCTCGACCAGCGTCGCACCGAACCCGGGGTGGCCGAGGGTGAAGGTCTTCAACCGCTCGCCGACCATGTCGGCGCCGAGCTCGGAGAGCGCGGGTTCGGCGCCGAGCAGTTCGAGGCACACCCTGTTGGTCAGCCCGTCGAAGTCCTCGTGGGTGTTGGCACCGCCGAACTCGGGCACGAAATCGGTGAGGTCGTTGAAGATCTGGCTTGCCAAGCCCAACTGCCGCATGGCGTCGTCGAGCACGGTCAGTTCCTCCTCCGGCACCCGCAGCGCGGTCGCGGCCGCGTTGAGCGGCATCCGGAACAGGGTCGAGGTCTTCAACGTCGCGACCGACTCCCAGAACTTCACCCGATCGCTCACCTGTGCCGCGACGATCTCGCGCCGGACCTCGGCCAGCCGGGTGGACATGTCTATCGACTGACCGATGAAGCCGTTCTCGACGGCCTGCACGAGGTAGCCGACGACGGCAGGGGTTTGCGTGTGACGCAGCGCCGCGAGCACCATCCAGGCTCCGGTGTTGAGGGCGAGCGGCACTCCGTGGGTCGCATGCAACGCGGGCTCGCCGTAGCGCACCGCACTGCCGTCCTCGATATCGTCGAGGACGACCGCGGCCTTCAAAAGAATTCGAACCGCCACCGCTACCCGGCGGATGACCGCCAGATCGGCGGCCGCCTCGCCGGTACTCGCGAAACCCCGGTAGTTGCGGAAGACCCAGTACACGATCGACGGCCGAAAGCCCGGACCGCCTGCCGGACGCAGGGCCTCCTGCCCCACCTTCGACCCCAATGCGTCGGTGATCGGGTCGTGGAATGCTTGCCGCAGCGCGGTGTCCAGTTCCCGTGGCCCGTAGGCAGCGCCTACCACCTTCGATGCCGAGACCGTCAGTTCGGCGAGAAACACTCGGAGATCGGTCTCCAGCAGTTCCGAGTCGCCGCGCACGAAGGCGCCCACCTGCGTGTCATTGTCGACGGCTGTCATCTCTGGCCTCCTATCGTCCGGACCTGCCCGGAAGCCCGAGGTGGTCCGACTCCGGCCCCAGTCCATCTGTGGAGGCCGTGCACCATGGAGGAGCTTATGGACGATGCAAACTGGACGGTTTCCCAACTGCGGGGAGGGTTTTGTCCGCTTCGCCCGATCAGCAATGCCGCTCGGTCAGCGCGCCACGGTGCGCAACCGCAGCGTTCGCGGCGCGAGCACAAACCTGGGTGCGGCCACGGTTCGCCTGTCGGAGACCGCTTCGAAGCGCCAGCGCGCGGCGAGAGTGGCCAGGGCAAGAGTTGTTTCGGCCATGGCGAAGCTCTCGCCGATGCACTTGCGGGCACCGACGCCGAACGGGACGAACGCGCCGCGGGCCAGCCGCTCGTCGTGTCGGTCGGGGTCGAAACGCCCCGGCTCGGAGTGCAGGTCGCCGCGGTGATGGATGAGGTAGGGGCTGCAGACGACCGTGGCGCCCGCCGGAATCCGGTGTCCGCCCAGCTCGGTGGCCGCCGTGGTGACACGGGTGAGAAACCACAGGGGCGGGTACAGCCGCAGGGTCTCCATGACGACCCGGCCGGTGAGCCCGAGTGCGGGCAGATCGGCCAGGGTGGCGGTGCGGCCCGACAGCACCGCATCGGCCTCCTCATGCACGCGGTCCGCGACGTCCGGATGATCCGTCAACAGGTGCAATGCCCAGGCCAACGCGACCGCGGTGGTGTCGACCGAGGCTGCGAAGAACGTCACCACCTGGTCGGCCAGCTCTGCCGCCGACAGCCCGGCACCGTGCTCGTCGCGCGCTGCCATGAGGACCGACAGGATGGCGCCGCGGTCGGCCACCCGATCATCGGCGACGATCTCCTCGCCGAGGCCGCGCAGGCGCGTCACGGCCTGGTCGTAGCGGCGTTTGCCCGACGTGGGAATCCGGTCCAGCAGTGGCGGGAGCAGAACACGCCGGTACACCCCCGACATAAAGGTGTCGAGATCGCTGGTCACCTGGGCGAGACGGTCCGCCGGTATTTCGGTGGCAAACATTGTCGCGCAGCTGATCCGCGTGGTGATCGCATACATGGCCGCGAGCGCATCGATGATCCCGCCGTCTTGCCAAGTCTCGGTCACCGCCGTGACCTGTTCGGCCATCACCGCCGCATAGCCGGGTAGCAGGTCTCGCCCGAAGGCGGGCTGCACCAGCCGCCGCTGGCGGCGATGGTCGGCATGACTGCACGTGACCAGGCCATTGCCGGCGATCTCCCTGGCACGCTCGGCGAGCACGCCGCCTTTGTCATAGATCCGGTCGTCGACAAGGACCTGTTTGGTCAACTCGGGGTCGCAGACCACGAACGCCTGCCACCGCCCCATCCCGATCGGGACGATATCGCCGTATGCGGGCAGCTCGGACAGCGCTCGCAGTGGATCGGTCACCAGGCGGATGGTGCTGCCGAACAGCCGAAATCGCGCCGGTGCGGACGTGGTCGTGGTGGTCACCGGACCGACAGTAGACGGGCGCCGGCAACTACGCAGCGTCGAGAACTCGGTTCGGACAGCGGCGTGGACCACCCCTTCGACGAGCACCGGCATCGCATGGGGTGCCATTGACTACGGGCGGGCCCGAGGCAATCATGAACCATGGGAAACGACCGGGTGTACAGCAGTAGAACTATCGAACACCTTGTGGCGCAGGCTGATTGATACGGATAGCAGATGCTCGACGAGTCCGACATAGAACAGGCCCGCGTGTTCTATGACCTGCTCACCCATGAGGCCGCAACCCTGACCAGCACGATCGAAACATTGACGACCCGTCGCGGAGTTCTCCGATCGACCGCCGAGGCGCAGCTGTTCGGTAGAGAGTTGGACGAGGTTCGCAGGTGCTTGGACCAACTCCGAGCCAGATTCCCGGAGGTCGGCGACCGGACCGACTGACCGCAGGGGCACCGAGCCGGGCTACCCGACCGGTTCGGTGTTACCACTGCACCACGTGATCAGTATCGATCGTCCCGCTGCGGCCAATGGCCGCCTTGACGCTGCACAACTCGCCCGCGCGGACGGCGGCGTTCATCGGGCTCCTCGTCCCAATCATCTTGTTCGCGGCGACTTTTCGGATCCCAGTTCATCGCCGCAGCCACCACGACCAGCAACACAGCGACCAGCAACACAACGAGAACGACTACGAAGAGTCCCCCGTCCAACACAGATTCCCGCTTCCCTCGATTCGACAATGCCCACCCGGCACCGTTGCGCGGATGGCTTACTCGCACAGATCTTTTCACGGCCGTCGGCATGACCCTCACCTGCGCTGAGAAAAGTGCTCGGTACGCGGCAGCGGGCGTCGTCTATTGCTGCGCGAGCAAGCCGAGTTCCTCGGTGAGGATCTTGACGGTGTCGCGAATCTGGTCCTCGCTATGGCAGGCCGTGACGAAGAACCGAAGGCGCGCAAGGTCTTCCGGAACAGCCGGATACAGGATCGGGTTGACGTTGATGCCGCGGGTCAGCAAAGCATTGGACAATTTCAACGTCTTCAGCGAGTCACCGACGATGCACGGGATGACCGGGGTGTCGCTGCTGTCACCAGTGTTGATGCCGGCGTCGCGGGCCAGGCGCAGGAAAAGTCGCGAGTTGTGCCGCAGGCGTTCGAGTGGCTCGCGGTCGGCCCGCAGTTGTCGCATCGCTGCCAGCGAGGCGGCCGCGTTCATCGGTGTCATGCCGACGCTGTAGACGAATCCGGGCGTCGTGTATTTCAGGTAGCGGATCAGCTCCGCGCTGCCCGCCACGTAGCCACCACATCCAGCGAGCGCCTTCGACATGGTGCCGGACCACAATTCGACGTCGCGCCGATCGACATCGAAGTATTCGCCGATCCCGCCGCCGTGCGCGCCGAGCACGCCGATGCTGTGCGCCTCGTCGATCATCAACAGCGCCTTGTGCTTTTTCTTGAGATCGATGATCGCGGGCAGATCGGGGATGTCGCCGTCCTGGCTGTAGACGCCCTCGATGAGGATGAGGACGCGGCGGTACTGGTGGCGAATGTCGTTCAGCAGAGCATCGAGTGCGGCGTGGTCGTTGTGCGGGAACGGCCGCCGGGTGGCGCCCGAGAGTTTGCACCCCTGCAGGATGCTGTCGTGCGCGAGGCTGTCGTGGATCACGAGGTCTTCCGGCCCGACGATATGGCCGATGATCGTGACGTTCGTGGAGTGGCCGCCGACGAGTGCGATCGCATCCTCGGTGCCGAGCAGCGCGGCGAGTTCGGCCTCCAGCTCGCGGTGCACCGGCTTCTCACCGGAGAGTACGCGGCTGGCCGAGACCGAGCTGCCGTAGCGGGCGACCGCGTCCTGAACTGCCTCGACGACCGCTGGATGGCCGGACATGCCCAGATAGTTGTAGCTGGAGAAGTTGACCACCTGCGCGCCGCCGATGATCGAGGTGTCCCTGGTGACTCCATCGTTGATCAGGAAGTACGGGTTGGACAGGCCGAGCGCCTCGCCGCCGGCAAGCCGATCGGCGATGGCCTTCACCTCGGCGAACTCGGAGATCAGGTACTCCGGCGCAACGGCGGTTGGCCGGGATTCCGGTGCGACACCGGGACCGTCTGCGGCGGCGATAGTCGACGCCGGTACTGCGGCATGGACAGCAGGCGGTGCGACATCAGGGGCAGACGGACCGGCGAACTGACCCGTGGCATAGGTAATGACGTCACCCATGGTCGTCGCCGCCGTGAACCAGCTCGGGTCGATGGTGAGTCCAGGAAGTTTGCGGACGAGTCCGGCGAACAGGCCGGTCAGCATGAGGGAGTCGAATCCGAGTCCGTCACTGAGGGTTTGGGTTTCGCGGAGCCGGTCGGCAGGGAATCCGCTGACCCTGGCCAGTTCTGCACGCACGATAGCGGCGACGGCGTCCGGGGTGTTGGCGGTGGGCGCGGTGTTGGACCGTTCGGCAACAGCCTGCGGCGCACGCGCTTCGGTTGGTGCCGCAACCATGCTTGCCAATACGGCGTTCTGCTCACGGAAGAGTGCGATCAGTTGGTCCATGGTAGTGTCCTCGCGACGCGCGAAAGCTATTGGGAGAGTGTGTAGTTCGGCATGCTGCGCGGTCGATGATCCGGGCGGGTCCGCGGCCGCCGAGCTGAAGGCGGGCGGCTCGACCCAGAACCGATGCTCGGTCGCGAATTCATACACCGGCAGGCGATAGCGGACACGCTGTGCCGGTTCGTAGAGTTCGTCCCAGGCGGGGTCCGCACCATCGCGATACAGCGCGGCGACAACCTCGGCGAGTTCGCTGCCGGTCGCACCGGGACCCGGACTCGGCGCCAGGCAGCGCGCAATCAGGTCGGGCCGGATTCGACCGACGAGGGGAACCAGGACTCGACGCGGACCGATCTCGACGACATGCGTGGGCTCGGTGCCAAGTGCGGCTTCGATTGCGGCGCCGAAAAGCACAGTGGCACGGACGTGTTCGGTCCAGTACGCGGCGTCCATCGCCTCGTCTGCAGCAAGTAGGCGGCCGCGCACGGTCGAGTAAACCGGGAGCCCAGGTGCACGGAAGGTGCAGGCGCGCGCAATGACTTCGAATTCGGCCAGCATCGGATCCATCAGCGGGCTGTGGAACGCGTGGGACACCGTGAGCGCCTTCGTGGTCACAGCCCGCGCGTCCAGCGCTGCCCCGATGCGCGTGATCGCCTCCGCAGCACCGGAAATCACTACGTCCTCTCGTCCGTTGACAGCGGCGAGCGTGACCATCTGTTCGTCGGCGAGCACATCCGCAATCTGCGCCTCGGCCGTTCGCGCGGCGAGCATCATGCCGCCCGGCGGCAACTGTTGCATCAGTCGGCCACGCGCGACGACAAGACGGCACGCGTCCTCGAGGTCGAACACCCCAGCCACCGCCGCGGCCGCGAATTCACCGATGCTGTGACCGATCACCCACGCGGGCCGGACCCCCGCATCGGCGAGCGACTTGGCCAGTGCGTATTCCATTGCAAAGATCGCGGGCTGCGCGAGTTCGGTGCGGTCGATGTCGGCGCTCTCGTCGAGCAGCAAATCCCGCACCGAGCGGCCGAGCTGAGCGATCATGGCGTCATCGACCAGTGCCAGGGCACGCCGGAACGAGGGGCTCGCCGCGTGCAGCGCCCCGGCCATTCCGGCGAATTGCGATCCTTGTCCGGTGAACATCCAGCCGGCCGCGATCGGTTGCGCAACACCGGATTCCGCACCTGACCGCAGGCGGGCAATCGCCTCATCGCGGTCGTTCGCGACGATCGCGAGCCGGCTGCGACCCGACGACTTGACCTGATTGCTCGTCCAGCACAGCTGCGCGAACCGATCCTCCGGCACCGACCCCAACGTTTCGGCCAGCCGAAGTGTGTTGCGCCGCAGTCCCTCCTCGTTGTCCGACGACAGCGTCAGCACCGCGCGCCCCGAAGCGGCTGCTGTCCGGCCGGGCATGCCGTCCCCTGACCGCGCCGCCGTCGTGGGCGCACTCGCCAGCACCATGTGCGCGTTCGTGCCGCCGATGCCGAAACTACTGACGCCGCCGTGCGCAGGCCCGTCCAGCGACATCGGTTCGGCGAGCAGGCGCAGACCGTGCTCCGCCATCCGCAGCCGCGGGTTCTCCTGGTCGGCAAACCGCGACGGCGGAACGACACCGTGGTGCAGGCTGAGCGCGACCTTGATGATGCCGGCGACCCCGGCAGCACCCTCGGTGTGGCCGAGATTGCCTTTGATGGAGCCGATTCCACAGGGTCGCGGGCGATCGTTCGCATGCAGCTTGCCGAGCGCCTTGACCTCGATCATGTCGCCGAGCACCGTTCCGGTGCCGTGCGCCTCGATGAAGTCAACGTCCTCGGACCTGACTCCGGCCCGCTGATACGCCTCGCCGATCACCTGCTGCTGCGCCCACCGGTTCGGGGCGGTGATGCCGTTGCTTCGCCCGTCGGAGTTGACCGCGCTGCCTTTGACCACCGCATAGATCGGCAGGCCTGCGGCCTGCGCGTCGGAGAGGCGACGCAGCACCAGCACCGCGACACCCTCGCCGCGCACGATCCCGTCGGCGTTGCCGCTGAACGGTTTACACCGGGCATCCGGAGCGGAGAGACCGGCTTGGGTGTAGAACACTCCGACGGCCGGGGTCAGCACGAGGTTCACCCCGCCCGCGACCGCCTGGTCGCATTCACCGGAAGCCAAAGCGGCGCAGGCGAGATGGACCGCGACCAGGGAGGACGAGCAGGCCGTGTCGACCGCGATGCTCGGACCCTTCAGATCGAACTGGTAGGACAACCGGTTGGCGGTCATGAAGTATCCGTTGCCCGACCCGTGCTGCGGCGTGATCGCGCGGTAGTCGCTCATCTGCAGGTTGGCCCATTCATTGGCCATGACGCCCACGAAAACCCCTGTCCGAGAACCGGACTGGGCGCGCGGATCGAGTGTGGCATCTTCGAACGCGCGCCAGGTGGCCTGTAGCAGCAATCGCTGCTGCGGATCCATCGCCTCCGCCTCACGCGGCGTGATGCCGAAGAAATCATGGTCGAACGCGTCCGCGTCGTCGATGAATCCGCCGCTACGGGTGTTGATCGTGCCCGGCGCTCCGGCCGGGTCGTGGAAGTCTTCGGCATTCCAGCGACTTGCCGGAACCTCCGAAATCACCTCACGCCCTTCGATCAGCAACTGCCACAATGCCGCTGGATCGGCTGCTTGCGGGAACCGGCAGTCGAGACCGACGATGGCGATATCGTTCATGCGGCGACGCTGAACTCGGCGGCGATATACCCGGCGATATCGGCGATGGTGGGGTAATCGAAGACCAGGGTCGTGTCGACGTCCAATGACCACCGGTCCTCGATCTCGCCACACAGGGTCACGGCCGATACGGAGTCCATGCCGAGCTCGGCTAGCGGAACCGCCGGATCCACCTGGTGCGGCGCGCGTTCGGTGTAGTCGGCAATGCGCTCCACGAGCCAACCCTGGATTGTCGACGGGTGGGTGACGGTTGTGCTGAACATATTTCGGCTCCTCGGCGGGGCAGGTCGATCAGACGGTCAGTGCTCGGCTCAGTGCCGGTTCGAGGTCTTCGTGCAGGAGACCTCCGATGCGGTCCTCCAGAAACGCGGCGCGCATCGAGCTGCGCTGGACCTTGCCGCTGGTGGTGTGGTGCACCGATCGGGTTTCTACGAGAACGACATTCGGCGCCGGCACATCGAATCCGCGAGCGACCGCGATTTTGATCGCCGCAGTCAGCTCGGCGAGCGTGGTGTCGCCCAGCTGTCCCTTCTTGACGCCCTGCATCACGACCAGTCGTTCCCGCCCGCCCGCATCGACGGATACGGCGACCCCTGCGGTGAGGGCCGGGTGTAGCTCGCTCACCAGTTCCTCGATGTCCTGGGGATACAGGTTGCGGCCGTTGACGATCAGCAGATCCTTGAGGCGGCCCGCGACGAACAACTCGTCGTCACGCAGCAGACCGAGATCTCCTGTGCGCAGGAACGGCCCCTCGCTGCCGATGTGGGCATCGAAGGTCTCGCGGGTCTCCTCCGGTCGGTTCCAGTACCCGGCGGCGACGCTCTCGCCGCGAATCCAGATCTCGCCGACGTGGCCGTCCGGCACCTGCTGATGGGTATTCGGGTCGACGATGCGGATGTCGAGACCGCGCGCCGCGCTCCCGCAGCCGACCAGCCTGCCGTCATTTCCGTGGTCCATGACCACGGGTGCCGCGTTGACCTGTCCGGCGCTGGCGAGCAGCGTCACCTCGGCCAGGCCATAGGCAGGCAGGAATGCTGTCGATCGCCAGCCCACAGGCCCGAACCGCTCGAGCACCGCCGCCATGGTTCTTTCGCGGACCGGCTCGGCGCCGCACAGGGCGACCTCGAGCGTGGACAGATCGAGATCGGCCAACTGCTCGTCGGTAACTCTTCGGGCGATGAGTTCGTAGGCAAAGTTCGGCGCGCTGGTAAAGGTTGCGCGGTACTTGTCGATGGCCTGCAGCCAGCGCGCCGGGCGCTTGAGGAAGGTCGTCGGCGACATGAACACAAGGTTCGCTCCGGCATACATCGCGCCGAGCAGCATGCCGATCAGTCCCATGTCATGGAACTGCGGGATCCAGCTGACGCCGGTCGCGACATCATTGAGCCCCCCGTTCGCGGCGATCGCGGCCTCGTTGTGCATGAGGTTGCCGTGAGTGACGACGACGCCCTTCGGGGTGCCCGTCGAACCCGATGTGTACTGCAGGAACGCGATGGTTCCCGAGTCGATATCGGGCATCCGCCATGCGTCGGGATCGCCGAGCGGTTCGTTGGTCGCCACGACGATCGCGGTCGTCACCGCCGCGACCATCGGCTGGAAGTTCGTGGTCGTCATGACCATGCGCGCACCGGAATCCGCGATCACGGCCGCCACTCGTTGGGCACTGCGCTCGTCGTGCGGCACAGGCGCGGGCACGGCCACCACACCGGCGTACAGGCAGCCGAGGAAGGCTCGCAGGAACTCCATTCCGTCGAGATAGAGCAGCACGACCGGCTCCGCCGATTCCGGACGATCGGCCAGCCAGGCGGCCACAGCCCTGGCGTCGCGATCGAGTTCGCGATAGGTGACGATCTCCTCGGTGAGTTCGCGTCCGGCCTCACGAAGATAGGTGTACGACCGGGTCTCCCTGTATTTCAAAACTTGCTGCCTGACGTGGTGAACGTAACTTGGCTGCATTCCGTAGTTCCTTCGTAGTGGAGATCGTCATAGGAGATGACTATTACTATCCGCTCTCCACGCCCCTGGAGATAGGGACCACAGGTATCGCCCAGCTAACCCCGGGGGTGAGCATCAAAACCACCCTGGGTGGGGAGATCGACACAAGATTCCGTGCACCGATACGAAGCCCGCGATCGGCAGATCCCGCTTCGAGCGCACCTCGGGTAAATCAGAGGTTCCGATCGACGGATGTCGACCCCTCGCTGTCACATCTTGGGATAATCGGCTGATGAGCCGAGGTCGACGACTTCGAGCGCGGCTGCGCTTCGTATGCGGCCGGGGCCTGGCTCGACGCCTTGGCCAGCCGCGAGTAACGGCCCTGCGGCTCGTCGACTCAGAGAATGCGGTAGCGGCTCGTCGGGACCACGTCGATGTTCTTGTCCGCGCCGAATTTGGCGACGCTCGTCATCAATCGATCGAATCGCCGGGCGAGCTCCGCGTTGTCACCACCGCTGCCGTAGAACGCGTGTGGGTCGGTGAGGGCCTCGATCGGGAACAGCTCCTCGATCACCGCGGCGACCTCTGGTGCTCCGTCCGTCGCAGCGCCGATCACCCGGTTCTGGACGTAGCCGAAAGTCGCTTGGGTCGCGATCGCGATCTCGGTGTGCTGGTTGCGCCAGTAGTCCAGCCACTCGTCGTAGGGCTGATCAGCGGGACGCCGCAGGAAGGCGATGTTCGACAGACCCGCCGCGCGCTCCCCGATCGCAACGGCGGGCAGCTCGATCGGCGACACCGCCTCGACCCGCCACCCGACGACCCGATCGGCGACCGATGCGAGCACTTCGGCCACGGCCTCGACGCCCTGCTCGTCACGCAACCAGACGCTGACCACCGCCTGCACCGGCGCATCGAACGCCGTGAGTCGCACCATGGCCTGCGCGACCGCGCTGTCGGAAATGTTCACTTGAGCCGTCTCGACTCCCGCGGCCCCGAGACGCTCGGCCAGTTCGGCAGCCAGCAGATCCCCAGCACCCCACAGCGCGAAAACGAGCTTCACCTGCGTCACGCCGTCACCACTTTCTGGAACACGTTCCATTTGCTCTGCGCAGCGTAACAGGAGATCCCGGACGCAGTCCGCGAATAGCCAGCGCTCGAACGAGTGGTTCCGCTCCCGAACCTGGACCTCGAGTGGGAGATACCTGCACTGCTGTGATCCAACTCCGCGCATTCCGCCAGGCGTGTTACGACGCCGCCCGCCGAAGCGCTCTTTCAACTACCGGGACCAGATGGACCCGTGCACAGCGGCCGGTGGCCGAGCTCGGCACGCCACGGCGCGGCTACGCCGGAGTCGATACCTGTTCCGGCGCGGCATCTTTCGGGCGTCGAGGACGGGAACGAGTGATCGCCACACCGGACAGGCACAACAGACCGCCGACGACGGCAAGCGGGGCCGGGACTTCGTCGAGCGCGATCCACGCCATCAGCACGACGAGCGCCGGGACCGCGTAGGTCGTCACGCCCATCTTGCCCGCTGTCGTGCGGGCGAGGGCGTAGGCCCACGTCGTGAACGCCAAAGCTGTTGGGAACACACCCAGATACACCAGGCTCAATGTCGAGGACACCGGAGCATCCGCGGCCTCGTGGACCAGCTGACCGGTGAACGGTAGACAGGCGATGGCGCCGATCACGCATCCGCCGGTGGTCACCTGCAGCGCCGACGCATGGGCGAGCGCGGGTTTCTGCGCGACCACCGATATCGCCCAGGTCGCCGCCGCTGTCAGGCACAAGATCACCCCGAGCACCGCGCTGCGGCCGCCACCAGAGTTCGACAGCCCGACCACGATCGCGCCGGCGAACGCGACCGCGATCCCCACCATCAGCCGCGCGGGGAACCCCTCGCCCAGCACCAATCCGCTCAGCACGGCAATCAGCACAGGCCCGATGTTGATCACCATCGCCGCGGTGCCCGCATCGACATACTGCTCACCCCAGTTCAGGGCGACCATATACACCCCGAACCAGAGCACACCGGAGATCAGAATGCCCCGCCACGCAGCTCGGGCAGGCAACCCCTCCCCCGTGACGATCAGGATCGCCACCAAGGCGATGGCTCCGGTCAACAGTCGGCCCAGCGCCAGCGCTCCCGGTGAGAAGTCTTCTCCCGCAGCACGAATGAACACGAATGCCGAAGCCCACAACACCACCGTGACAACGGCCGCGACGACCGCCTTCCGATCGTCGAACCGAACGCCTTGCTCCATTCTCCGAACGTAGAGCACAGCGACGAGAAATCACACGGTTTTCTGATACCGCCCCCGCCGCAGCCTTCAGCCGCTCGACAGCCCCGCGCCAGGCCCTTCGCGTCGAATCGGCAGGTAACTGCGGCAGTGTACCGTTGAGGAAGCCGGAGGCACTTCGTTCACGGACACAGACACCGCGACGTCTCCGCGCAACAGTCGGCCCGCCCACGGCCGAGGCAGGAGCGTCTGGACATGACGCTGCACCGCTTTCGGCTGGCGTGCAACGCAGGCCACGTCCGGGTGTGTGATGCGCCGAACGAGTGAAAAGGACTACCTGGAGCTCATGCGCGACCTCGCGGCGCTGCGCAGATCACGCGCCGGCGGCATCCTTCACCAGGAACTCGAGCGCGAAATCAGCGAACACGAAGAGGAAGTCCGCAGGCGCGACCACCACGGCAGGTAGCCGCCCGAAGGCGTCGGTGCGGGTGCTTCGCCGACGAGCTCCGTCATCGCCGCTGGCCCTGAGTGCATTTCGCGCTGCGCGCGGTCCGGGTGCCCGACGCTTGCAGTCTGCGTCCCACTTCGCCGAGCACGACGACCGTCGTCACGAGGACCAGGGCGAAGGAGAAACCGGCGAGCGGTGAATCCTGGAAGGTGTTGCCGCCGAAGTAGCCGAGCAGCGCACCCGATATACCCCACAGCACAGCTCCGATGGTGTCGAATGCGGTGAAGGTTCGTGGTGGGACGCCGACCGCGCCCGCGGTGAGCGTCATGATCGACCGCATGCCGGGCAGGAACCGGCCGATCACGATGAAGACCGGTCCGCGCCGCTCCAGCACGCTCACGATCCAGCCAACCGCCCGGTGCCGCTTGGTTCCCACCGGAATCTTGCGCAGCAGCGGCCGTCCCGCGTGCCTGCCGATCCGAAAGCTCACGTGGTCGCCGACCGCCGCGCCGGCCGACGCGGCGAGGATGAGTAACCCGATGTTCGGACGACCGGTCGCCGCGAAACCGCCCGAGACGAGCAGCACGACTTCGCTGGGGAATATCGGGAGGACTCCGTCCAGCCCCGCGACGGCGAAAACAACGAGATAGACCAAGGGCGAGCCCATTACGTCGCGCGCCAGATCCAGCAGCTGATCATTCATGCCAAAATGATACTAGTATCATTTGTTACCAGTATCATTTTAGCAATGAGCGGAGGACGCTCAGCCCACGAGCACCGAGAGGATCCACCGTGACCGAGAACCTGTCGCCGTTCGACGGCCGCGCGGCATACACGCCCTTCGAGGAGTACGCCGAGCGGTACCGCGAGTTCTTCGTGATGACCCGCCGCAACGGGATCATCGAGCTGAGGATGCACACCGACGGCGGACCGTTCCAGCACAGCTGGCGCGGCCACAACGCCTGGCATCGGGTGTGGACCGAGGTCGGCAACGACCCGGAGAACGAGGTCGTCATCATCACCGGAACCGGCGATTGGTGGCATACCGGCGACCCGTCGCAGCTGTGGCACACGCCCTTCCCCGACTGGACCATCGACAGTCAGCTGAAGATGTACGACGACATGGTGCTGCTGCTACAGAACCTCTTGTTCGCCATCGACATACCGACGATCGCCGCCGTCAACGGGCCGGGGACCCATTGCGAATTCGCAACCGCCTGCGATATCACACTCTGCGTCGAGGACGCCGATTTCTTCGACCCACACTTCCTCGCCGGTGGCGTCCCCGGCGACGGCATGGCACTGACCTTGCAGCGCACCATCGGGGTCAAGCGCGCTTCCTACTACATGTACACAGGTGAGCCGATAAGTGGCCGCACCGCAATGGAATTAGGATTGGTCAACGAAATCCTCCCCCGGGATCGACTACTGCCGAGGGCGTGGCAGATCGCCGAAATGATCATGGCGCGACCGCGCGGCTCACGCCGGCTGACGCACGCGATCGCCACCCGTCCATGGAAGCGCGCCCTCGTCGAAGACCTTGGGTTCCACGCTGCACACCAACTCTGGGGTATGACAATGGGCGAAGCAGGCGACCTCGATAAACTGCGCACAATGAACAGCCGGTTCGGTACCTCGTGACGTCACCAGATCGTTCGCCCTCGGCAACGGGGTCCCACCGCGAACGGAAGAAGGCGCTGGCCCAGGCCACGCTGCAACGCGAAGCACTACGGCTGTTCCGCGAACAGGGCTACACCGCAACCACCGTCGACCAGATCGCTGCCGCCGCGGGCGTGTCACGCGTGACCTTCTTCCGCTACTTCCCAGCCAAGGCCGACGTAGTGCTGCACGACGTCGCCGACCTCGCGGTGATCGCCGCACTCCCGGACAACCTCGAAGGCATCAATCCCGTTCGGGCACTTCGCGACACAGTGCGCGCACTGACCGACTCGACAACCCCCGCTGACAGGGCCATCAGCGCGGAACGCGAACATCTCCTGCGCACCGTCCCCGAACTCCGCGCTAGGGTGCCCGCACAGATGGCCGCCGCGATCCCGCTGCTCGCGGGTGAGCTGGCCGAACGCCTCGGCCGGCCCGCTCCCGACCTACCGACCACCACCCTCGCCGGCGCCATCATCGGCGTCGCGATCGCAGCATGGACTGCAGCGGCTGACGACCTGTCGGAAGGATTCATGCAGCGCCACCGACAATTGCTCGACGACTGCCTCGCACTGCTGGAGAACGGGATGACAAGCCCGAACTAGCTACCCGGGAGGCCAGGGCTGCCCGGGATCTGGAAGTCCGCCTTGAACCGCGGACCCGGCGCAAGACCACGCAGGACCGCGCTGGTCCACGCCACCGCGGGCGGCCATCCCGCGGCCGCGTTGGTGACGTGCTCCGGCAGCGGCATCGTGTAGAACCGCAGATCGGCGCCACGATTCCAGTACTCGTCGACCACCGGCAGCACCACCGACGGCGGTATCAACTCGTCCCACATCCCGTGCCACCAGAAGAGGGGACTGTCCGGAATCTGCTGACCGAGACTTTGCTCCGTCAGCACCTGCATGACCTCGGGATTGGATTCCAACGTCTCGCCCGGCTGGTAATAGTCGCTGATCGGCCGATACATTCCGGTCAGCGCAATGGTGTAGACGCAGCGGCTCTGCACATCCTGCAGAATGCGTTGCCCCTCCTCGGTCAGCAGCTTCTTCGCGTCGAATACCTCAGGGAATTCACGCGATAGGCCCGCGAAACCGAGCCACATGGTGAAGTTGCTGATTCCGGCGAGTCCGGGTTGCTGCATGGTCGCGTAGCGCGCCTGTAACCGCAGATCACCCGGTGTGCCGCCGATAGCGGTACCCAGCAGTCGCACATCGGGAGCGTATGTTTTGCGCAGCTCGGCCGCCCGGATCGAACCGGAACCGCCGCCGGAGTAGCCGTACAGCGCGATCCCCGAATCGGTAAGCCCCAGCGCCGCATCGTTTTTCATGGCACGAAGACTGTCGAGCACCATCTTGCCTTCGTCGAAGGTATTGAAGGTGTTGAAATTGCCATCGAAATCCGGGACGTTCAGCGCGAAGCCCTGCATCAGCCAATATTGCGCAAGCAGGCTTTCTTTCATGGTGCCCGTTTGCAGCGTGTACGACGGATTGCATGACGAGTCGGTCGAGTCGATCGCTTCCTGGAACGAAACAACCGGGCGGGGGCCACCGAGCCACGGAATGCCGGGAGTGATCACCGAGGTGGCGGTCGCGATGGGGTTGTCGTGCACATCGTTGCTGCGATAGAGCAGGTGCCTGGTGCCGACGGGGAACGGGATTCCCAGGATCCGAGTCTGCACCGTGCGGGTGCGAATGATCTCACCCGGCGCATATGCCGCCAAATCCGCCGGATCCGCGTACCACGGGTCCTCGTCGGGTACCGGGATCGAGAGCAGGTCGTAGAGCGACGGTTCCGCAGGCAACTGCGGCAACTGGTTTTGATCCGGCGGAAAGGCTGGAAAAGGATCGCCTGCGGCGACCCCGGCGGCCACCGAAAGGCACAGCGCCGTCAGTGGCGCCGCGACCCATTTGGATCTACGGGGAACCCCGAACATATAGCCCTCACCTCGATGTGTGTGATCCAGTCGTCCGATCACCGGACTGGTGACAAGTAGACCGCTCGACCGAGCTGTGACGCCATCCGCATTCCGACAGCTTCCGCTGCGACCAGTTGTGCACGTCGCCAACGGACACCGCAGCGCATCGCGTGCTGCCAACGTCTCGGCCGCTGGTTCGCGCCTCGTGGTGGTCGCTGCCGAAGGACGCGGCATGGACCTATCCAGCGCTGACCACGACCCGAGTACGCGGCCACCGCACCGAACCGGTTCCGCAATGCCGATTCCCTGCGAATTCCATTCCAGAACAGGAGTTTCCTCGCATTCCAGAACAGGAGTTGCCGCGATATCAACTAACATGACAACAATTGCAACTAATAATCGACCATTTCGATACCCACTCGTTACAAAAGAAGGATCCTTACTGAAAACAGATACTGCGCTACATTCGTATTTCGCAAGGTAGAGCTCACTGATAGCAATCAGTTCATACTCGGAGTTGGCAATGCTCACAGTTTGCCCCCAGTCTGGATCAAAAAACCCACGACTGTTTACGCTGAAGCAGTAGAGTACGAATCCTCGGTCGACAAGCCCTTTCGAGCGATCACATGCAGAGATGTGATCGCTCGGGCAATCCGCCGAATTCGGGCGCGTGCTTTTATCGCTCCCCTTTCGGATCGGATTGCGGACAGCCTCGAATGCCCAGCGTCGGCGCGCATTACCAAAGGCTGCGCCAACCCCCAATGCCGACACGCCACGAGCTGGACGATAACCGAGCCGTCCGGAATGAGGAGGCAGCGATGGTCGTTATGACACCGAGCACAGCTGTTCGGACAGACGCGACACCTCGACCGTCGGACAACGGCCTTCCGATCGATCCGCGACACCGGCTCGGCGAGCTGCTCGCCGAGATCGCCGCCGGCGATCGGGCCGCCTTCACCGAGTTTTATCACGCAACCAGCCAACGGGTCTTCGGGTTCGCGGTACACATCGTGCGCAGCCGCACGATCGCGGAGGACATCACTCAGGAGGTCTATTTACAGGCCTGGACCACCGCGGATCGCTACGACCACACTCGGTCCGCCCCGCTGACCTGGCTGATGATGCTGACTCATCGGCGCGCCGTCGACCTGGTGCGAGCCGAGCAGGCGATCGTAGCCCGGGAGAACAACTACCGCAATACCGAGACCAGGCGTGGTCACGATGTCGTTGCCGAACAGGTCGACGAGCATTTCGACTACCAATCGATCCGAGACAATCTAGCGAGACTGAATGCACGCGAACGCGAATCAATCGCCCTGGCCTACTACGGCGACCGCACCTACCGCGAAGTCGCCGACCTCCTAGGAATCCCGTTACCGACCGTCAAGAGCCGCATTCGCGTCGGACTCAAGCAGCTGGAGGTATGGCTGAGCAACGAATGACGGGGAGGTGTTGTGCTACGCCCGATGGCGCGACGAATCCAACTTGACCTTCCCGCCCTCCACCAATGCTCTGAGCGCGGCAGCCTTACGATCGCAGATGTCGACGCCACAATTGCGGTGCCGCTGCATTTCGTCATGCGCCTCCGCGATCGTGAACGGTTGCGATGGAGCCTCGTGAGTCCAGGCTGCAGGCCAAATGTCATACCGCACAACCTTTTTCGTCGGTATTCGATTCACGGCCGCTGTGCGCCTTCGCATTCCGACACCGCCGACTCCCGGCGGATGGTGCAGAGCCCGCAAATGAATCGCACTGATGGCGACCGTCACCACGAGAACCATCAAGACGACTAGAATGAAGAAAATACGTGAGTCGAGCATGGGACATCAACTTCCTGCGCACGTGACGACAGGTTGTTCGCACCGCACTGCCGTCGAGGGCGATTGATCAGTACTTCACTGTCGACCCCTTCAATTCTCCTCTCGCCGACCACAAGGGTCTTCCCATCACGGGGAAGAATCTGTCGGACGGATGACCGCCTCCGCGCAGGCCACAGCCCAGGGGCGCATCGACTCCCGCCCGGCAGGATCCGGACATTCACCTGCGGCAGGAGCACGGTCCCGATCGTCCGACACGAAGGCGGTCGACCCGTCAGCTGGTGAATCCGAAGCTACGCCAAGGCTCACCAAGGTACTTGCTGCTGCGTGAGTACAAATAGTCGGAGTTTCCCCGGCAATCAGGTTCGGAGTAGAGCGTGATAGTGGTGCTCGTCCGGTTGTCAACCAAACTATTGCCAATAACTATGTTATATGTCTGATATTCGTCCGGGTTTTCTATCTGCTCGGAGTACCCGTAGTCGTTGTTGAAGGTGGAGGTCCCGGTAGTCATTGCCTTCCTCCATTCTTGCTGTTACTGCAAAAACAGTCCTACCTGCTATTTCCGACCGAGGCGCATGCCCGAATTCACAGCATGCCGCAATCATCGACCTTCGAATCAATAGAGCATCTACACCGCAATCAAGATCATTTACCGAGCCCAACATTTCACACCGCACAGCAAATTAAGTGGGACCCAACAGATTTCACTGTGCAGACTTCGCCGAGCCCGTGCCGAACACCAGCGCACGTGCACGCCCCGATGGCGCAATATCGACTATCCCGAAGCCGGGAAGCCGCTGACCAGGTGTTTCAGTCGAGCACCGCGATCCGGCCGGCCGGTCAACTCGGCCCTGCACCCGACCCGATCAACGCAGGATCAGGCCCGCCACCGCCTTGGGAGCAGCAAGCCACTCGCGGATATTGTTGCGCACCACCGTCATCCGCCTGCACTCGCAGTACGCGGTCACTCCGTCGGCGTCGATCCCTTCCGCACGGCACAACGCAACAGCCCGCGGCACATGTCGATACTGAGTGACGATGATCGCGCGGTCGATATCGAACAACCGTTCGGCTCGTGCACACGTCTCCCGCGTCGACAGGCCCTCCCCATCGGAGCGCACGAGCGCTGGATCGACTCCGTGGTCGACGAGGTACCTCGTCATCGAAGCAATCTCGTCCCCCGAGGTGCCCGCCGCATCGCCGGACACCAGGATCTCGCGGGCTTTCCCGGCCCGCAACAGCTCGATCGCGACATCGAGCCGCCCCCTCAGATACGCCATCGGTGCACCATCGGGCCCCACCTTCGCCCCCGGCACGATCACCACCGGAACCGCCGGCGCCGCCGCAGGCTCGAACCTGTGCCCCGACGACATCATCCGTAGCCGCACATTCGCCCCGACCACGACCAACACCAGCCCCGCCGCGAGCGCGATGCCGAACTCGAGCCCCCTGTGCACCCGCCGCCCCGGCCCGCCGCCGGACTGCCCACCCCGCGCCACTACACCGACAGTTGGTTGCTTCACCAAATGAGCCTACGTGCGCAGCCCGGCGCGCTTGTTGCCGTCAGGGCAGCCATGGACACCCGCAGCTATTGCGAATCTGTGCACGATCGTGCGCATATCTGTCGGATTCGTGGGCACTCGCAAGTTGGGAGAACCGGAAGTTACAGAGAAGAGCGTTGAGCGATGTCAAACTTCGCGGTGCTCGGGCGTGGTTCGGAAGGCGGCGGGGCCGCCCTGGATCAAGTCGCGTTGATGACCGGGGCCGCGATGGTGGTCGCCGTCGCGGCGTTCTGGGTCGCGTACCTCCACCGCACCCGCAGGATCACCTGGTTGAAAACCGCGGCCGATAGCCTGGGGCGGCTCGCCAATCGACCGGGCTGGGTGGCATTGCCGCTTGCGCTGTTCATCGCCACCATCAACACGGCGCTGTTGGGGTTCATCTGGGATGTGAGCCTGCACATCGGCAAGGGCCGCGATCAAGGTCCGCTGGCCAATCCGGCCCACTACTTCATCTTGGTCGGGTTGTTCTTCCTGTTCATCGCGGGTATGTCGGCCGTGGTCCTGCCGCTCGACGAGAAGCCGGGTCCGGCCGCCATCCGAATCACCCGCGACTGGCACGCGCCGGTCGGTGGCGTGCTCATGGCGGGCGCGGGGCTCTACGCCCTGATCGGCTTCCCGCTCGACGACATCTGGCATCGGCTCTTCGGCCAGGATGTCACCCTCTGGGGGCCGACGCATCTGATGCTGATCGGTGGGGCGGGACTGTCGTTGATCGCGGTGCTGCTACTCGAATTCGAAGGCCGCCTCGACCGGCCTGATCCGGAACGCACCGATGGCCCGTTGCTGTGGCTGGTGCGGGCCCTCGTCTTCGGCGGACTGCTGATCGGATTATCGGTGTACCAGGTCGAATTCGACTTCGGTGTCGAGCAGTTCCGCCTCGTCTTCCAGCCGATGCTGATCGCCGCGGCGAGCACGATCGCCCTGGTCGCGGCGCGCTACACCCTCGGGCGCGGTAGCGCACTGGTCGTCGTCGCGTTCGCATTCGTGGTGCGGGGGTCCGTCGCGGTGCTGGTCGGACCGGTACTCGGCGCTCCGCACAATGTGTTCCCGCTGTACCTCGGCGTCGCGCTGGTGGTGGAGTCGATGGGGTTGCTGCCGCTGATCCGCAAGCCTGTGTGGTGGGGTGCGCTGACCGGGCTGGTGGCCGCCACCGCCGGTCTCTGGCTCGAATCCTTGTGGGTGCGAAGAATGTTCGTCGATCCCTGGCCTGCCGCCATGTGGCCGGAGCTGCTCGCGATGGCGGTGCCGGTCGGGATCGCGGGCGGCGCACTCGGGGCGATGCTCGGCCTCGTCTTGCGCGGCGAGCTGTTGCCGGGAGCCTCGATGCGGCGCGTCATCGTCATCGGCGCCGTGGCGATTGCCGCCCTGGCCACCGCCAACGGTCTGCGGATCCAAGTCCCCGAGAACGCCTCCGCGACAGTGCAATTGCGCGATGCCGAACCGGTGGACGGCGGGCGGACGGTGACTGCGGATGTCACGTTGTCCCCGGCCGATCTGGTGAATGCGGATCCGGAGTGGGTGCAGATCCTCGCCTGGCAGGGCGGTATCGGCCCGACGAGCCCCGGTCGCGGACTGGTGGTCGATCGGCTGCAGCAGGTCGGTCCCGGGCACTACGTCAGCACGAAACCGGTTCCGGCCTACGGCAACTGGAAGACAATCCTTCGAGTGCACGACGCTCGCACACTGACCGCACTGCCGATCTACATGCCACATGATCGTGGCATCGACGCGGCCGGGGTTCCTGCGCTGGACCAGTTCACCCGGCCGTTCGTCGCGGAAGTCACCGTGCTGCAACGAGAACGATCTTTCGACCACTCGGCATGGCTGTTCACAACCGCGTCGATGGTCGTGCTGCTCTGCTCGCTCACCCTCATTTGGGCATTGTCATGGGGCGCGGCTCGCATCAACCTCGCCTACCGCCGTGCCGCACACACCGACTCGTCGACGCCGAGGGCACTGCGGTGAGGTACGGGCACGGTGTGGAGATTCTCGCCGATCATACTGTCCTGCTGGCTATCCCCGCGTTCGTGCCGGCGCTGGCGCTGGTGGGTGTCATCGTGGTGATCGCGGTGCGTGATCGCCGCTCCGAGGCCCGCGACGCCGCCGCCGACGACGACATCGAATCCCGCTCGGAAGAGAAGGAGTTTCAATGATGGTGTCAAGCCGCAGCGCTGATCGGGGCTGGTGCCTCGATGGTGAAGGTGCGGTTGTCGCGGATGAGCGCCCAGATGACGTCGATAAGGCGGCGGGCCAGGGCGATGAGTGCT
>NZ_JBKOQN010000069.1:0-14457 GCF_046764895.1 Nocardia sp. CWNU-33 | reverse complement strand
CGCGACAAGCCATTACCGTTACCCACGAACGTCCTCCTACTGCGATGGGACACCAAGCCCGACAAGCGCATCAGGAGGACGTTCCCTCGTCCAGACACCCGGCGCATAGAACGTCTTTCTATGCCGCTGGGCGCGCTGTCCGACGGACGAGACCGGCTGCGACTCGAGACATCCCATAATGCCCAATACAGCGCGTTCGCAGGAGCGTGCAGGCGATCTCGGCCCCACCGATGAATTTCGCGCAGATCCGTCGTCAATGTCTCTAGATACCGAACGAGATGATCATGCGCCTTCCCTCAGGAGTGGCTGCCAAGTGATCTCGCCGACGCAGAGAGGAATTCAGGCATGACGAGACCGTTTCGATTCGGGGTCGTTGCCCCGCTCAGAACTGACGTGCCGACGTGGCGAGATCGCGTGCGCCGCATCGCCGACAGCGGCTACTCGACGCTGCTGGTGCCCGACTTCCCGCAGATGCAACCGGCGCCCGGTCCCATGCTGGCCACCGTCGCGGCCCTGACCGACCTACGCGTGGGCACGTGGGTGTACGCCTCGCCGCTACGCCCGGCCTGGCTGACGGCGTGGGAAGCGCACTCGCTGTCGCTACTGACCGAGGGTCGCTTCGAGATGGGCATCGGCACCGGCAGACCGGGAATCGAGGACGAGCTGCGCGACAAGGGAATGCCCGTCGTACCGCCGCCGTACGAGCGGCTGGCACAGGTACGTGAGACCGTCAGGACGCTGCGAGATCTCGACGGCCCTGACCGTCACACGCCCGTGGCGATGGCCGTACTCGGTCCGAAGGCCCGGGCGTTGGCGGCCGAGGTCGCGGACACGGTCACCTTCGTGCTGGGGGATCAGCCTCGGGGCGAAGTCGCACGGCTGGCAAGCGATTTCCGCGCTGTCGCGGACGTCGAGCTCGCGCTCGCCGTCCCGGTTATCGGTGACACTGTCGCACCGCACATGGCGCGCCCCGACACCGACACTGCTGCGCTTCGCGCGGCGGATGCACTGACCGTACTTCCGGATGACCCGGCGGCCGCCGCCGAGGAAATCCAGCGGCGACGGGAGGAGATCGGCTTCTCCTACTTCGTCTTCGGCGCCGACTTCGCCGAAAGGTTCGCTCCGGTCGTAGCCGAGCTCGCCGGACGGTAGTCGGGCGTCGATCACGCGAGCCTGGCGGCGTGTCTCGAATACGCGCGCCCTGGCGACGCCGTCGTCTTTGGCACCCAACATCCGCTCGTGCCGCATATCGGGCGCACCGAAACTCGGCTCTGCGCTTTTCGGATGCCCTGGATCACCACCCCGACCGGCCCATCCGAAGAATCCGATACAAACCAGAATGCAAACCGTGGGTTTCGGTGGGGTTGGGCCAAATAAGCCAGGTCAGGCCCGTTTAAAAACCGAGCCTGACCTGGTGTTTCTGTGGACAATATGCCACGGTATGCGAACCAGGACGCCCTCACCGGCAAGCTCCAGTCCATCCGTTCACAAGCCTCTAACCAGCGCGAATACGCGGTGCCAGCCGAGCGGCCGAAGGCCAATGCTCTCCGCCGACCCTATGGAACCAACTTCTACTCAGGCGTGGGCCTGGCCTCCACCGGGTCGGTTTTACGGCGGTTGCCCCGCCGAATACTCGCACGTGGGCGGAGAGTTCGGCGGGGACGTCGAGGATGGTTTCACCGTCGTGGACCAGACGGTACGCCACCACCACTGTTCGAGCGTCCGGTCCAGGCTCATTCAGTGGCGAGGACCGGTTGCCGGGTGAAGGACGGTTTCCGGTCGTAGAGGCCGGTAATCACCACACCGACGACGACAGCTAGTAGGCCACCGATAACGACATGGATCCATGCTGTGTGCAGTCCTGACGGTGGTGTCGAGTGGAAATAGAGAATCGAGCGCAGGCCGGCCACGATCGGCTGCATCGGTTCGAATTTCGCGATCGCGCGAAAGAACGCGGGAGTCGCTTCGATGGGAATCGTGCCCGCTGAGGATGTCATGGCCATGGCAACGAAGAAGAACATGTTGATCAACGGAGCGAGAGACCCGAAGATCGCGAAGACCGTCAGGGCGCCGAGGGCAACGGCGTCGATCGTGGTGGCGGAGAACAGATACAGCTGCCACGGTGAGGCGACAGGCATGTGAAGTGTTTTGGTCGCCAGGAGCTGGACCAATCCAGCGCTCGGGGGTGCCGCGATCAGCGCCACGCACCATTTGACAAGCAGCATGTGTAGTCGGGACAGGTGGGTGTAGCGGCGACGTTGTACTTTCGGTCCGAGCTCAGTGGGCTGAAACCCGCTGGCGGAGTCCACCACCGGGTGGATCACCGAGGCGCCGACGAAGCCGAGAAGAACCAAGACCACCGCGTAATAGAAGACACTGGTCCCGGACCCGGTGTGCGCCGGTAGTGGTGTCAGAGGTGCCGTCGCGACCGAGAACGGGTTGGCCAGCGCAGTAGTGGCGGCAGCGGTCGGCGCGTTCTGCGGCAACTTGGCACCCAAGTCCACGTTTACTGCGGCGACTACTGGCGCGAGGTACCCGGTGAACAATCCGGTGCTCATCGTCGCGGCAGCCGGATTGGTGTCAAGATGGATCACCGCATGCGTGGCAGCACCTGGCGAGCCGCTGGCGAGCCGGGAGATCTCGGCATTGAAATCGGCGGGTACGCGGACGGCTCCGAAGATCTTGCCGCCATCCATCTGCTCGCGTTCCTGCTCGGCAGTCATCGGAATGAGCTCGATTGCCTCATGGTCGACGCCCTGTGTGATAGCCGCACTGACCTGATCGGCGGCGCCGATACTGCTGGCGGTCTGAGGCTCGACGACCATGGCGACCGGAAGCCCGCGCAGGCTTCCGATCGGATCGAGGGTACCGCCGAGATAGACCGCAGGCAGAGTTAGTGCCAGGATCAGCATCACGACCAACGGCGGGAACCAGGTGCCGGGGTGGCGGCCGAAGTCACGAGTGATCTTCAGGGAATTGCGGAATTCGACGGTTACCGGAGAGCCCCCTTTCCTGCGAACCAGTTTCAGGACAGGGCGTTTGGCGGAGCGCGCCTCGAGTTGTTCGGCAAGGACCTGTCCGGCGAATTTTCCGCGGGCGGCGGGGTTGGCGTATCGCACCTCGGGGTTCACGCCGGAGAGGCGGTCGGCGAGGCGGTCGGCCCAGTCTCGCGATCCGGTGCTGCCGAGTCGCGTTTCTCGGCGATTCGGCGGCTGATCTCGCCCCACGACAGGGGCAGCTCGTCTGCCGGTGCATTGAAGAACACGAAGGTCGCATCCCGCATGACCCTTCGCTTGCGCGCGACAGTCGACTTATGGGGCTCGGAGCCCGCATAGGCGTAGATTGCCGCCTTGTCGTCCCATGCAGAGTAGGTCCAGAAGGTGCCCTTCAGCATTTCTGCTTTCAAGGCCACACCCAGCGCTCCTGGAGAACGGCGGGCCTGCCACCACAAGGTCAGTGACGCGATGAGGAAGCCGGGGGCGTTTACCAACGACTTGACCTCGAGGCGCGAAGCCATGCATTGGACCTCGGGGGTGGTGGGGTTACCGACCGTCTTCCACGGAAGCGTTGGCATTGGCTGCTCTTTTCGATCAGGAGGGCGGCGACGAACTGCCGTCTTCTCAAAGGTTGTCGAGGTTTCAGCCTCGGTTCGCGGTGGGAATTCATCAACGGCGAACTGCTTATAATGCGGTAAGCCACCGTGATTGATAGGAAAACCGCATGGACCTGCGCGATCTGGATCTGCGCGACATCGAGATCTTTCTGATGTTGTCCGCCGAGTTGCATTTCGGCCGGACCGCCGAGCGGTTGCACCTCTCACCAGCCCGGGTCAGTCAGGTGATCGCGAAACTGGAACGCCGCATCGGCGGCAAACTCTTCGAACGATCCAGTCGCACAGTGACATTGACACCGATCGGGCGACAGCTGCGTGACGACTTGCAGACCAACTATCGTGACCTGCGGGCCAGCCTGGGCCGGGCGGCCCGCTCAGCCCGCTACGGCGACGCCGGCATACTGCGGCTGGGAATCACCAGTAGCAACCTCGGCAACGTCCGCCCGCTGCTGAACACCTTCCAATCCCAGCATCCCCACTGCACCTTGCACATCGAGCACGTCCACTTCGGCAACCCCTTCGGCGCTCTGCGTGGCGACGAGATCGACGCACTGGTGAGCTGGCTTCCCATCGAGGAGCCCGATCTGGTGGTGGGCCCGACTCTCTATGAGGAACCGTTCATGCTGCTCGTAAGTGCGGATCACCCACTGGCACAACGTGAATCGGCCTCCTACGAGGACCTGGCCGACTACGGCGTCTTCGGAGTGCCCCCATCCGACCCGGTCAACCTGCCCCCCGACTACTGGACCGCCGCCGCCGTTCCCTACTTCACCCCCAGCGGCCGCCCCATCCTCCGCACCGCCCACGCCGCCAACTTCCAAGACCTGATACTGCTCGTAGCGGCGGGCAAGGCCATCACCCCGGTGCACGCCCACGCCGCCCGCTACTACTCCAGACCCGACGTCACCTACATCCCCATGCCCGATGTACCACCCGCCCGTTGGGCCCTGATCTGGCGCCGATCCGCCGAAACCGACCTCATCAAAGACCTGGCCGCCGCCGCCATCCTCACTGGCGATTATTTGCAGATCCCCGATGCGGAGGACGAAGCAGCAGACCATTCGGTTGCATCGGCCGGATCCCGCGGCAGCACCTCATGAAGCCCGAGTTTCAGCCCATGAGCTGTTCTCAGCGCCGGATTCCCGGAGGTACAGAGCGTCTTTCGACGCGCACGTGACTCCCGCGTCCGTTGCTTCAGAACGCGAACGGCGTCGTCGGAATCGTCCGCCAATCTCGACACCACGGAATCGGCGTACGGATCGGGCAAGTCGGCGGCCACATATGCCGCTGTCACTCGCACGTCCGGTCCTCGCGTCGCGTGGCGATCCGCAAGGCCTCCGCGGCACCGGGCTCGGCGATCATCCCGCCAGACTCGCCGCCTTGGCGGCCAGCATCGCGATTCGATCGCCCATACGCGGTCAGGGAAACGCTGTGTCGCGGTGAGCATCTCGCTGCAACCAGCGGCGTCGGTGCCGTACCGGCCGGTGGCCAGTGGTGTCGCGCGCTGAGTTGGGCAAGCTCGGGGCGGTTCGGGCGGTTGAGAATGAGCAGCCGGATTCGTGCGAGGCCAAGATCGGTTCGGCGGGATCTCGCGATGGGATCGAGTTGGACTGGGCGGTTGTCGTGGCGACCGTGCAGAAAGGCCCGAAGAGTACCGAGAAGGCAGTCGACGGTTTACGTGTCTACCTCGCGAACGATCGTGATGGCCTCACGGATAAGCAAATCGAGCAGCTTGTCGAGCGAAACTGCACTGTGTCAACGCAATTCCCGGCCGGCTCGGCACTGATGATGTTCGTCAAGACCCCGTTGGGTACCGAGCCGTGCCAACTCGGGGAATCGGTAATGCGGACTGCTGCAGCCGAGTTCGTGAAGGAACCGCTGCGGGGGACGGCACCGGAGACGGCGAGGACCATCCTTACCGGTGCCGATCCCTGCGATGTGCTCCCGAAGGTGGGAGTCAGGGTGAACCCCGTCGACCGTCGGATGCGAACCTGCGACTTCACCTATCGCGGCGCTGAGATTTCGGTGCGATAGGAGTACGAAGAGTAAGACATGATCCTGGGTGACGCACCGGAGGGCTTCCGGGCGCTCACTACAAGGTCTACAAGGACGTCTCGGCCAAGGGCGACTTCCACTTCCGCTCCGCGATCGTCGGCCCCGCCATCAACCCCGACGACCCGGACCTGAAATACGGACCGAGGGTTCCCGCGGTCAGCGTGACCGCAACGAACCCTGAGGACGCTGACTACATCCTGAGCCAGGTGCTCACCCTCTTCCCTTGAACGAACCTTCGCTGAATCGGGGATGTGCTCGATGTGATCTGGTCCCTCTTTGTGTGCCCGCCCACTCTGCTATCGGCTACCACGCGCTGATATTGACGTTGTGCGTGAAGCGGTACCACGGACCGTCGTGGAGTGTGTAGGTGAAGGAGTAGGAGATGGTGTCTTGGGACGGCTTCTCTGGGACACCGTTGGGCAGATAGATCAAGCAAGTCCGCGAGGCCGGGCTACCCGAACTTTCCTGGTCAGCCTCGACCAAGACCAAGACCACGAAGCCGCGCCGCCCCCCAGCCAGCATCCACCTCGGACCGATGCATGCCCCGATCCGCCGAAAACGGGCCGAAACCGTGGGGTAAGCGTGGGGTGGTTCAAATAAAACAGGTCAGGCCCGGTGCTAGACCGGGCCTGACCTGCGATTCTGTGGACCTTGGGGGAGCTTACTCGAACACCCTGGACGCCGGTGTGAAACGCCGATCAACTCCGAGCAGGCACGCACCTCGATCTACAGAGGAGAACAGTCATCCAGATGAACCGAGCCGGGGACGCCGCCGCCGGGCAGCTGGACTGCCTGGCAGAAATCACCTAGCCGCCTGGCGTAGCTCGACGCCGTAATAGGCCGGGAGGAAGGCCGTGGAAGCCGGTGGCCGTCTACAGCAGGACCAGTGCCGCCACCAAGCGACGACTTCCCCATCACTTGCCGTCTTTTCGATGCCACTCCCGCACCGCGTCGCGAGTCCGGTCGAACAATGCCAAGGGTGGACCTGTGAGCAGGTTCGCCAACGCCGATTCTCCCGTGTGCGGGTGCGGTCTGGTCGGGGCGATCGCTTCGGCGGCACGAACAGAGCCGGCCATGTGCTCCAGCTGGGTTGCCGAGTACTGTCTGCGCAACAGTGAGAACTCCTCGTTCTCTTCGTGAGTCGCGTGTGCAGTCACCGCCTCGGCGAACCCGGCCAGTTTGGTGTCGAAGTCCGGATGATCAACTCCGAGCGAATATAGTTCTGCCAGTGCGTGTTTGGCCTCATTCTCCTCTTCCAGTCTTTCGGCCACCAAGTGGTCAGCCCCGAATTGGGCACGGGCGGCAATGGGATGAACCACTTCTTCTTCGGCACTTTCATGGACCGCGAGTAACCGCACAAGTTCGGTGAACAGCTGTTGTTTGTCGCCGTTGCCCGACTTCAACTGGGCGAAGAGATCTTTGATCCGTTCGTGCTGCGCGGTGAGTAGCTCGACGACATCTTGATGTTCTTCGGTGGTCACGAGGAGTTCCTTTCGCTCATACGCGGAATGAATTCCTGTGCTTTGGTTTTGATGCCCTGAGCCATGAGGTGCCAGGCTCCGGGGTCACCGCGCAGGACGGCCTCCGCGGTATCTTTCATTTGCTCGAACGTCGCGTGGGGCGGGATCGGTGGAACCTCGGGGTCGCAGCGGACATCGAGCAGGGTCGGCCGGTCCGCGCTCAACGCATGCTTCCATGCCTCGGCCAGGTCGTCGGGGTTGTCGACCGCGATCGAGGACATACCCATATCGCGCGCCAGATCGGCGTAGGACACCTCCGGAAGTGACTGGGATTCTTCGAATTTCGGTGCGCCGCCCATCGCTCGCAGCTCCCAGGTGACCTGGTTGAGGTCGTTGTTGTGAAAGACACAGACCACCAGCCGCGGATCGGTCCACCCAGAGCAGTAGCGCCCGATGGTGAGCAATTCGGCCAGGCCGTTCATCTGCATGGCTCCGTCACCGACCAGGGCGATGACCGGCCGATCCGGATGTGCGAACTTCGCGCCGATGGCATACGGAACGCCGGGGCCCATGGTCGCCAAGGTTCCTGACAGTGATCCCCGCATCTGTCCACGCATGCGTAGGCAGCGGGCGTACCAGTTGGTGGAGGACCCCGAGTCGGCGGTGACGATCGCATCGTCCGGGATCTGCTGGGACAACTCCCACACCACCCGCATCGGATTGACCGGCTCGGCGGTGAGCATCGACTGCCGCTCGACGGTGTCCCACCACCGCGCCACGTTCTTTTCGATCTGTTCCCGCCAGGTCCGGTCGTGCTTGCGGGTGATCATCGAATTCAGTTCGGCCAGTGTTGCTTTTGCGTCGCCGACGAGATTTATCTCGGTCGGGTATCGCATCCCGATCATGGTGCCGTCGATGTCGATCTGTACTGCGCGGGCCTGTCCGAACTCTGGCATGAACTGCGTGTAGGGAAAATTCGAGCCGACGATGAGCAGGGTGTCGCAGTCGCGCATCAATTCGTAGCTCGGCCTGGTACCGAGCAGACCGATCGAACCGGTGACGAAGGGCAGATCGTCGGGCAGGACATCCTTGCCGAGCAGTGCTTTTGCCACGCCCGCCCCAGTGAGTTCGGCGCACTCTAGGACTTCGTCTGCCGCGCCGCGCGCACCCTGACCGACGAGGATTGCGACCTTGGAGCCGGAGTCAATGATTTCTGCGGCGTGCCGGATCTCGGCACGGGGTGCGGTGACCGCGGCCGGTGCGAAGATCGCCGGTGGGCTCGACGGCACTTGTTTGAAGTCATGGGTCGGTGCTTCGTATGGTTCTTCTTGCAGATCTGCGGGAATGATCACGGTGGTTGGCGCGCGCCGGGTCATCGCGGTGCGGAAGGCTCGATCCAGCGCGTTGGGCAGCTGACTCGAGACGTTCACCTCGACCAGATAGTCGCTCGCGACGTCCTTGAACAGGCTCTGCAGGTCGACTTCCTGCTGGTAGCTACCGCCCATCGCGCTACGTGCAGTCTGGCCAACGATCGCGACGACAGGAACATGGTCGAGTTTGGCGTCATAGAGACCATTGAGCAGATGGATCGCGCCGGGCCCGGAGGTGGCCATGCAGACGCCGACGCAGCCGCTGAACTTGGCGTAGCCGGTGGCCTGGAAGGCCGACATTTCCTCGTGCCTGGCCTGGATGAACTGGGGTTTGTTGTCGGCGCGGCCGAACGCGGCGACCAAACCGTTGATGCCGTCACCGGGGTATCCGAAAACCTGGCGCACACCCCATTCGCGCAACCGTTGCAGGACATAGTCACCAACCTGCTGACTCATGGAGACCTCCCATCGGTCCTCTCGTCGGCCGAGGGGTTGCCGGTAGACAGGGACGTGTCCCCATCTCTGCCCGAGAGCTTGCGGTACCGCACAAGTGGTTCCATAGCTGGCTCCTACCCGGTATTCGGACGACCAATCGAGGATCTCCAGTTGCGACCGCTCGGCGAGGAGCAAACCTGCATCGCAGGCTTCGGAAACCGAACCCACTGACGAGTTGTCACAACGGCGTCCTCAGAGCCCGGAACCAGGCCCGCGAATCCGAGCCGAAGTGACACCGCATTCGCCGACGGCGAGCCACCCGGTCGCCTCAAACCCGGCGGGGACTGGGCAACCACGTCCCGACAGCCTCACGCCTGCGACGCTGTCGGCGTACACGGCCGCCATCCAGCCCCGACGGACATGCGGGGTCATACAAATCCGACACACCTTCAGACGCCGACCCGACCGTTGAACACAACGGCGGTCGCGACCACATGGGTGCGCATATTCCCGAGCCCCCGATAGCCGGAGACATCTCGGGATCAATATCAGGGGCTGCGCGACGGCTGTTCAGGATCAGCCCGCTGCTGCGTCTCACCCGAGTTCGAGTCCGGATCGACCTTGTCCGCGCGTTCCCACTCCTTGTCCAACTCGGTTCGCGAATCCGCCGCTTCGCTGTGGTGCACGTGCGCCTGCTGCGCAAGCTGCTCGGCCTGCGCCGCCTTGGCCTCACCTTCGGCCTCCGCCGCGCGGCTGCGGGCAGCGACCTCATTCGCCCGCGCCTGCTGCTGACCGACCTCGAATTCCTGTTTCGCCGCGCGGTCACGGATGCCCTCGGCTTCGACCCGCTGGTGTTCGCGCCGTTGGCGCATCAACATCCAGGCCACAAGCAAAACGACCACAACCGCGACGATCACGATCACGATCACAATGGTGGTGCTCATCTTTCGACTCCTCGCACTCTCCCCCCTCTACCCTAACGCCACTCCACCACTCCCGAGCTGGGAAAATGAGCGACCAGACGCCCAAAAGCCGCTGGCGGACAGCACGGCAAGGCAACTCGATGCAGCTCATCGCACGCCCGCGCCCGCGCAACCGCGGCGAGAACGCGCCACGGAACTCCGGTAGTGGCAGCGCGATAACACCGGGCGTCTCGGCGGACGCCGACGTTCCGAGGGCCCCGGTTATCGGTGATAACTCCTCCTCTGCTGCAGCTGAGACCCGCTTTCCCGAGCGCAGAAGTGCCCACCATCACCCGGTCGTTGCCTTCCACCGTTGTTTGGTGGCGCAGATGCGGGCTATCCGCAAGAGGACCGGCTGGAAAACACGGGCCGGGCACCTTCGAAGAAAGGGGCTCGCACCATGAGCGCTGTAGACAAGGCAAAGAACAAGGCCGAGAACCTCGCCGGTAAGGCCAAAGAAAAGTTCGGCGAGGCCACCGACGACAAGAGCAAGAAGCACGAGGGCAAGGCCGATCAGGCCAAGTCCGACCTGAAAGATGCGGGCGAGAAGGTCAAGGACGCCTTCCGCGACTGACTCGACGCTCGCCCGCGTCGAGCGCGAGCGGGTGACCAGCCGAGGTCATCCGCTCGACGCACACTGATTCCCGTTGTCCACCAGCTTATTTCGCGCAGAGGTCAGCGCTCGTCCAAAGACGGCAACACCGTTTCATCGACGATCAGCAGCACGGCGGCAGCGACCGGGATGGCGAGCAGCGCACCGACAACCCCGAGCAACGCGCCACCGACCAGAACCGACACCACCGTCACGATCGGAGGCACCCGCACCGTTCTGCCGATAATTCTGGGCACGAGTGCGTAGTCCTCGAACAACCGCAGGACGATGAAGAAAATGACGGTAGCCACGGTGACGGGCACCGACACGGTGAGCGCGACCAGGGCCACGATGATCCCCGCCAGGGTAGAGCCCACCACAGGGATCAAGTCGAGGACAGCGACCAGGACGGCCAGTAGCAGCGGGTACGGCACATCGAAGATCATCAGCCAAATGAAGGTCAGCACCGCGGTGATCACCGAAATGACCAAATTCCCTAAGATGTAGCCGCCGACCTTCACGAAGATCTCATCGCCGATCAAGATCGCCCGTGGGCGGCGGGAGCGCGGAAACAGCCGATAGATCGACTCGCGAACCTGCGCGAAATTGGCCATGAAATAGCCGGTCAGCACGGCGACGATCACTGTGCCGCTGACAATGCTGAAGACGAGTCGACCCGCGCCGAGGACACCTCCGGCCAGCTTCGAGGGATCGGACTCGAGTCCTTCCTTGAGTCGATCCTGGAGGTGGAAGCGAGTGTCGAGCGTGTCGATGAGCGGATATTGTTGCGCAAGATGGTTGATGTAGTCCGGAGCGTTGTGGACTAGCGCGCTGCTTTGGGTGACCAAGGGAGGTATCGCGGCCGCAAGGAACCCTGCCAGCAAGCCGACCGCCACCACGAATACTGCGGTCACCGCGGCCCATCGCGGGAACCATGGCCGAACCAGCCATGACACGACAGGTTCCAGACCGATCGCCAGAAACAACGCGATGGTGATCAGTACCAGCACTTGACTCGCGGCGAGTACCGCCTGGATCGCGCCGTAGGTCACCGCCACTCCCGCCGCGCCCGCCATACCGACCATGAACGGCGATCGCCGATCGAATCGACGCCCCGGCTTCCCCAGCGGATTCTGCGTCGTACTTGCCTGCGCCGCCGCAGCTTCCGCGGCAATGATGGGCCCGCCTTCGTCGGTGGTGTGGGGTTGCGCGACCAGGTCGCTGTGGGCCTGCTCCGCCTCGTCGGCGGTGCGGGGGGCCTCACTTGGGCCTGGGTCGGTGTCTTCGTTCATAAATGGGTCCGCGGGGGGTATGCGACTGCGGCGGAGGAAGCATGTCCGTAGACCGGCCAGGGATCTACGGTCGCTGGTCAGTCGAAACGCATCGACAAGCTCACCGACATCATCGGCGATCTACTGATCCGCAAGCTCGATGGGCAGGCCCCGAAGCCGACTATTTGAGCCACACTGAGCATACCGTGAACGCATAGCAGGCCGATCTGTGTTCAGTGCAGCCGAACCCGAAAACATCGTCGCAACACTGTTGAGCTGCGACTTCGATAAAACAGGGGTGTACATCTTTGGGTCTGAGGCGTCTACTGGAATATGGAGGACATCGGGTTGATCATCATGGCTTTGTTCTTCCCGTGGTCATGGTTGGGTGGGCGTAATGACTGGTGCTGACATTGCGCACACGATCGGATAGGAGCACTGGGGGGTCCTCGGGCCCCTCGAATACAGAGAAACCAGGTAGCTGGCCATGATCGTTCTCGGAGTCATCCTTCTTGTCGTTGGGTTCATAATTGGTATCCCGATCCTCTGGACCATCGGAATCGTGGTGCTCGTCATCGGGCTCGTGTTACTGCTGATGGGATCCATGGGACGCGCAGTCGGCGGCCGACGCCATTACTACTGACCAGCAGGCGCGACAGCCGCTGCCCGCTCATCGCATACCTCGAAGCGGCTCACCGCACACCTGTACTCGTTCTCCTTCGCGCCCAACCACGACCGGCACACGCGGTATCCAGAGCGGTCGGAGATCCTGGACTACTTGCGTCGCGTAGCCACCGAACACAGGCTGGTCACGTCGCCACTCGAGCTGCGGTTCGGGCATTCCCCGCAACAAGACTCGTTGCCACCGTGGAGATCGCGATCGGCTTCGGGTCATCGTGGATTACTTCGGTTGTGGCTGTCCCGCGCACCGGCTACCCACGTGTGACGCTGGCTGTTTGCTCGCCGAGTCCCGGGGTAGCCGGGAACCATGACCAACTCGGGATGCGACCGGGCCCGTTCCACGGACACCGGCCGACACGAGGATGCCTGCGTGATCGCTCGAGTCCTGGTCGTCGTTCCGGTTCGGGATGAAGAGCGGCTGTTGCCCGCCTGTCTGACAGCGCTGGCACGCGCGGCGGAGCGGGTGGATGTTCCGGTTCGGATCCAGCTCGTCCTGGACGCGTGTACCGATGCCTCCGCGCGGGTGCCCGCCTCGAACGTCGAGGTGATGGAGATCGACGAACGCAACGTCGGCGCGGCCCGTTCGCTGGGTTTCGCCGAGACAGGCGCGACCTGTGGGCCTGAGACCTGGTTCGCCACCACCGACGCCGACTCCGAGGTCGACGACTCGTGGTTGCGGGCGCAGCTCGGATACGCGTGCAACGGCACCGATGTCGTCGCCGGGGTCGTCGGCGTGCGGAGCTGGGCCGATCAGGCGGCAGCCACCCGGCGCGCCTACGAGAAGCAATACCGCTCGACCGGAGCACACGGCCACGTGCACGGTGCGAATCTCGGTTTTCGAGCCGACACATATTGGCGAATCGGTGGCTTTCGGCACCTGCGCACCGGTGAGGACATCGAGATGGTGGCGCGCATGATCGCCGCCGGCGCGCGGGTCACGTGGGCCGATGACGTGGTCGTCACTACCTCGGCGCGGCGCATCGGGCGTGCACCGCACGGATTCGCCGACCACTTACGACGCATCGAACGAGCAGTGAACCCCCATCGCAAGGAGAGCCGAAGTGCCTGACATTGCCGAACAGGTCCTGTGCCGTTCCACTGGCATGGTGTCGAATGCTTTACGCGGACTGGCCGATTCGGGTCGGCTCGAGCTGCCGTATCCCGGATCGGGCCGAACTGTCGAACGCTGGCGCATGCTGGCCGCATTGGCGTTCGAGAACACGGTGGTCGGACGGTTGGCGGAAGCGCACGTTGATGCGGACGCGATACTGGCCGAGCTCGGAGGCAATGGGGTGGTCCGCGGTCAGATCTGGGGAGTATGGGCAGCCGAGCCACCGAAGCCGGTGCTGCACGCGCGATTCGAGGCCGGCAGTTGGACCGTGACGGGTCGCAAGCTGTGGTGTTCGGGAGCGACCATCTGCACCCATGCCCTCGTCACCGCCCGGGTGGGGAACGAACGCAGGCTGTTCGCCCTCGACCTCGGGCAGCCCTCGGTCCGCACCGTGCCCGGTACCTGGCATGCAGTCGGTATGCGGGAGTCCGACTCCGGTGCAGTCGATTTCGATGAGGCCCCCGCTGAACCCATCGGCGAACCCGGTGCCTACCTGACGCGTCCCGGCTTCTGGCACGGCGCGATCGGAGTAGCCGCCTGCTGGTACGGCAGCGCCTGCGCCATTGCCGGGATGCTGCACGACTATGTCGCCGCGGGCAAGGCCGACGAGCACGCCTCGGCGCATCTGGGCGCGGTGCTGAGCGGGCTGCATGCCGCCCGGTTGGGCCTGACCGACGCCGCGCACCGGATCGACGAAGACCCCTACGATGCGTCGGCGACGGCACGGCTGCGCGCCAGGACGGTGCGCGCGGTGGTCGAAGACGCCGCCACCACTGCCATCGACCGTGTCGGGCGCGCGCTCGGCGCCGGTCCACTGTGCGCGGATGCCGAGCACGCGCAGCGTGTCGCCGACCTCACCGTCTACCTCCGCCAGAGTCATGCGGAGCGAGACCTGGCCGATCTCGGC
>NZ_JBKOQN010000068.1:0-15980 GCF_046764895.1 Nocardia sp. CWNU-33 | reverse complement strand
TGTTGTCGTGGTGCGCGAGGGCAAGAACCTCACGGGGCGGGTGCTCGGCGTTGTGGTCGGAACCGTCGGCCAGGGCGTCTTGAAACATGCGTTCGGAAAGACCGTCAAGGCTGTCGAAGCCCGCAACAGCGGCGCGGGAACGACGGAACGCTCGTGACCGGACCCGCCACGGGGACGCCGCTCGCAGGTGCCGGCAGCAGCGGCCCGCGGGAAAGCACTCGCGCATCAAACGCAGCTCCGCTGTGGAACTCCCGCTTTCACGGATCATCAGAGGTCTTCGCGCGATTGTCACTATCAAAATAAGTAAAGGGAGTTAGAGATGACCGTTGTTCATCACCGCTCCGCGACCGCGCAAGGCCAGCGACTGTTTTATCGGGAGGCCGGCCCCGTCGATGCCCCCGCGATCGTGCTCCTGCACGGCTTCCCGACCAGCTCGTTCATGTTCCGCAACCTGGTGTGCGGTATCGAACGCCGCTGCTCGCGGAGCCGAGCGTCATGTCTGATCCGGCGCGACGACCACTGACGTGGGAGAACATGAGCCAAGCCCGGGCTCCGAACCAGGCCATGGACCTCAGCTCACGGTGTGGTGTCGTGTCTCGGGTTCGGTCACGCTGCCGTGGGGGGTGACGCTGGCGGGGACGATCCATGCAGTCGAACATGAACTGCATCGAATTATGGTGCGGGACAATGGACATGGGATGACGGGCGAGGAGATCAATGCCCACGGGCTCCACCCGGCGTCGCGCCGCATCATGCTGGATAGGTATGGATTTCGGTCGCCTTGAGCGCGGCCCATAACAGCACTCCGGTCTGCAGGCGCAGGTCGGCGACGGTTGCCGGGGTGACGTCGGCGAGAACCGAGGGACTGCCGTCGAGGCGGACTCGGGTGGTATGGGCGTGCTGTTCGAGCCCGATGATGGTGACCGGCCAGGTGTTTCGCGGGCTGCCTGTTGGTTGTTCGGTGTGCAGGCTCACCGCGGTGGGAGGGAACGCGACATGGACTGCGCCCTGGGCTGGTTCGGCCACGGTGAGCGTTCCGCCATCGTCGAGGTCGACAGTGTTGCCGTGAGCTGTGCCGTGATAGAGGTTGAGGCCCACCAGGTTTGCGACGTATTCGGAGCGTGGTCTACGGGCGACTTCGCTGGGTGGTCCGGCTTGGATGACGACGCCGTTTTCGAGGATGACGAGGCGATCAGCGAGCACCATCGCGTCGAGTGGGTCGTGGGTGACCAGCACTGTATGCCCGGTGTAGTCGGAGAGATGGTGGGCGAGGTCGGAGCGAACCTGCAAACGGGTGCTGGCGTCCAGTGCGGCCAGCGGTTCGTCGAGCAGCAGCAGCTGCGGGTCGGTCGCCAGCGCGCGCGCGAGGGCAACGCGTTGCGCTTGACCGCCGGATAATGCGCGGGGTTTGGCGTGTACGTGGTCGGCGAGACCGACCCGGTCGAGCCAAAACCTGGCGCGGTCACGGGCCGCGCGGCGGTGCTGTCCGCGGGCACGCAGCCCGAAGGCGACGTTGTCCTGGGCGGACATGTGCGCGAACAGCAGGTAATCCTGGAACACGACGCCGACCGCTCGTCGCTCCGCGGGAACGAACAGGTTCGGCGGTGCGTCCCAAGTGCTGTTGTCGAGACGGATACTGCCGCTGGTGAGCGGGGTGAGTCCGGCCAGCGCCCGCAGCGCGGTGGTCTTGCCTGCTCCGTTGGGACCCAGCAGTGCGACAACCTCGCCGGGTGCCACGGTGACGGTGGCCTCGAGTTCGAATCTGTCTCGGGTGATACGTATTTCGGCATCCAGGGTCATACAACACCTCGTGTCCACCGGTCTCGCAGCGCCGCGAGTACGACCACCGACACGAAAAGCAGCACCAGGCTGAGAACGATCGCGTCCTCGGGATCGGTTTCCAGGGCCAGATATACCGCCAGCGGCATCGTCGTCGTCTTACCGGGGAAATTGCCCGCAAAGGTGATCGTGGCACCGAACTCGCCGAGCGCACGGGCCCAACACAGCACCGCGCCCGCGATCACACCCGGCATCACCGAAGGCAAGGTGACCCGACGGAAGGTCAGCCAGCGCGATGCACCGAGGGTAGCGGCGGCTTCTTCGTAGCGGGGGTCGGCTCCGCGCAGTGCACCTTCGACGGAGATGACCAGGAACGGCATCGCAACGAATGCCTCGGCAACTACGACTCCTGCGGTGGTGAAAGGTAGTGAGACACCGAACCATTCATTCAAATGGCGGCCGATGATTCCGCGCCTGCCCAGTACCAGTAGCAGTGCGACCCCGCCAACGACCGGCGGCAGGACAAGCGGGACGGTCACCAGTGCGCGCACGAATCCGAGTCCTGGTATCTCGCCGCGCGCAAGCAGCCACGCCAAGGGGATACCGAGCCCCAGGCAGAGGACAGTTGCCAAGCTCGCGCACACGAGCGAAAGGCGCAGTGCCTGGCCGACTTCGGTGCTGAACAATCGGTCGGGCACGCTGCGCCAAGGCGCACCCAGCAAGAGCCCGGCCAGCGGCAACAACAGGAACGCCAAGCCGCAGACGGCGGGCAGCACGAGAATGAGCGGTCGCCGCCCCTGTGCTGTCCGCCGTCGCGCCGACGCTCGGGTCACGGGTTGTCGAATCCCGCTTTGGTGAACACCGTGTGGGCTTGGTCGGACCGCACGAACTCGACGAACGCCGCGGCAGCCGCAGCGTTGGGAGCCTTGGCCAGCGGTGCGACCGGGTAGTCGTTGATCGCCTTGTCGGCCTCGGGGAAGTCGATACCCTCCACCTTGTCACCCGCGGCCTTCACATCGGTGCGGTAGACAAGCGCGGCATCGACCTCGCCGAGGGTGACCTTGGTCAGCACTGCTTTGACGTCGGCCTCACGAGTGTCGGGCTGCGGGGTGACACCGGCGACTTCGAACACGGCCTTGGCGGCGGCACCACACGGCACCTGTTCGGCGCACAGCGCGACCTTCGGTTCGGTCTTGCCGAAGTCGGCGAGTCCGGTGACGTGGCCGGGGTTGCCTTTGGGGACCGCGATTTCGAGGCGGTTGCGCACGAACGTCACCGGCTTGGCGGTGATATCGCCGGCATCGACGACCTGCTGCATGTTCTTCGGCGCTGCCGATGCGAACACGTCGACGGGGGCGCCCTGCTTGATCTGTTCTGCCAGTGCCGAGCTCGCGCCGAAGCTGTAGACCACCTTGACGCCGGGGTGCGCGGCCTCGAACTGCTTGCCCAACTCGGTGAACGTATCGGTCAGCGACGCAGCTGCGAACACCGTCACCGTGCCGGAGACCTTGTCGGTGGGCGCTGGGTCGGACGACTTGTCCGACCCGCAGCCGACCATCGTCAACGCGACAGCCCCGGTCAGCGCAACAGCACTGAGGGAACGAATCATCCTCATCCTCATCAACTTTCTGGGACTTCAACAACAACATGAGTGGACTTGACCGACGCGACCGCGACGCTGCCGACCTCGAGACCGAGTTCATCGACCGATTCCCGGCTCAGCAGCGACACCAGCCTGAAAGGCCCGGCCTGCATCTCGACCTGCGCCATCACCGTGTCCTTGACGATCCGCGTCACGATCCCGCGCATCCGATTCCGCGCCGAGACAGCCACTGTGGCTCCGGGCTCCGGAGCTTCGGAGTTGGCCTGCAGAAACTCGGCGAGCTCGCGGCCGCTGACGCCCTTGCGGCCGTTGTCCAGTTGGATCGCGGTCAGCCGGCCCTGATCGATATACCGCCGCACGGTGTCATCGCTGACACCCATGAGCGCGGCGACTTCACTGATCCGCAGATTCGACACGAGTGGCAGCATATTGCCGTAACCACGGAATGTATAGCCGCTTGCAGGCGCTTCCGCGGATCGTTATCTATGCGGATGCGCTGGTTACCAGCGGTGAGAGTTGTTCGAAACACGACCTCACGGTGTCTGCGGAAACGCCGGTGTCGGCGCGGAAGACAATGTGGCGGTGCTGTCATTGCGGTAGCGGTAGTAGTTCGATCAGCGTTCCCCGCCCTGTCCCGATGAGAATCTGGGCGCCGAACTCGGTCAGCAGTCCGCGCAGATGGTCGGCGGCATCGAGCCCGGTGGCCCCACTATGACCACCAGTTGCGCATCCGTCGACAACGCAAACCACGAGCGCAGCAGGTCCCGGCAGTCATCCAAATGCCATACGTCGCCGGTGGGAGGTTGATCAGAGTATCGACGTGTTCGGTGCGGAGGATCCGCGCACGCTCGAGGTGACGGAGCAACGTGCGGTCCTGGCGACAGAGCTCACGCTGCGGTGACGGGGCCGGTGGTCGAAGACCACCGGCCTGGCTGTCAGTGCGCGATGCCGCCGGTAGCCGGTGTGCGGCCGTGCCGCATGATCACGGCCAGGATCAGTGCGACGGTCGACGCGATGGCGCAGAGCCAGAAGCCGAGTTCGTAGCCGTGGTCGCCGAAGATGTCGGGAATCGGGGTGGGCGGTGTCTGCTGGCCCCCGACGCTGATCATCGCTTGCATCGCGGTGGTGTGCAGGAACGCGGTGACGATGGCGAGACCGATGGCCACGCCCATGGACTGCATGACGCCGAGCATGCCGAGGCTGATGCCCTGTTGCTCCTGCGGGACCGCCTCGACCATGAGAATCGGCATGGCCGCGTAGTAGAAGCCGAACCCGATGCTGAAGATGGAGTTCACCACCAGGAACACCGTGGTCGTGTGGGGCAACAGTGCGAGGGCAACGCCGGAAGGAGCGAAGATGGCCAGGGCGATGACCAGCGGGATCCGGGCGCCGATGCGTCGGGCCAGCAGTCCGGCGAGCGCGCCGCAGATCATCGTCACCACTGAGCCGAGTAGTGCGATCCGCAGTGCGAATTCCAGCAGGGTGTAGCCGCTGCCGTAGGTGTAACCCGGGTCCAGCGTCACCTGGACCGCCTCGGGCGGCAAGGGCTGACCGGTCATCGCCTGGACCTTGGCGAGGCTGCCCTGTTGCACGCCGGCGGTTACCGTCGCCTCGTCGGGGGTCTGTGCCATGTAGGCGATGGCGTAGGACACGATCCCGATTTGCAACGACGCGAACAACGCGCCTGCCAGAACCAGCGCGACCCGCGGGTGGAACAGCAGTTTCATGTCCATGATCGGTGTCGAGACGCGCTTTTCGACGACGACGAACAGTACGAGCAGAGCGATTCCTGCGATCAGCCAGGCGAGCGTGGTCGGCCTGCTCCAGCCCCAATCGTGGCCCTTGTCCACGTAGATCAGCGTCAGCGTGGCGCCGCCGGAGAGCAGTGCGGCGCCGACAATGTCGATGCGCTCGGTGACCCGCAGCTTGGATTCGGGCACGATCAGCCAGATCAGCGGCAACATCAGCAGAGTGAACCCGGCCAGGCACCAGAAGATCGCGCGCCAGCTGTAGTTGTCGACGAGGAAACCGCCGAGCAGCGGCCCGGCGATGGAGGAGACACCGAGGCCGGTTGCGGTGATGCCGAGGCCGAGTGGCACGAACTTGCGTGGCATCAGGTCCCGGATCAGACCGTAGGCGATGACCGCGGTCGCGATCGCGGTGGCCTGCAGGCATCGCCCGAACAGGAAGACGCCCCAGTTCGAGGTGGTCGCGTCGAGCACACAGCCGATGACGAACAGGGCGCCGCAGACGAGGAACATCCGCTTCTTGCCCCAGACGTCACTCATCTTGCCGATCAGCGGAGACGCGGCCGCACCGATCAAGCCGAAAACGATGATGGCCCAGTTGATGTTGGCACCGATACCGGGGAAGGTCGGTGCGATCTTCTGCAGGGCGGCCGCGACGATCGTGTACTGCATGGGGGCGATCTCGGAGAACAGGACGATCACCGCCAGCACCGTGAAAAGCCGTGCGCGCGAAGCACCGTCGAGGCGACCTGTGTCGATGTCGAGTTGGGGGGTACTGGTGGACATGGCCACACTCCGTTGTTCGGGAACTGCGTTCGGGTCAGTAGATGTAGGCGGTATCGGGGAGGTCGGTGACGGAGGTGCCGACGTGCACGGTGAACTCGCCCGGTTCGGTTTCCCAGCCGTTGGGTCCCCAGTGCTCGAAGGCGCGCTGGGGCAGGGGGAGGGCGATGGCGCGGGATTCCCCGGGGGCCAGGGTGACGGCGGTGAATCCCGCCAGCCAGCGGACCGGGCGATCGATAGCACTGTTCGGGCGCGCGAGGTAGGCCTGGATGACCTGCTTGCCGGGGCGGTCGCCGGTGTTGGTGACCGTGACCGAGACGGTGCGTCCTTCGACGACGAGACCGTTGGTCGTCCAGGTCGTGTAGCCGAGTCCGTGACCGAACGGGTAGGCCGGTTCGGTGCCCGCGCGCAGCCAGGCGCGGTAACCGATGTGGATGCCCTCGGTGTAGTCCAGGACGCCGTCGACGGGGGTGGTGTCGAGCACCGGGACGTCGGCCATGGTTTTCGGCCAGGTGGTCGGGAGTCGGCCGCCGGGTTCGACGGTGCCGGTGAGGACGTCGGCGAGGGCGGCGCCGAACTCCTGACCGGGGAACCATCCCAGCAGCACCGCGGCGACGTCATCGCGCCACGGCATCTCCACCGGCGCACCGGAATTCACGACGACGACAGTGCGCGGATTCACCGCGGCGACGGCGACGACCAGTTCGTCCTGGCGACCGGGCAGCCGCAGCGAGGTGCGGTCGACGCCCTCGCTCTCGATCTGTTCGGTGGTGCCGACCACGACAACAGCCACATCGGCCGCGCGCGCCAGCTCGACCGCGGTCGCGAACTCTTCGTCGTCGGCGCGCTGCGGGCGCCGGATACCGAGGGTCGCGCCGAGAATGATGCCCAGGCCGGGCATTGCCTCCTCGATACTGGACACGACCCGCACATCGACCTCTTCACCCACGGCGAGCGTGCGGGTCACATGACGCTGCGGCGGGTTGAGCAGGGCCGCCGCCGGATCGCCGGAATCGAGCGCCACGTTCTCGTCGAGCACGGTGTCGCCGTCGATGTCGAGCCGGATGTGGCCGACGCCGCCGAAACCGATCTGCCATGCACCGGCCATGTCGGCGCGCAGCCGGGTATGCAACTCGACCACGTTCGACTGCGCTGCCAGCGGCTCGCCGAGCAGCACCAGGCGGCTCGTGGTGCGATGCTGCGTGCCGAGCACCGTGTCGCCCGCGAGGTATCGCGCGGACAGTCCTGGTTCCCCGGTCTCGGGGTCGGTCATGATCGTCAGTGGAGCGGGGATCAGGTCCTCGGACAGGTGGACGCCCGCGGTGTGGGTCAGTGGCAGTCGGCCTGCCAGGCCCTCGACCGGGGTGGTGGTGTGGCCGGGGATCACGGTCGCGCTGCCGCCGCCGACGAAGCGGGGTTCGCCCGCCGACGGGCCGAGCATGGCGACGGTCGTGTCCGGTGCGAGTGGGAGAACTCCGTCGTTGCGCACCAGGACCATCGCCTGCGCTGCGACCCGGCGCACCAGGTCTTGGGCCTGTTCTTCGCTGAAAACCGGTGTCGGTTGCGGAGTTCCGTCGAGGGCGCCGACGCGGATCGCGAAACGCAGGATGCGGCGGACCTTGTCGTCGATGGCGGACTCGGCGATCTCGCCGGAGCGAACCTTTTCGGCCAGCGGCTCACCCCACAGGTACGGCGGGCCCGGCATGCACAGGTCGGTGCCCTTGGCGGCGCTCTCCGTGCCGCGTACGGCGGTCCAGTCGGAGACCACGACGCCGTCGAAACCCCAAGTGCCCTTGAGTGGTTCGTCTAGGAGCGGGCTCTCGGTCATGGTGGTGCCGTTGACCGCGTTGTAGGCGTCCATCAGCATCCAGGCGCCCGCCTCGATGGTCCGCTCGAATGGATACAGGTACAGCTCGTGCAACGCGCGGTCGCCGACGTGGACGTCGACGGTGAAGCGGTCGGTTTCGGAGTCGTTGGCCACGTAGTGCTTCGGGCACGCGCTCACCCCGTGCGCCTGCACGGCTCGCACATACGCATCGGCCATTTCGGCGGTGAGCAGCGGGTCCTCGGAGAAACACTCGAAATGCCTGCCGCCCAAGGGGGAACGGTGCAGGTTCATCGTCGGCCCGAGGACCGCGTACACGTTCTTGCGGCGGGCTTCGGCCGCGATCAGCGCACCGATCTCATCGAGCAGCGCCGGGTCCCAGGTCGCCGCAACCGCCGTGCCCGACGGCAGACTCACCGACGGATCACGTTCGTCCCAGTTCTCGCCGCGCACGCCGGACGGCCCGTCCGACACCGGCATCTCCGCAAGCCCGATCCCGGGATCGCCGGCCATCCGGAAAAGGCTCGCGCCGGAGATCAGCCGCAGCTTGCCTGCCAGGTCCAGCTTGGCCAGTAGTTCCTCGATACGGTCTTCCATGAAAAGCGGCCTCCGTCTGTCAGCGGGTGATGGTGCCGGCCTGATGGGACCAGTGGGGGTTGTGCAGGAACTCGCCGGTGCCGGAAGGGAATGCGGCGCGGGCACCGGCGATTGCCGCGGAAGCGGTCCATGCCTGCGCCGAGGTCGGCCGGATACCAGGTGTCGTAGCCGTTGCCGGTCGAGCTGCAGCAGTCGAGGTCGGCGCGCTCGGCGATCGCCCACGGGCCCGGCGCGGACGGCCGGCCTCGATCGGAGCGCCGGGCTGGTAGGTGGGCACGGACCCAGCCGGGGTCACCGCGGTCGACGCGGCGGCGAGCAGCGCGACGCAGGTCAGCGCGACGTGGGGCGCCGTACTGCAGTCGGCGACCGGACAGGAGAGTTCTGTTGCTCACGATTGTGGACGTTAGGTCTGTCGGTAGCTGGGCAAGGCTTGCCGCGCCCTTCTGCAGACTGTTGCAGACACCCCACGCGGGCTGATGTCGGCGACGTGCCCTCGATGTGATTGTTTAGCCCACCCGCATCGGAGCGCAGGCCTCGTGCGGATCTGCGTCGGGGTGAGCAGGGTGGTGAACACCGGCGTTGTCGATCGGTGGATCCGGTGTCGGTGGCCGGGTTTCAGGTGCTGGAACTGGCGCAGGCGTACGCGTTGCTGCCCACAGCCTCGGTATCGGTATCAACCGGCGGTGACAGCGCCGTGGTGCCGATACAGGTCAGGGCGCGCGGTCACCAGGTCGGGATGTGCCTGGAACTGGAGCCTCGATGTTGCAATGGCCGTTGGTTGCGTCGTGACCTGTGCGTCCGCCTGTCGGCGGACTCGTGGATCGATGCGGTCGTCGAGCGGGTGTCCACGCCACCGATTGCGGCCGGGGCGGGCTCGGTGTTGGCAGCGCTGTCCTCCAGTCAGCGGAAACGCTCACTGTCCCTTCATATTTGGTGGTCCTGGCAAGGCGTCGGCACGCTGGTGGATCGGCTGTCATATGGCAATGGATGCTTGTCTCGAGCAGGGAGACATGAAAGATGGCTACGACCCCACGATCCCGTGTGGTGGGATCAGTCCAGATGGGCCGACAGCAGCCAGGCCGGAACCGACTTGCGGCCACTGGGCTCGTCGCGCATACCCTCGAACCGGAAACCCGCGTCCGCCGGCAACTCCGCAGGCAGATTGCCATGGATTCGCGCCGGCCTGATCTCCTCGATCACCCAGTACTTCGACACCACCTCACGAAGCTCGTCGGCGGTGACCGGCGATGGCCCCGGTTCAGGCACTTCTGGCAGGGCGGCCCGGTCGAACACCAGCACGAAATACGCCGCGCCCGGCGCGGCGGCGCGCACAATCGACTGCTGATAGCCCTCCCGCGACTCGACCGGGATCGAATGGAACAACGTGCTGTCGACGATGGTGCCGAAACGGCCGTCGTAGCCGGTGAAGGAGGCGATGTCGGCGACCTCGAAGGAGGCGTTGGCCAGGCCGCGCCTGGCAGCCTCGGCTCGGGCCAGCTCGACCGCGGTCGGCGACAGATCCAGGCCAACGGTGGTGAAACCCCGCTCGGCCAGATATAGCGAGATCGCCGCCTCCCCGCATCCGACATCGAGGACATCGCCATGGAATCTGCCCTGCTCGATCAGCGCGGCGAGTTCCGGCTGGGGTTCTCCGATACTCCACGGCGGCTTGACGCCCGGCCCGAACGGGCCCCCTGTACCTCGGTAGATTTCTTCGAATTCGAAATCATGAGGGGTAGTCATAGCCCACAAATATCAGGGAACCCGATACATGTTTGGGACGTGGCCCGCGACGCGCTCGGACTGCTCACGAGCCGGTGCGCCGTTGGGGGCACGAACCTTGGATCCGAGTCACCGGCCGATCACACCGCCATCGTCGACATTCTGTGTGCATTGTGGAGAACGACGCTTCGACGCGGCGGATGCTGCGCACCCGACTCGGCGCGGGGACCGGCACCGGCTGCGGCAGGCAGTCTTTTGGGTTGCGAATCCCGGTGAGAGAGGGATAGTGCAATCCTTCGTGTCACGTGGGGGCGCCGCCGCGAAGCCAGTCGGACCAGGGGATGCTCCAATCGCCGTTCTGCCAGATGTCGAGGGGGTCGCCGCCGGTGTTGCGGACCTCGACGACGTCGCCGGGGATGACGAAGTCGTAGAACCATGCGGCATCGTTGGGGGAGATGTTCAGGCAGCCGTGTGAGACATTGGTGTTGCCTTGGGCCCACATGCTTGCGGCCAGTTCGTGCACGAAGATTCCATCGTGGCTGATGCGGACCGCGTGGTTGATGCTCGTGCGGTAGCCGCCGGAGTTGGTCGGCAGGCCGTAGCTGGCGGAGTCCATGATCACCGGGTCGTTTCGGTCCAGCACGGTGTAGACACCGGGGCGGGTCCAGAACGACAGATATCTGGACCCGACGGCCGCGGTGCCGCCCTTGCCCATCGATGTGGGCATGGTTCGCACCAGGTTCCCGTTGTCGAAGACCTCGATCTGCTTGGTGTCGTCGTCGGCGATCGCGACGTGCGCGGGGCCGATGATCACCGACACCTGTTGGTCGCGCAGGCCGTAGCGGCCCTCGCCGAGCGCGCGGCCGAAGAGTTCGGCCGTGATCGTGATCCTGGTTCCTGGTACGTGATATTGCGCCGGCCGCCAGTGTGCGTTCTGATCGTCGAGCCAGTACCAGCCACCGGTGACGGTTGGCTGGGTGGTGACCTTCAGGTGGCGTTCCGCAGCCGCCCGATCGACGGGTTCGTCGAAATGGGCGACGAGCACGAAACCCACTCCGTAGGTGTCGTTTTCGGCCAGCTCGACGAGATTGGCGGAGCGCAGGGAGACGTCGACGAGCTGTTGCGGTTGTACCGTGGTGCAGGTTGTCGTCGTGGTGACGTCGCCGGTTTCGCCGTGTGCCACGGCTTTCGCGGTGTAGGTATGTCCGTAGCCGAGTGGTTCGGTGCTGGTCCAGGTTCGATGATCGGGTGCCGGTACACCCGGCAGTGATCTGCCGGTTTCGTCGATCCATTCGACCGACCGCAGTGTCCCGTCCGTGACCGTGACCATGCCGGGGCTGCGTGCATCGATGTCGTGGGTGCCGGGTGGGGGATCGAATCGGATTGTGGCGGGTTTGGCGGGCGCGGGTTCTCGCAGCCCGCATCCGGCCAGGGTGAGGCCACCCGCACCGGCGAAGCCGATCAGTAGCCGACGACGTCCCAATGCCACCACGTATCTCCCTTCACTGGGTGCAGCAGGGCCGACCTCTGTCCGTCAGCATGTGGTAGCTACGCACTTGCTGGAACATCAACGAGCGGAATCTCCACCGATCCGTCGCACAACCGACACCGTTCCGCGATCGGGCAAGACGGTCATGGCTGGTCTGCAAGACCCGGACGGTCACACGGTCCGCTGGCGCGACCTGTCAGCTGAAACCGGCTCAGGGCCGCACGACGGTGACCAGGCTGATCAATGACTGCTCGGCGGCCGGAGTATCGCCGAGGTCACGGATGTAGTCGTTGAGGTAGACGCGCTCGCCGGTCCACCCGCGGTCGGTGAACCACTCGGTGACCTCACTGCGGGGGTCGTTGTAGATCAACCGCACCCAGTCCGAGCCCGCGTCGTCCTGCTCGGCCATCGCGGCGGCGGCCTCCGCGGGCAGCGGATCCATCTGCTCGATCGCGACCCGGCTACCGGGCGCGCTGAGCGAGACGACGGCGTCGAACAGCTGGTCCTGGGCAGCCGGCGACAGATAGATCAGCAGGCCCTCCACCAGCCACGCCGTCGACAGGACAGGATCGAAGCCGCTGTCGCACAACGCTTTCGGCCAGTCCTCACGCAGGTCCACCGGCACCTCATGGCGCTCGGCGCTCGGCTGGCGCCCAGCCTGGGCGAGAGTTTCGCGCTTGAACTCCAGCACCTGCGGCCGGTCGAGCTCGTAGACGCCAGTGCCGTCGGGCCACGGCAGCCGGTACGCGCGGGCGTCCAAACCGGCCGCGAGGATGACCACCTGCCGGATGCCGGCGGCCGCGGCCGCGTAGAGGTAATCGTCGAAGTATCGGGTGCGGGCGACCTGATGCTGCTGGAACTGAATTCCGAATTCGGGGGTCAGCAATGGATGGTCGGGCACTCGACCGTCGAGCAGGTCGGCCCACTCCCCGCCCGCGGCCCGCACGAAGAGCTCGGCGAACGGGTCCTGCGCCGGCGCATCGGCCGCGCGGCCGCCCAGCGCGCGAGCCGCCGCGACGAACAACGCCGTAGATCCCACACTGGTATTGATGTCCCAGGAATCTCCATCTGTGCGCATGCTCGCCAACGTACCGATCGTGGCGAGCTCGGTCATTCCGGCGCACCGCGACAGCGGAATCCTCCATGAATCAACCCCATAGCGGCGTTCACTCCACCGAAGGCACGGTCGGCAGGGTGAAATCCTCCGATGGAGGGGGAGGTGTAGCGGTGGCAGCCTCAGCTTGCCCGTTCCTGTTCTCCCTCGTTGAACGGATGGATGGGGCCGGGTTGTACCTCGGGGTGGCTGGCTTGCTCAGGGCGGGTCGGCGTCCGTCGTGGCGCCGGCGAGCGCGGCCCCTGCCCTCGGTGATCGGATCGACGGACCCTGCTGGTCCTGAGCCCCTGCCGTCTCACGTACGGCCTGGGCGATGGCGCGGAAGTCCTTGCGCCGGACGGCGCCGCTGGCGATCTTCGCGCTGATGCGCAGGCAAACGTCCTGCCTGGCCCGTGCATCGGAACCCTCCCGGCCAGGACTGGACGACCTACCGGGCACCGCACAACCAGCACCCGACCCCACGCTACGACGTGCACATCGCAACACCCAGCAAGACATGAGCAACGAAATCCGTCACCCCAAGACCGCGCCGCAGGTTAAAAGACAAGCTAGTCGCGCAACTGGGCGCGGGCGGCGGCGAACCATGCCTGGGTGGCGGGCAGTCCGGCCTTGATGTCCTTGCCGGCGCCGTTGAACCCGAACAGGTCTCCGGCGAACCGGCTCAGCACCGTGCCCTCGGTCTCGTCGAGTTCGGCGAGCAGCTCGGTGTCACCGAGCAAGTAGGCAACGCCGGCCACCTCTCCATTGGACCACGCATGGCGGTAGTCGTCCCAGCCGTTTCGCTGCACCGTGCGGGCCTGTCCAACCAAGCTCGTTTGCAGAGCGGCGCGTTCGGCGTCGCCGGGCTGCTGCGCTCTGAGTGCCTCCCAGGTGATCGGTTTCTCTGCTATCGCTTCCGGCTCAGTGCCGTCGCCGGGGTTGGTCTCGGTCATCAGTCGTCCTTCCTGTTGTTTCCGGCTGCTCGACGGTCGGCAGCGTGCACGACTCCGGCACCCAATCCTCAGGACCAAGGTTGATCGTCATGACGCCACGGTAAACCTGTACCCAGGTGCCGGAGGCAAGTCCCGACCGGAGCTGAGTGCCCTGACTCGCTCCTGTCCGGAACTGAGATAGTTCATCTTCCACTGAATACAGATTTTGATGTACGGTTTGTGTGTGGAGACGCTACTGCACAGTGACGCGCTGGCCCGGTTCGGTCACGCGCTCTCGGATCCGACCCGCACCCAGATCCTGTTGAGCCTGCGCACCGGCCCGTCCTATCCCTCGGACATGGCCGAGCAGATCGGGGTGACGCGCCAGATCCTGTCCAACCATCTGGCCTGTCTCCGAGGGTGCGGCTTGGTCGTTGCGGTCCCCGAGGGGCGGCGCAGCCGCTACGAGTTGGCCGATGTGCGCATCGGGGCCGCGCTCGGTGATCTGCTCGGGCTGGTGCTGGCCGTCGATCCGGCGTGCTGCCCGGTCGCCGACTCAGAGGGGTGCTGCTGATGTCGGCTCCGCTGGGGCTGCCGTCGCTGCCGACGGCCATCGCACTCCGTCCTTCACCACAGCGGCGGGCGGTGCTGTCGCGCCGGATCCGCTGGTTCGTCGCCGCGACCATCACCTACAACGTCATCGAGGCGATCATCGCCCTGAGCGAGGGCGCCCGGGTCTCCTCGACCGCGCTGATCGGATTCGGCCTGGACTCGGTAATCGAGGTGTCCTCCGCCGCGGCGGTCGCCTGGCAGTTCGCCGGCCGCGACCCCGAGAAGCGGGAGAAGATCGCGCTGCGGATAATCGCCTTCTCCTTCTTCGCCTTGGCCGCCTACGTCGCCGTGGACTCGGCGCGTGGCCTGCTCGGAATAGGGGAAGCCCGGCACTCAACGATCGGAATCGTGCTGGCTGCAGTGAGTTTGGCAGTGATGCCGGTGCTGTCGTCCGCGCAGCGCCGCGCCGGACGTGAACTAGGTTCCGCCTCCGCGGTCGCCGATTCCAAGCAGACGCTGCTGTGCACGTACTTGTCGGCGGTGCTGCTGGTCGGGCTGCTACTCAACAGCCTGCTCGGCTGGTCGTGGGCCGACCCGATCGCGGCTCTGGTCATCGCCGCGATCGCGGTCAAGGAAGGCATCAATGCCTGGCGCGGCGATACCTGCTGCCCGTCACCGACCACCCTCGGCGCCATGACCAGCGGAGGTGCAGACACGCACAACTGCGATTGCTGTGACTGACCAATCGTCCAGACCGGAAGCACTGTTGGGGTTCGGTTCTCCAGCTGGTGCAGAGAAGCCACGAGTGCGGGGAGCTGCTGCACGCGGCCCGGATAACCGGCGAACCCGAGTGGTACTGCCAAGACTGTGACCACCACGCACAAGTCGCGTAGCTCCGGGCACAGCACAAACAGAAAGGTCGGCAGGGAGTAGATCCCTGCCGACCTTTCTCTTTAGGGCAGTGCCTGGGGCGATGTCTCACACGGCGATGGGGGCACGCGTACTTGGTCATGGCTGGCTGGTGCCACCGAGTGGGTTCAGCCGGTGTCCGAGCTGTTGAGGACCGGGTCTGACCGGCCGATAACTCCGAGAAACCAGTGCGATACTCCCAACACGCCTACCAATCGATCGGAGTGCACTGAGTGAAGATCAGGGAATACCACGAACGAGACAAGGACGAGTGCCTGCGCATCTTTGTCAGCAACATGCCTGAGTTCTTCGCGCCCCACGAGATTTCGGAGTTCGACACTTTCCTCGACAACCCGCGCTGCTCCTACCACGTCATCGAGGAAAACGGTGTCGTCGTCGCATGTGGCGGATGGGTGCTCCGCCCCGACCGCTCGTCATCGCTGTGCTGGGGGATGGTGAGCAGGTCCCATCACCGTCGAGGTATCGGGGCCTATTTGCTCCACGAGCGCCTGCACCTGATTGCTGCAGACGGCTCGGCATCGTGTGTCCTCCTGGAGACCAGCCAACGTTCCAGCCCGTTTTTCGAACGTCTGGGCTTCGTGACCACCCAGACCGAGCGTGATGGTTTCGCCCCCGGTATCGACGCGGTAGCCATGCGGCTGGATATCGCGAGCCGCGACGTTCCCTAGTTGGTGCCGGACACCTCGCCGGAGATTCCCGAGCCGCATGCCCACCTCCTACCGCGCTAGGCGGCGGTGGCGTGCCGGATGATGATGTTGCCGAACGAGTTACGTGCATCCACCCGCACAATGTCCGCAGTGTCCCGCGGCCGGTCGACCGGTCCCATCACGTTCTGCACGCTGCCGTGCAGAGTGTTGGTTTCCAGCCGCACCGCACTGCCCGGGCGGATACCCACCTCCAGCTCGCCCATGGAAGTTTCCAGCCGCA
>NZ_JBKOQN010000067.1:0-16347 GCF_046764895.1 Nocardia sp. CWNU-33 | reverse complement strand
CCTACCACCGCCGCCGACGGCAGACCGCTCTCGGTCGTTTGACGCCAATCGAATACGAGACGATCATGACCCCACCGGCCAGTCAGGCCGCGTGATCGAACCTGTCACCTGGTCGTGCAGCAGTCCCTCCAGTGACGCTGTCGAAATGGGTCCGTCAAGACGAGATTGACCGCGGACTGCGACCCGGTACCTCCTCTACCGAGTCGGTGCAGTTACTGGCGGCGCAGCGACGGATCTCCGAACTCGAAAGCGAGTTGGGCGATCATCCGCCAAGGATGCAAGCATCCGCGAACCTCGGCTCACCCACTACCGGATGATTCGGCCCACTGGCCAGCAGGTCGCAACACCAGACCTACCCGCGACCGGAGTCAGCGAACGAACGTTTGAAATCGGGGCATTCGACCAGCGGGTGATATGAGCAAGTCGCGGCGTGGCGGAGTCCGTTTCACATGCGACTGAGAACGGCGATGTCCTCATCGAGTTGACGAGCCTTCTCGGCCATCTGTGTGCGCAGTTCGGCATCGCTGGGTGTAGCCACCAAGAATCGCGCGATCTGCGCGATCGTGAACCCCGCAGCACGTGCGCACGTTACCAGCGATAGGCGTTCGAGCACATCGGGACTGAAGGTGCGGCGCAAGCCATTACGCCCTTGCGAGGCAATTAGGCCCCGCTTCTCGTAGAAGCGGAGCGCGGAGGGCGCCAACCCCGCCCGTTCCGCCACACCAATATCGAGCAACATTGTTCATGGACTCCTTGACTTGAACCGGACTTCAAGTTGGATCATAGGCGCATGACCGCTACAGAAGAAGACCCGATCTCCTTGCATCCCCAGGTCCAGGCCTACCTGGATCGGCTTGCCGGCTTCAATTTCGGCGAGCTGCACACCTTCACACCCGAGCAGGCTCGCGAAGGTCTGCGCAGGCAGATCCCCCTTTTAGGTGAGCCGGAGCCGGTTGCCCAGATCGATAACCGCACCATTCCTGGACCAATCGGTCCAATCCCGATCCGGATCTACACCCCGAGCGGTGACGCCCCTTTCCCCGTCTTGGTGTTCTTCCACGGTGGCGGCTTCATGCTGGGCAATCTCGACACCCACGACGGCCTGTCCCGCAGCCTGGCAAACGGAGCCGAATGCATCGTGGTGTCCGTCGACTACCCCTTGTCCCCGGAGCACAAGTTTCCGGCAGCGCCCGAGGCCTGCTTCGCCGCGACCAAGTGGGTTGCAGACAATGCCGCAAGCTTCGGCGGAGATGCTGACCGAATCGCGGTCGGCGGCGACAGCGCAGGTGGCAACCTGGCAACAGTCGTCGCGCAGATGGCACGCGACAACGGCGGGCCAGCTTTGACCTTCCAGCTCCTGATTTACCCCGACGTCGATTTCCGTAGAACGAATTTCACCATCCGCGAGTACGCCGGGAAGTACGGCAACGTCAGCCGGGACACTCAGCACTGGTTCATGGACAACTACCTCAACAACGAAGAAGAGAAGCTCGACCCGCGGGTCTCTCCCCTGCTTGCTCCCGACCTGTCCGGGCTGCCGGCAGCACTCATCGTCACCGCTCAAGCCGACGCGCTGCGGGACGAGGGCGAGCAGTACGGCCACAGGCTCGAAGAAGCCGGCGTGCCCGCGACCGTCAGCCGATACACCGGCATGATCCACGAGTTCGTCCGGCACCCCTTCGACGACAGCAAACAAGCCCGAATCGATGCTGCGGCAGCGCTCAAGAAGGCATTCACACAATGAAAGCCACCAGCTGACATCCGACGAACAACCGATACGGCTCCGGTCGCGCCAGACGGCCGGAGCCGTATCAACGCTAGACAGCTCGGGCTCTCTCCGCGGTGAACAACCCTGGCTTGACCGGTGGCGGCCACTCACATACTGCGGCCGAGCAATCCGCACGAACTGTCGCAGTAACGACCTCGATCATCACCCGAGCATGCTGCGCCTGGGTGTGTATCGGCTCCGGGTCCACATTCGCGAGCCCGTCCAGCGCACTGGCCGCTGACTAACCGATTGTGCCCGAGGCGGACGATAGGCAAGGCAGATCAGTTAGCAGACCCAGCAGACCTCGAAACCGCGTGGTACATCATTGGTGTGACTTTTCGGTTCGTTGCACGTACGGCAGGTGTGGACATCGACTGACTGGGCCCTGGTTGCGGTCTTCGAGCCGGTAGCTGTCGCCTCTGAGGGAGATGACTTCGGCGTGGTGGACCAGACGGTCGATCATGGCCGCGATCAGGCTCGCGCGTTCGCAGCGGGAGGAGAGCTTGAACACGAAGCGCCATGCGACCAGCCCGCCGATGACCCTGGCGTGTGCCCCAGGTCAGTGGGAGCCGATCCAGCTGGGCTGCACAACATTCATGTTCTTCTCGCCCAGGTGCCGTCGACACCGAGGCCGCACGTTCAGGCCAAGTAGCGCACCAGACTCTCCACTACGCATGCGGGCCGCTGCACACCTTCGAGGGAGATGACAACGGTGCGTTCGGCCTGAACACCACCGGCAATATCGGTTACCGAGGTGAGGATTACAGACCCGCGAAGCCGACCATCTACCGGTACCGGAGTGATGAATCGGACCTTACCGAGTCCGTAGTTGACAGCCATCCGGGCACAGCTCACTCGCATGACCTGCTGGGTCATGGGGGCGAGTAGAGCAAGAGTCAGGAACCCATGTGCAATGGCGCCACCGTACGGGCCATGCGTTGCGCGAGCCGGGTCCACATGAATCCACTGATGGTCCCCAGTCGCAGCGGCGAATCGGTCGATGCGCTCTTGGTCTACCGTGATCCAGTCGCTGACACCGATCTCTGTACCGACTGCGGAGCGTAAGTCATCGAATGTGGCGAATACCCTCATACGGACTGCGCCCGCCCGATCCTATGATGGGGGCTGATCTCCCGGTTGCCGGAGTCCGCTACCAGGTCTAGCAATACCAGATTCATATTCCATCCAAACTATCAATGCAAGCTGTTCAAGCAAATAATGAGTTGAATCTGTTCAATAGATCTAAGCATTCGATGACATGCTCAGCTCTCGTACGTGACGACCAAAATCAATCCAACACGTCAGGCTCCTGCTCGACGACGAGATCGCTGAGTACCTTGAAGCTGTGCTTCGCCATATTGGCGCTTCCGAATTGCCGGTGCGCAAGGCTGGCTTCTTCCGCCGTCATCACGCGCGGACTTCCAGCAGCATCGGCCAACAACTGCATTTGGCAGGCGCGGTCCATCGCGATGAACCACCATGCCGCTTCTTCCACTGTGCGCCCTACCGTAAGCAGGCCGTGGTGTCGCAGTATCGCGGCACGGCGATCACTCAGCTTCTCCGCGATCCGCTGTGCCTCCTCCTTCTCCAGCACCAAGCCCTTGTACTCATCGAAAAGAACGTGGTCGCCATAGAAGGCACATGATTCCTGGACGATCGGGTCCAGCAGCTTGTCCAGCGCTGCGAACGCACGCCCGTGAATCGTGTGAGCGTGGATGACCGCCACAACATCAGGGCGAGCCCGGTGGATCGATGAGTGGATCCAGAAAGCCGCTTTATTGGTTCGCCGTCCGCCTTCGACCACATGACCTTTTTCGTCGAGGAGCAGAAGATCACTGGCTCGCATACGTGAGAAGTGCAACCCGTATGGATTTACCCAGAAGCGGTCGGGGAACTCGGGATCCCTTATCGTTGCGTGCCCTGCTATCCCCTCGTCGAATCCGTAGCGAGCGAAGATACGAAAGGCAACGGCGAGTTGCTGCTTGCGATGCAGACGCAAGGCAGCGACAGACTCGCTCGATTCATTCAATGCGGGAAGGTCCAGCAGTTGGACATCGTCCCCTTCGACGTCGGCGACAGTCATCTCACTCATCCTCCTGATCGGGCTGATACCCCCAGCCTATCACCTGCGTGGCAAGATAAATTGCCTTTGAGGCAAGTTAACCGGCAAGTTACAGACTCCCCCTGCTACATCGCCCACGATCTCCCCTCACCACCTGAGAGACACGACAGTTTGCCTATCAGGTCGGTAGTGTGTGGGGCATGGAAAATAGCGCCGACATCGACAGCTGGGTTAGCCGCCGTCTGGCTAAATTTCGGAGCGACCGCCATATCACGCTCGCTCAGCTCGCTGATCAAACCGGCATTTCCGCGGCACACCTGTCCCGCTTGGAGGGCGGAACGCGGCAGCCCTCCATCGCCAGTTTGCTTCAAATTGCCCAGGCGTACGGGGTTTCTCTGAGCCACCTTGTCGAAGGGCCTGACGACAAGGAGTATCACCTGGTCCGGGCCGGGGCTGCGATGGAACATCAAGGGGAGGAAGGACTCTACGCGGTACTCAGCGGTCCCGATGCCGCCATCGCGGTCGTCCAGTTCGAGCTTCCAGGCGGCAATCGGACGACGCCCGCGACACATAGCGGCGAGGAATGGCTCCACATCGTGACGGGCGAGATTCAACTCGACCTGGCCGACAAGGCTATCGCTTTGCAGGTCGGCGACTCCATACATTTCGACTCGGCTCGTACCCATAAACTGATCAATACCGGCCGCAGAAGCGCCACCGTGCTGATCGCGTCGACAGCGGCAGCGGTGCCTGTACACCACCCTGTCCCTGCGCACCGTCCGAGCAGTTAGCAACGCCGAAGGGACCTGGCAAGGAGACCCGCCGCCCATGCTCGCTCGTCGATCAATACTGGCCGAGCACAAGGTTCTTGGGCCTCGCCCCTGCCACGTATCGAGTGATCTCCTCGGCCGCGATCGCGTAGGCGCGATCGAAGTTGCCTCGGCTGCTGCCTCCGATGTGCGGGGTCAGTAGCAGACCTGGCGCCATCCAGAGCGGGTGATCCGATGGCAATGGTTCTGGATCGGTCACGTCCAGCGCGGCGCGCAACCGGCCAGAGCTCAGCTCGGCCAGCAACGCTTCGGTATCGACCACAGGCCCTCGTGCAGCGTTCACCAGAACCGCGCCGTCGGTCATCCGGGCGAGAAACTTCGCATCCACCATGCCCACGGTTTCTGCGGTTACGGGCACCATCAAAACCACGACGTCGCATCCGCCGAGTAACTCAGGCAACTCGGCTACACCACGCACGTGGCCCCGGGCGACTGTGCCGACAAGTGTGACTGTGGTGTCGAACACCTCCAGCCGTTGCTGCAGAGTTCTCCCCAGGTCACCTGCACCTATGACGAGAACCCGCTTTCCTCGCAGACCGTCCGTCCGGTGATGCGCCCAGCGGCGATCGCGTTGCGCATCGACAAAATCCGTCAAGTCCCAATAGATCGTCAGCAGTACGCCCAAGACCCACTCAGCAACGCTGCCGCCGTGCGCTCCTCTGCCGTTGGACAACATCACGCCGTCCGGCAGCCGACCGATCCAATCCTCGGCACCGGCAGTAAGTAGTTGCACCAGTCGCAGATTCGGTAAGTCATGCATCAAATCGATCATCTCGGCAGTGCGAGCCAGGAACCGCGGCACGAGCACCTCAGCGTCGCCAGCGCCGTCCGGCAGCGGTTCCCCGGGGTCGAAACGCAGCGCCCGCACTCCGGCGAGCTGCGAGAGTACGCGCCGCCCGTTCTCATCTGGAACCAGAACAGTCACCGACATGATCTACAGCACCTTTCCTTACCGCGCAGACCTTCTACGCCTGGCAGCATCGTTCAATTTGCACCAACAGCGTTGACGCCGAATATCACTGCTGGACTTCGCTGATGGCACCCAGGGCTACCCGGGCTATTTCCAGCCGCCGCGGCCGCCTGCCAATCCAGGTCGTCCAGACCGGTCACGCCCTACTTTGTCGCGCCAACGACCTGGCGAATGATCTCTGCGACAGCCAACGGGTGGGTGACCTGTGGGACGTGGGCACCAGGGAGGGTCACGAGATCCTTTTCGAGTACTTCTGCAAGTCGCCGGGCGCCAACCACAAGGAATTCCGACGATTCGGTTCCGTGTGCAATGGTCAGGGGGACGGTCGGCTCGACGATATCCACGTTCAGCGTCGCCAAGCCCCGGAGGTCGATTCCCAAGAGAGTTTCAGCATTACCCAGCATGCGTTCGACCTGTGCGTCAGAGAGCTTGCTGTAGCCCTCCTCCCCATTCAGCAGCCGCAGCACTGCGTGCGCAGCACCGCGTAAGTCTCCATCAGCGACGTAGGGTCCCGCCGCCTCGCGCAATGGGGCGTTTGCCTGGGTCGGGTCCGGGAGCAGCGACGCCAGGAACGGTTCGTGAAGGATCGCGAGCCGGACCAGCTCGGGACGGCGCAGCACCAAAGTCAATCCGATGGCACCCCCCAGGCTGTTGGCGTACACCACCACCGGCCCGAGCCCCAACGACTCGATCAAGCCCGCGGCATCTGCCGCCTGCTCATCCATAGAAGTCGTCGTCCATCCTTCCGGGCGAGGACTCCGCGAATGGCCGCGGCGGTCATAGCTGATGACCGTGTGACTATCGGCGAGCATGGTGGCGACGGTCTCCCATGCACCCCCATCTCCGAATCCACCGGAGATGCAGAGAACGGGCGGTCCCTCACCACGCAGCTCGTAGTAGATCTCGGCGCCGTTGACGGACGCCATGCCAGTCGAGGTAGCTACGTTGTTCATGACGACTTCTCTCTATCTAGTCTTTTCAGAGCCCTGCGGCCTGAAGACGCTGAAGTTCCCAGGGATCATGAGCGGAAATGAGAGTGACGTCGTCACTGTGGTCGCGAACCAGCTCGCGCAGCCGCGCTTGCGTGCCCAGCCGAAGGTCGTGATGGACCTCGGCGGTGGTCTGTATACGGTTGAGCACCGGGTGCGGATGGGGGTCCGCTTGCAATTCGCGGTGGTAGTAGTACGCGTCACCGCAGTGCAGGATCCAGTTTTCACCTGTGCGAACGGCAATACCGGCGTGACCGGCGGTATGGCCTCCGAGCGGAACCATCAGAATTTCGCTGGAGAGCCCCTGCGCCTGCTGAGCAGTGAAGCCGAACCACTCGTCATTCGATTCTGGAGCATAGGAAACCCAATTCGGTCCGTGCGTCCAATGTCCAGGCCGATACCGAAAGCTCGGTGCTTCCGCGAAGGCTGCCTCTATCTCGGCTTTCAGGACATGAACCTGTGCGTCGGGAAAGTCGGGCAGACCGCCGCAGTGGTCGATGTCGAGGTGAGTGAGAAAGATATGTCGCACGTCCTTGGCAGAGAAACCCAGCTTTTCGACTTGCCTGATGGCAGTCTCTTCTTCGGACAACACCGGCTCGGCCACCGTCACCCACGCCGTTCCCAGCACTGTGTGTGGGTTGCGGATGTCCTCGAGTCCAAGTCCGGTCTCGACTAGCACCAGACCATCCGAGTCCGTCTCGACGAGAAGGCAGTGGTTCACCGCATGAGCGGTCTCCAGGCCTTCGTACGTGGGCTCAATCATGCGCACAGAGCCACAATTGAGGTGATGAATCTTCATCTCACTCCTTTCCGTCGACAGCTCGAGCCGCGACTTCCGCAATCTCAGTACTGACTGTCAGCACCCAGGAGACGTCGTGCTTGACCCGCGCAATGAGCAGCGCGCCCTGTAACGACGAGAGAATCAGGGCCGCAAGCCGATCGGCCGCTGAGCTCGAAACCGACTGTGAGCGCAAATAGCCGGCGAGGCCGTCCAACCAACGGGTATAGACGCTGTCGCAGGCGGTCCGGATTTGCGCACTGTCAGAGGCAGCCTCCAACGCCACAGTCGCAACCGGACAGCCTTCGTGAAACCCGGAGTCCTCGAGATTGCGGGCAAGCAAATCACACATCTGGATGATCGCCGTCCGCACGTCAGGAGCGCTCGCCAGCACGGCGCGCAGGTCCTCACCCAACCGGTCGCCGGCCAACGACACCGCTTCGGATGCCAGTTGCTCCTTACCTCCGGGGAAGTGGAAGTAGAGCGAGCCCTTGGGGGCACCACTCTGCGCAAGCACCTGGTTCAGCCCGGTCGCGTTGTAACCCTGCCGCTGGAACAAGCCGGCGGCCATGTCCAGGACCCGCTGCCTAGTGTCTTTCGCCATGCGCCGATCCTAACTAGACCAGTTGACATAATCAATAGACCGGTCTCTCTATTGCGCTCGCAACGCCCATATTCATCCCGCTGTCACCAGGTCCAACGACGTCAGAAATGCACCGATCGATGCAAGAGACAGAGCCCACCCCTCCCATCCGGAGTTGGTACCACCGGTGCGGCCGTCATGCCGCCCGTCCGAGCTCGGTGCGCAACCGCGCCAAAACAAGACAGCCCCGAGGTCACCCGCGAACCACCGTGCCGGTTGGTCGGTATCACGACGTGCAGGTGGCCCCGGTCTCACGCGCACCGAATTACGTACCTTCTGATCCGTGCCGCGCTCGAATCAACAGCGAGCCGTCGCAGGCGTTGGACGCGGGCCGCTCAGGCTGACAAACGGGCATCACTGGGCTAACCAGCGCGATCACAAAATGCGAGTCGTCCTGCAACGGTCGACCGCCTGGTTCTACTATTTGCCTTCGGCAACCTTCGCTCGACGCCGCGCTCGTTGCTTCCTGATCGCCGTGAACCGGTTCTCGAGCCCGTCGACAAAGGCGGTCAGCGCCAAGTCGAAACTCTCCGCGTCGATTTCATCGGCTTTGGCTCGCAGCAGGTGCGCTTGCTCCAGGTGTGGGTAGCGGTCCCGATACACCTGCACATCATCGACGAAACCGCGAGAGAACGAGCCGATCGTCGAGCCCATCACTACATACCTGGTGGCAGCTCCGATCATGGTCGCCTGCCGCGGCGGCCATCCAGCTCGCACCAGGCCGCCGTGCACTGCGTCGGCAGCACGCAGGTTCTCCTCGCGCCGACCCGGACCGGAGGCCAGGTAAGGGACGAAGTTCGGATGCGCGACCAACGCCGCCCGGTACGAACGCGCCCACGACTCCAGCGCCGCCCGCCAGTCGTCGCCCTCGAACGCCGAGGTATCGACGCGGCTCATGATGCCACGAGCGACATCATCGAGCAGATCGTCTTTGGTCGGATAGTGGCCGTAGAGCGAAGCCGCTTGCACTCCCAACTCGGCCGCCAGCTTGCGCATCGACAGTTCGGGTAAACCGTCGCGGTCGATCATCTCCAGCGCCGTCGCTCGGATCCGTTCCCTACTCAGCAGCGGCACTCGGGGCCTGGCCATCGCACACCTCCACCCTCGACCGCCGACATCCAACAGAACCTATCACCCAATCTTGAAAACCAAACGCCGTTAGGATAACTTGACGACATAAACCTAACACTGTTTGGTTCAGGAGTGGAGCGATGGATCTCGAACTGGGCGATACGCACAGCGAGCTGCGCAAGCTAGCCAGGTCGTGGGTAGACAAGGAAGTCGTCCCCCACGCCACGGAATGGGACCGAGCCGAGGCGGTCGACCCCGCCATCGTCGGCAGGCTCGGCGCCATGGGATTCCTCGGCATCGGAGTCTCCGAGGAGTTCGGCGGATCCGACGGTGACGCGCTGGCGTACTGCGTGCTGCTGGAAGAGCTGGGACGCGGCGACTCCGCCGTACGCGGCATCGTGTCGGTGTCGCTCGGCCTGGTCGCCAAGTCCATCGCGACGTACGGCACCAGGGAGCAAAAGCAGCGCTTCCTGCCGCGGCTCTGCGCCGGCGAAGCATTGGGTTGCTTCGCCCTGACCGAGCCTGGTACGGGCTCCGATGCCGCGAACCTGACCACCAAAGCCGTGCGCGACGGCAACGACTGGGTGCTGTCGGGCTCGAAGATGTTCATCACCAACGGAACTCGCGCCGACGTAGCACTGGTCTTCGGACGCACCGGCGGACCAGGACCCAAGGGCGTCACAGCCTTCCTGGTGCCCACCGACTCCCCCGGGTTCACCGGCACTGAAATCAAGGGCAAACTCGGACTGCGCGGACAAGCAACCGCCGAGCTGACCTTCGACCAAGTCCGGGTGCCGGATTCGCTGAGACTCGGAGACGAAGGCACCGGATTCAAGATCGCGATGGCGGCGCTGGACAAAGGCCGGATGGGCGTCGCGGCCGGATGCGTCGGCCTCGCCCAGGCCTGCCTCGAAGCTGCGGTCCGTTACGCCAGCGAGCGCGAGCAGTTCGGCAAGCCGATCGCCTCGTATCAGCTCGTACAAGAACTGCTCGCGGATATCGCCGTCGAAGTCGACGCCGCGCGGCTGCTGACCTGGCGGGTCGCCGACCTCGTCGACCGCGGCAAACCCTTCGGCACCGAGGCCTCAATGGCCAAACTGTTCGCCAGCGAGGTCGCGGTCAAGGCGGCCAACAACGCCATCCAAGTCTTCGGCGGCTACGGCTACATCGACGAATACCCCGTGTCGAAGTACCTGCGGGATGCCCGCGTCCTCACGCTTTATGAAGGCACCAGCCAAATCCAGAAACTACTCATCGGCCGCGCACTGACCAGCGTGAATGCCATTGTCTGACAAGGAGAATTGAATGAGTGCCCAGCTAAGGACCGCATTGGTCACCGGCTCGGCGCGCGGTATCGGCGCCGCCACCGCTGCACGATTGGCCGCCGACGGCGCCGCCGTTGCCGTCGTCGACCTCGACGAAACCGCCTGCCGAGCAACAGCTGACGCGATCACTGCCGCAGGCGGGAGGGCGGTCGGAATCGCATGCGACGTCACCGATGAGGAACAGGTCGAGGCCGCAGTCGAACGGGCGGTGACCGAATTCGGCTCGCTGGACATCCTCGTGAACAACGCCGGCGTACTGCGCGACAATCTGCTGTTCAAAATGTCGGTCGACGAGTGGGACACGGTCATGTCGGTCCATCTGCGCGGCGCCTTTCTGTGTAGCCGCGCTGCACAGAAGCTGATGGTCGCCCAGCGCTACGGCAAGATCGTCAACACATCGAGTGTGTCCGCCCTTGGCAACCGCGGACAAGCCAACTACGCCGCCGCCAAAGCTGGCATCCAAGGGTTGACCCGCACTCTCGCCATGGAACTCGGGCCGTACGGCATCAATGTCAACGCCGTCGCTCCCGGATTCATCGCCACCGACATGACGGGGCACACCGCCGCCCGCATCGGAGTCACCGCCGAGGAACTGCAGGCCAAGACCGCGGAAATCACGCCGTTGCGCCGGGTCGGGCAGCCGTCGGACATAGCGAGTGTCGTCGCGTTCCTTGCCTCCGATAATGCCGCATTCGTCACCGGCCAGACCATCTACGTCGACGGCGGCCGCCGTCTCTAATCTGCACGACCAGGAGATATCAATGCGCAGAACAGTTTTCGATGTCGATCACGAGGCGTTCCGGGAGACCATCCGGGCGTTCGTCGAATCCGAGGTCGTACCGGTGTACGACAAGTGGTACGAGGACGGAATCGTGCCTCGTGACTTCTACCACAAGCTCGGCGAACTCGGCGTCTTCGGTATCGAGGTACCGAGCGAGTACGGCGGTGCGGACATCGAGTCGTTCAAATTCCAGGCCGTCATCACCGAGGAGCTCGCACGCGCAGCCGTGTCCTTCGGCGGCAGCGGAGTGCACGTTGCGCTGTGCCTTCCGTATCTGAAGACGCTGGCGACCGAGGAACAGAAACAACGCTGGTTGCCCGGATTCGTAGCCGGGGAAACCATGTTCGCCATTGCGATGACCGAACCCGGCACTGGTTCCGATCTCGCTGGAATGCGAACGACAGCGAAACTCGCCGACGACGGCACGCACTACGTGCTGAACGGCGCCAAGACCTTCATCACCGGCGGTGTGCACGCCGACCGCGTGATCGTGTGCGCTCGCACCGCTCCCCCACGCGACGATGACCGCCGCTCGGGCATCTCGCTTCTCGTGGTGGACACCACGTCACCCGGCTACAGCGTCGGGCGCAAGCTGGACAAGCTCGGTCTCAAGGTCTCCGACACCGCCGAGCTGACCTTTACCGATGTGAAGGTGCCCGTCGAGGATCTGCTGGGGGAAGAAAACAAGGGATTCTCCTACCTCGGCCAGAATCTTCCGCAGGAGCGGCTCAGCATCGCGGTAGGCGCCTACGCCCAGGCGAAGGCCGCGGTCGGCTTCGCCCAGCAATACACACAGGACCGCGCGGTCTTCGGCAAGACGGTCGCCAGTTTCCAAAACACGAAGTTCGAACTTGCGGCCTGCCAGGCCGAGGTCGACGCCGCCGAGGCAGTAGTCGATCGGGCATTGGAAGCCCATGACCTGGGCGAGCTTTCAGCTGCCGATGCTGCCTCGGCAAAACTGTTCTGCACCGAGGTCGCATCCCGCGTGATCGACCGATGCCTGCAGCTGCACGGTGGTTACGGCTATATCAACGAGTACCCGGTGGCCCGGCTCTATGCCGACAACCGCGTCAACCGTATCTATGGCGGCACCTCCGAGGTGATGAAGATGATCATCGCCAAGAACATGGGGCTGTAGATAACGATGAACACCGCCTATCTCGTTGCGGGAGTGCGCACCCCATTCGGCCGATACGGTGGCGCGCTGGCCTCGGTCCGGCCCGACGACCTGGCCGCTCATGTCATCGGCGAACTGACGCAACGTCTTCCGACGGTGGACTGGGCCGCAACCGATGATGTGATTCTCGGCTGCGCGAACCAGGCCGGCGAAGATAATCGCAATATCGCCCGCATGGCGGCACTGCTCGCGGGCCTGCCAGTCGAGATCCCGGGCAGCACCGTTAATCGGCTGTGTGGGTCCGGTCTCGACGCCGTCGCAGGTGCTGCCAGAGCCGTCCGGGCAGGCGATGCGGACCTGATCATTGCCGGCGGGGTGGAGAGCATGACCCGCGCGCCATTCGTCATGCCGAAACCCGAGACTTCGTGGTCGCGTTCGAACGAAGTCTTCGACACTACACTCGGCTGGCGGCTCATAAACCCGCGGCTGCAGGAGCGCTACGGCACAGACTCCATGCCACAGACCGCGCAGAACGTGGCAGCAGAGTACGACATCAATCGTGTTGACCAGGACGCGTTCGCTCTTCGCTCCCAGGAGCGGGCAGCCGCGGCACAGCGCGGCGGCCGGTTGGCCCGCGAAATCGCGCCGATCACCGTCGCGCAACGTAGAGGTGACCCGATTGTCGCCGATACCGACGAACATCCACGGTCGACTTCCCTTGCCGCCCTGGCGAAGCTGCCGTCGGTGGTCACCGGCGGCAACATCACCGCAGGCAACTCCTCCGGTCTCAACGACGGCGCGGCCGCGGTGCTGATCGCCTCCGAGCGGGCGGTCGAACGGTACGGGCTGTCGCCGCTGGCCCGCGTCGATGCCGCGGTGTCGATCGGCGTGCCCCCACGTGTCATGGGGATCGGCCCGTTCCCGGCAACCGAAAAGCTGCTCATGCGAACAAAACTCGGCATCGGCGATATCGATTTGCTCGAGGTCAACGAAGCCTTCGCGGCACAGTCGTTAGCGACGCTCCGGCAACTTGGTTTGCCTGACGACGCCGAGCACGTCAACCCCAACGGTGGCGCGATCGCCCTCGGCCACCCCCTCGGAGCCAGCGGCGCCCGGCTCGCCTTGACCGCGGCGCTCGAACTAGCCGACCGCGACGGCCGGCGCGCGATCGCGACCATGTGCATCGGCGTCGGCCAAGGCATCGCGGTATTGATAGAACGATAGGAATTCTCATGAATGCGACCCTGTCACTGGCGAGCATCCTTGCCGAGCAGGCTCGGCGGCGCCCTCACCACGTAGCGCTCATCGAGGGCGCGCGCCGTATCACTTTTGTGGAGTTGTGGGAGCAGGCACGTGCACAAGCCAACGCACTGATTGCGCTGGGAGTGCGGCCGGGCGACCGGGTCGGACTGATGGGACCGAACACTGCAGACTTTCCGCGCGCCTACTATGCAATCCTGGCCGCTGGAGCCGTTGTCGTCGCGGTGCACCCGCTGCTCACCGCAGAGGAAGCCGAATACGTGTTGCGCGACAGCGGAACACGGCTTTTGCTGTGTCATGAGCAGTTCGCGTCGGTGGGCCTGGAGGCGGCGCAACGGGCAGGAATCGACTGCCTCGACCCGAAGTCTCTTGCCGCCCAGCCGATTGCGGCGTTCATCTCACGCCATCCGATGGACACTGCCGTGGTGTTCTACACCAGCGGGACCACAGGCCGACCGAAGGGCGCTGAGCTCAGCCACCTGAATATGGTGATGTGTGCAACCGTCAACGCATTCGACGCCAATGAAGTACGCCGCGACGACGTAGCGCTGGGCGCGCTGCCACTCTTCCACGTCTTCGGGCAGACAGTCTCGATGAATTCGACCTGGCGGGCGGGCGCCACGCTCGTGCTGCAACCCAGATTCATTGCTGCTGAAGCGATTTCACTGATGATCGCCGAGGGCGTCAACACATTCCACGGCGTACCCACCATGTACGTCGGACTGATCGAGGCAGCTCGGGAAGCACCGGCCCTTCCCAAGCTGCGGCTGTGTATCTCGGGCGGAGCGTCACTGCCACAGACCGTCCTGGACGCATTCGAGAACACCTTCGACGCCAGCGTGCTGGAAGGCTACGGGTTGTCGGAAACCTCCCCGACAGCCACGGTGAATCAGCCGCAACTCACACCGAAGGCCGGAACCGTCGGACATCCGGTCTGGGGCGTCGACGTGGAGATCGCCGACCCCGACGTACGCGACCGGATCGAGTTGCTACCCACCGGCACGATAGGCGAGGTAGTCATTCGCGGACACAACCTGTTCAACGGCTACATAGGAAGACCGGACGCCACTGCGGAAGTCATGGTGGACGGTTGGTTCCGCAGCGGCGATCTCGGCCGCAAGGACACCTACGGCTACCTCACGATCGTCGACCGCATCAAGGAGATGATCATCCGGGGCGGATTCAACGTGTACCCGACCGAGATCGAGGACGTGCTGCTTCGTCATCCCTACGTTGCGGCAGCTGCGGTCATCGGTGTCCCAGACGCCACCTACGGCGAAGAGATCTGTGCCGTCATCATCAGATCCGGACCCGTCACTGATGAGGAGATCATCGCCTATGGTCGCGAGCATCTGGCCAAGTACAAGTACCCGCGCCGAGTCGAATTCGTACCCGAACTTCCCATCGGGCCCACCCACAAGGTCCTCAAACGAGAACTGAGGAAACAGTTCTCATAGGACAGAGCGCTTCAACGCCGGCCCTGGCGCTGCAGTATCTCCGCGGTCGGCGGCGGCACACCCACGCCACCGCAGGCCTGGTCGGCTGATCACTCGGGTCGGCGAGCATCACTCTGCGGTCGACCGGCTCAAAACTGACGCAGCTCGGACAACCGCAGCATGGTCGTAACATACGCACATTCTGCTGGTTGCCCGATCTACAGACGTCGACGTTGGGATATTCGTCGTTCACGGTGGGGGTTGGGCCGTCTCGACGCTTCTGCCCTGACTCTGCCGATCTGGTGTTTCGGTACGAGTTTGATGATGTCCCTGCGCGAGGTGATCATCAGCTTCTCGAAAACTGCGGCGATCTGCGCGTCGATCCTCCTGGAGGAGTTTCCCGACGAGATGCTATCGCGGTGTTTGTCCACCCCGCGGCGGCCAAGGTCGCGACCTCTTGCTCGGCCGCCGACAATTCGTCCCAGTGTGACGGGATGGCGGTGCGGGCCGGGTGGTCAACCGCCATCTTCCGGAGCGACAACGTACCTAGTGCCAGCCGCTGCACCTCGTTCGATTCGGGACGCAACAATAGGCCCTGTCTTTCGGCCAGGGAGTACGCTTCGGGGCCCAGCACATCGCGCGCCACGTCGATCGCCCTGGCCGTTTCATCGCCGAAGGGCCCCATGTTCCTGATCTCGGCACCCATGCTCATGCGCAGGGTCTTGGCGCCTCCGGTCAGGTGAGCGGTTTCCTCGGCGAGTGCCTTCAGCCGGGCACGGTCGGTGCATCCGGCTGCGATCAGGTCGGTGATGAGTTGTGCCAGTGACCAACTCCGAAAGTGCACCGCCAACACCGAACCCCACAGGTTGCCTGCTTTCAGCTGGTGCGTTAACGCGGTCCGCTCGACGGTCAAGGCTTGGGTGGGATCGCCGTGCTTGGTCAGCGCGAGCGCCCACGCCAACTCGGCCCAGGATTTCGTCCCGGGTGCTCCGGACGCGGTGGCGCGATCGAGATGACGTCGCGCTATATCCAGCGCCTGCTGTTTCGGCCCGAGCAAAGCTGCGGCAAACGACTCCCACTGCGCGCTCATCGCCGCACCGCCGCGAGCGCCGCGTTCGCGCCACCGAACAACCTACGCCGTCACGACGCCATCCGGGTGCGGCGGTGGGCGGCGATGACGCGCGCCAGTTCAAGGTCGTCGTCAAGATGACGTGAGGGCATGCCCTCGCGCGGACGACTGGTGAAGACATCCTCGGGCAACGCGAAGGCCCAGGCGTACCCCGAAGCCGTCGCCCAGGCCCGCACGGACTTCGCCGC
>NZ_JBKOQN010000066.1:0-16398 GCF_046764895.1 Nocardia sp. CWNU-33 | reverse complement strand
TTCACCGCAACCCCGGCATCGACCAGCCGGGTCAGCGGATCACCGAACCGAGCCAGATCCTCCGAAAACGACACGGTCGCCGCAACCTCTCACATCGAGAGTGTTGCGACGACCGCATGAACCCAAGCACCGCGACGGGCCCGTTTGCGTTCCCGCGGAGGCGAATTCGGTTCAGGCTCGTGCCTGCAGCCCGCGCTGTTGCCTCGCACGACAAGATCACCGCACGCACGCGACGTAAGGCGGCCTCGTCGGTACAGCGCTGTATCGTGGTGATTTCCCTGACGAGGATGTGGTCGTGGCGCACACAGAACAGGCGGGTACTCCGCGCACAGCCGTGGTGCTCGGCGCCGGTGGAGTAGTCGGCACAGCATGGATGGCCGGCCTCCTCACAGGTCTGCGCCGACACGGTGTCGACCTGGCCTCCGCCGATCTGATTGTTGGCACCTCGGCTGGTGCGATCGCCGGTGCCATCCTGGCCACCGGCGAACCGATGCAACGACTGGCGACTCTGCCCGCTCGAACCCAGCAGCGGAGCGCGCCGATAGATACTGCACACCCACGGCTAGGCGAGGTATTCGCGATACTCCGCGAGCCAGGTCAGCAACCCGCGACCGCACGGCGCCGTGTCGGCGAACTCGCCCTCACAATCGGCACGGGTGACCCGACCGAACAGATCGAACGGATGCGTCGCCTGATCGGTGTTTCCGAATGGCCGGACCGAGATTTGCGAATCACCGTGGTAGACGCCGAAACCGGCGAATCGACAGTCTGGGACAGACACAGCGGCGTACCACTGCCGACCGCAGTCGCTGCCAGCACCGCATTCCCTGGCGCCCAACCACCCATACCAGTGGATGGGCGCTACTACATCGACGGCGGTCTACGATCGGCCACCAACGCCGACCTTGCCTCAGGCGCAGAAACTCTCGTGGTCATCGAGCCGCTGGCGCACCTGTTCTCCGATGATCCGTCACCAGAGCCGCTTGCCGAGACAGTCGTTCGCATCGGCCCGGACACCACCGCGCTCGAGGCCTTCGGCGCCAATCTCTACGATCGCGCAAACTGGGCGCCCGCGTATCAGGCCGGTCTACGCCAAACCGAAAACAGTTCGACGCGTGCCCAATTCGCTCGCTTCAGAACCGACTCCTGAGCTCACCGACGAAACCGCCGGTGTGACTCTCAGCGATAAGTGGCGCTGAATTTTCGCCCGTCGAGTGGCCGCCGATGTGCCGGTTTCGAGCTGTTCCCCGTCGATCGACACTCGCCGCCGCCAGCCGACCAGCGGGCGGTCGGCCTATCGTGCGGTCCTACTGCGTGGCTGTCGGGGAAATCGGTGTGGGGTGGATGTCGGTGCCGCGCTTTAGGGTCACGCCATGTCCGGTTCTGACCACAGGCGACCACCGGCCCGGCCCGACATACGGTCGTGTCTACGAGATGGGAATGGGCTCGGGTGCCATCGACGGAAACGAATGGGCACCCAGCCTCGCCGGACTCTTCAGTGCTCTGGCCAGCGCGCTCAATACCAGAACCTCCTTCAGGTACTTCTGGCCCGAGCTTCGTGAGAGTGCGTCATCCGGGCGGATACTCCTCGGATGGAACATCCGACTGTAGTGACAGATTTGGTGCTCCTCGGCGCGCTCATCCTCATCACGGACGGTGCGTGCGAGCTGTAATCGGCTGGTTGGAGACTTATGCCAGGACCGAGTCCCGGCAAGGATTCGGTTCAGAACTCGTGCTTGCCGCCTGCGCTGTCCCAGCCCTCCGCGAGCAGGTCGCGGATCTGGCGCAGCACGTCGGAATCGGTGAGTTCCGTCTCGCTGGAACCCCAGCGCTTCTTGGCGTGTATGGCGGGCAACACGAGCACGAAGTACAGCACCGTCGCGATGATCAGGAAATTGAGAGCTGCGGTGATGATCGGACCGACTTGCACAAAGGTCGCCGGCTTGTCGGCTACCAACCGGAAACCGAGGCCGAGCTCGTCGTTGCCACCGAATACGGCCAATATCGGATTGATGATGCCATTGGTGAACGCGGTGACGATCGCGACGAACGCGGTACCGATCACCACGGCTACGGCCAGGTCTATGACATTTCCGCGGAATAAGAAGTCCTTGAAACCCTTGAGCATTGCCGATATCTCCTCTTCGGATGGGAGCTTTCCAGTCACGCTCGGCGGTTTATGCAGCCGGTCCGACGATGCTAGTTGACAGTCATGGCACATATTTGGCGAACATTCTCAATGGAAGACAACGGTGAGTGCGGTCCGCAGCGAGGCTGCCGCGACGGTGGTGGCGCGCTCGGCATCCATCGCGACCAGCACGATCCGTTCCTGGCCGCCACGTCGATCGCCGGGGCCGGAGACCAGAACCACCGCGGCATCGGTGGCGAGGGTTCGCGCCGGGCGAGCCGCGGAACCGGTCTGTTCCTCGGCGCCGACGACATCGACCCGATCACCGGCGCGCAGGATCTCCGCGACCGCGGTGTCGGCCAGGCGGATGGGCACAATCCTGGCGTCGCGCCCACCCGTGGCCACAGCGGCCAAGCGTGGGCCGACAATGCGCAGATCGGTGAATATCTCGCCGGTGCGCATGGCCGCCGTCAGCGTTGCACCGACAAGAGCGGTGCTGTCGGTGACGACACCCGTCGGCAGGGCGCCCGATTCGCGAGCGGCTGAGTGCAGGTCGTCGGCCTGGATGAGATGGCCGGGTGGCAGGTCGCGGCCCGCGACCACGATCCGGGTGCGCTCGGCGCCCGGGTCGCCTCGGATGAAGAGGGCGGCGGCGAGTGCGGTGAGAACGACCGCCAGCAATCGCCGGACCAGCAGGCCATCGGCCCAGGGTGGTCGATTCCACAGCGCGAAACGCAGTGCGCTATCGCGACCGAGATCGCTGAGTGATCGAGTCATGGCCGGATCCTATGGCCACAATCACACCTGCTAGGCCGCTGAAACGGCTAGCTGTGGACAGCGAGAGGCTGGGGATAACTCAGCTGGCGACGGCAGTGCTCGTGGGCGTGGACGTGCTGCTGGAGGAGCTCGAATCCGAACTTGTCGAGCTGCTCGAACCGCCGTCCGACTTCGCGGGCTCGCTCGCCGTCGAGGCGCCGCCGCGGCTGTCGGTGCGGTAGAAACCGCTGCCCTTGAACACAATGCCGACCGAGTTGAACAGCTTGCGCAGCTTGCCAGAGCACTCCGGGCAGACGCTCAGCGCCTCATCGGTGAAGGACTGAACGATGTCGAAGCGGTTGTCACACTGGGTGCACGCGTACGAATAAGTTGGCACAGGATCCTCCGCAGGGTTCGTCAATCTGGCACTCTACAGCCGACACTGCCAACGCCGCTAATCGACGTTTCATTCCGTGCCCTGTTCCACACCGAGTTGTTGCAGGCCGCCCTGCGGTGTGAGCGCCCAGCCCATGCGCAGATCGTGCGGTTCCTCGGGGAGCTGGTCGACGAGCTCGTCGTCACGCACCACCGCGACCAGGTGCGCGGCCGGATCGGCAGCGGCCAGCGTGCGGTCGTAGTAGCCCGCGCCCCGCCCGAGTCGGACACCGCGGCGGTCGACCGCGAGCGCGGGCACCAGGATCAGTCCGGCCGTGCCGACCGCGGCAGTGGGCAGTACCTCACCGGACGGCTCGAGCAGTCCGAACCGCGCGGGTCGCAGGCCGTCGACGCCGGTGTATTCGGCCCAGCTCAGCGGCCCGAGGGGACCGGTGACCGGCAGCAGCACCCTGGCTCCCGCGGCGCGTATGGCATCCAGCAGCGCCGTCGAACCGGGCTCCCCGCGCACCGGCACATAGGCGCACACCCAGTCGGGCAGCTCGAGCCCCGCAGCGGTCTCGGCCAGCGCACGTGCCTCTGCCTGCTGGTCAGCGATTGTCATCGCGGCCCGTCGAGCGCTGATTTCGGTGCGCCACGCATGTTTGTCACGCTGACCGGGCATCTCCACAGTGATCACCTTAAGCTCACCGGGACCCGGATCGGCCCGACGGCCGATTTCGGTGCTGTGCCCGACGGGCGTTGGGACGCTGTGACGGATGGATAGGGTAGGCGTATGACAGCAGTGCCGGATAAGACGGCCGAACGGCCCGCGAATGACGCGGTGGTGTCGTGTTTCCGCACGGCCGTGGTACCCGCGGCCGGCCTGGGGACGCGGTTCCTGCCTGCGACCAAGACGGTGCCCAAGGAATTGCTGCCGGTCGTCGACACCCCCGGCATCGAGTTGGTGGCGGCCGAGGCCGCCGACTCCGGCGCGGACCGGTTGGTGATCGTCACCTCACCGGGTAAAGACGGCGTTGTCGCGCACTTCGTCGAGGACCTGTTGCTCGAGAGCACGCTGGCAGAGCGCGGCAAGTTCCACCTGTTGGAGAAGGTGCGCAAGGCGCCGGGTCTGCTCGATGTCACTTCGGTCGTGCAGGAGGAACCGCTCGGTCTCGGTCACGCGGTCGCGCAGGCCGAGCACGTCCTCGATGATGATGAGGACGCCATCGCCGTGCTGCTGCCCGACGACCTGGTGCTGCCGTGCGGTGTGCTCGACGTGATGAGCCGGGTGCGCCGCAAGCGTGGCGGCACCGTGCTCTGCGCCATCGATGTGCCGAAAGACGAGGTCAGCGCGTACGGCGTCTTCGATGTCGCCCCGGTGCCCGATGCGGTTAACCCGAATGTGCTGCGCGTCAACGGCATGGTGGAAAAGCCTGCTCTCGCCGACGCGCCCTCCACCTTCGCGGCCGCGGGCCGATATCTGTTGGACCGCGCCATTTTCGACGCGCTGCGCCGGATCACGCCGGGCGCGGGCGGAGAATTGCAACTCACCGACGCGATCGCGCTGCTCATCGAGGAGGGCCATCCGGTCCATGTGGTGGTCCACCGTGGGTCGCGCCACGATTTGGGCAACCCGGGCGGTTATCTTCGTGCTGCGGTCGATTTCGCTTTGGAACGAGAGGAATACGGCCCCGCCTTGCGGGAGTGGCTGCAGCATCGGCTGAGTTCGGATTGGGATCCGCAGCTGACAACGTACGACTAACGCGGGTGGGCGTCGGGTTTCGCCGATAGTGGACTGTCGGGTACGAATGATGGTTCATTGCGGCGTGAGCGACGGGCCCTGAGGCGGCAGCTTGCGTGACCACGAAGGGCCCCGGGAACGCCGCCGATCGGACACGGTCGGGCGCACCGAACTTCAGTTGCGCTGATGCGAAATCCGGGTTGGGTGCGAAGAGATCAGGAAGGGCTGGATGCGCTCGGTTGAGGATCAGCAGATCAAGGTGACCGCCGCGGCGGTCGCGCCCCGGCCGGTCCGGGTCGCGATCTCCGAGGCCCAGGGCCTGCTGTGTGCCGAGGACGTCGTCACCGAGCGGCCGCTGCCCGGCTTCGATCAGGCCGCCATCGACGGCTACGCGGTGCGCAGTGTCGATGTGGCCGCCGCCGGTTCGGATATCCGCAATGAAGATGGCGAGTTGGTCGATCTCACCTTGCCGGTAGTCGGCGAGGTGGTCGCCGGTTCCAAGCAGCCGAGCAGGCTGCAACCGCGCCAGACCGTTCGGGTCGATACCGGTGCGCCGCTGCCGACTTTGGCGGATGCCGTTCTGCCGCTGGACTTCACCGATGGTGGCCGGGCCAGGATCAAGGTGTACGAGCCGGTGCGTTCCGGCGACTACGTGCGGCGCATCGGCGACGATGTGCAGCCGGGCGACGTCGCGGTGCGCGCGGGAACCATCATCGGTGCGGCGCAGGTCGGACTGCTCGCGGCCGTCGGCCAGGACAAGGTGCTCGTGCATCCGCGGCCCCGGCTCTCGGTGATCTCCGTCGGCGGCGAGCTGATCGACATCGATCGCACGCCCGGCCCCGGCCAGGTCTACGACGTGAACTCCTACGCATTGGCCGCCGCTGCCCGTGACGCGGGCGCCGATGTCAATCGGGTCGGCATCGTGAGCGCAGATCCGCGGCGACTACGCGATGTGGTCGAAGGTCAGCTTGTTCGTTCCGAGGTCGTGGTGATCGCCGGGGCCATCGGCGGCTGGGCGTCCGAACAGGTCAGGGAAGCGCTCGAAGGTCTCGGCGAGTTGGAGATCGCGCGGGTCGCCATGCACCCCGGTTCGGTCCAGGGCTTCGGGCGGCTCGGCCGTGACGAGGTGCCCACCTTCCTACTGCCCTCGAATCCCGTTGGCGCACTAGTGGTTTTCGAGGTGATGGTGCGTCCCTTGATCCGGATCGCACTCGGGCGCAGGCATCCGATGCGTCGGATCATCCGGGCCAGGACCATCACCCCGATCTCCTCGATGGCCGGGCGCAAAGGCTATCTGCGCGCGCAACTCATGCGCGACGAGACCACGGGCGACTACCTCGTCCAACCGCTCGGCGGCGGCGCGGGCTCCTCCTCGCATCTTCTCGCGACGTTGGCCGAGGCCAACAGCCTGATCGTGATCGATCCGGACGACACCGAGATCCGCACCGGTGACGAGGTCCGAGTCGCTTTTCTCGCACAGCGCGGCTGAGGCGTGGAGTCGATGAACGTGTTCCGGGTCACGCAGCATCCCGGATGGCCCGCGCATCTCGGACCGCTGCGCGTCGCGGCGGGTCAGGTGACGTTGCGGCCGGTGCGATTGCGCGACGCCGCAGCGTGGAGCCGGATCCGGCTGCGCGATCGGGCGCACCTGGAGCCGTGGGAGCCGACCGGTCGGGGCGCGTGGGAGGCGCGCAACCATGCGTCGAACTGGCCGTCGCTATGGTCGAGCCTGAAGGCGGAAGCCCGTCGGGGCGCGATGATTCCGTTGGTCATCGAGGTGGACGGCACCTTCAGCGGCCAGCTGACCATCGGCAATATCGTGCGCGGCGCACTGCGCTCGGCTTGGATCGGCTACTGGGTGGCCAAGGACCTCGGCGGCCAGGGCGTCGCAACCGCCGCCCTCGCCCTCGGCCTCGACCATTGCTTCGGACCCGCCGGACTGCACCGCGTGGAAGCGACCGTCCGCCCGGAGAACCTGGCAAGCCAGGCCGTGCTGCGCAATGTCGGATTCCGCCAGGAAGGTCGGCTCGAGCGGTATCTGGACGTAGATGGAGCGTGGCGCGATCACCTGCTCGTCGGCATCACCGTCGAGGAGGTGGCCGGAACAGTGGTCGACCGCCTGGTTCGCGACGGCCGCGCAACCTTGCTCTGAGCGTGGTTTTTGCCGATTCGTGTGACAGGTGTGGCAGATGTGCACGGCGCGCCTGACGGATCTCGCCTCGACACGGAATTAACCTACGGACGTCGGTGGTGCGTCTTGCGTCATCGGCAGGGAGCCTGCGAGGCGTCCGGCGAACTCGCCGAAACGCTTGGCGGCGACCGGACTTCCGTGGAGTCCGAGTGCGTTTGCGGCGAGCGAACGCACCGCGATGGGGAGCGGAGCGACCGGTCGAAGGCCGAACGGACAACCCAGGCGGGGACGGAGGTGCTGAGGCGATATGCCGAATTCAATTCTGTGGATCGGCCTCGTCATTCTCTGGGTCTTCGTCCTGTTTCCGATACTCGCCGACCGGCACCCGAGAATCCGGCAGACGACCGACGCGGCGCTGGCGACCCGTGTATTGCACCGCGGAGATTCCAAGCGGCGCCCGAAAAGTGGACCGGCCGCAGGGCACGACAGTGATCCCGATTATCGGCCGACCCGCGTGCAGAGAAAGCATCCCCATAGTGATGATGCGGAGGACCGGATGACAACACCGGCCGACGAGCCCGTCACCGATATCGACGACGAACAGTCTCTACGAAGCGAAACACTGGAGCTCGAGGGCGGCACCCCTCGTGAATCCCGATCTGCTGCATCCGATTCCGATATCGCTGAGGCTGAGGCCGACATCGATGAGCTCGATGACGAGCTCGACGATCGTGCGAACGAACTCGGCGCTGCGGAGGCCGAATTCGATGATGCCGAGCCCGAATCCGATGGCGTCGACGGTGAATTCCATACCGAATCGGGCAATATCGACATCGCTGCGGCCGGAATCGCTGCGAACGCCGGTGCGGCGGCCGATGATGACCTCGTGGCCGATGAGCGCACCGATCCGGCGGCCCGGATCCCCCCGGCGCGCTCGGCCGCGCCCGCACAGTACCTCGACACCGACGACGACACCGAATCCGATTCGGCCGACCCGGATTTCGTCCCCACCCGGCGCGGCCGCGGCGGCTTCGATCCGGAGGCCGACGCGATCGCCCGCGCGGCCCGCTACACCTTCCGTCAGCGCGCCGTGCTCGGGCTCCTCCTGAGCGCCGTCATGTTCGGCGGCCTCGGCATCGCGGTGGCATCGCTGTTCTGGTGGGCCTGCGGCTTGTCGGCGGTCGTGCTGGTGACCTACCTGGCGTACCTGCGTAAGCAGGTCCGCATGGAAGAGGAGATCCGCCGCCGCAGGGCCGCGCGCCTCGGCCGCGGCCGCGAGCAGGCCGAGCACCTCCCGCACCACACCGAGAAGCAGGCCAGGCAGCAGGCCATGGACCGCGACACCGCCCGCGCCCTGCGCCGCCGCTCCGCCCGGCTCGAGACCGACGACGAAGACCCCATGTTCGAACACCTGGAAACCTTCGACGCCGCAATCGCCCGCGCCGTCCGCAACCGCACCGGCGACATGCGAAGGGCGGCCGGCGCGTAATCGCATACGCGCAGGTCAACGTGCCGATTCGGAGTCTGAGCCCCGCTACTGATACAGTGTCACAGCGCGGTTCCCCGGAGCCGCACGGGGCTATAGCGCAGTTGGTAGCGCGTCTCGTTCGCATCGAGAAGGTCAGGGGTTCGATTCCCCTTAGCTCCACTCAAAAGGCGAATGCTCATGGCGAGCATTCGCCTTTTTGGTTCCGGGTGTTTTGTGGGGAGCGAAGTCCCGGGCTGCGTTCCTTGTCGGCCAGTGGATGCAACCTGCTTGTCGGCTTCCTCGTCGACCATTCGCATTTCGTTCCCACCCCGGAACTCTCGGGTGCCACCGCACCCAGCGCTGGTCGCGAGCATAGCGTGGGTGCATCTCTGGGCTGGGTGCTCCCGCGCGGATTACAGGCCGTCGGCGCGAGCTATTTGGAAACAGTCGGCGACGCAGGCTATCTCGCCGCGTAGGTGGGCGAGGATCTGTATTACCGAGGCGCCGGAATTGGCGTACTCCCAGGCGTTTGTCAACGCGAGGGCGGCACCGGTGGATCTGTCCTGGGTGCCAGGCCAGGTCTTGAAAGTTCCGTCGATTGTTTCGACGACCGAACGATAGCGGTCGAGTATGTCGTGGGGGGCCACGGATTGCATCAGGCCCACGAGCGCGGTGAGGTAACCGTTGTAGAACTCTGACGAGCAGGTGGGGTCATAGCGGCTCTGCATCATGGTGTTGTCGTAGATGGCGTAGCCCTGAATGCCCTGGATTTCTTCGTCGGTGCACCAATGGTCCACCCGCACGCCGAAGACCGGGTCCGGGGCACTCATACCGGGGCTGTGTTCCGCCGGTGTGATGGATGGTGGCCCCTCGTAGCGGCTGCGTCGGTCTTGGACGGACCAGTCGATGCCGGACTGGCGACGCACTTCACGTCGGATGTCGAGCTCGATGCCCGGGGCACTCGCGTCGGCCACCCCCAGGTAGCCGGCGGCCATATTGGTGATGTCCTGTTCGGACATGGACGAGTTCAGTGCCGACTCACGTGCCCGCTGCACCGCTTCTCGAATGTCCTCTTGGACTCGGGGATCTTGCGGGTCTGGATGCGCCGACATGCCGACCCTCCTCACTTGGACGGGACAAGCAAACTGAAACCAGAATATCTCTGATCGATCGCCCCTCGAAGTTGCCGCTCTCGACCGAGTCCAGACGCTGCCGAGTGGCACATGGTGGAGGGGGTCACCCGCGATTCAACTCCACTCGGCGTTCGGCTTGGTTGGGTGTGTTGTGGATTAGGGGCGATTGTCTGATGGTGATCGGGTTGGGCTGGCTAGTCCACCAGAAAGCCCTGCTCAGGCCGGGCTTTTTGGTTTCGGTCCACTTTTCGAGCTGCTGCGGCACAGCTGGGTCGACCATCCAACAAGCGTCAGGCCACGGGCGCGGTGCTGAGCGGAAGCAGTTCGACCTTTAGACCGGGGAGGAAGTCAGTGCGTTCAATACTTCGCTCCTTGGACCAGTCGTGCGTGCTGACCTGCCTTCGTTTCACCGCGTCGCTGCTGTGCCACGGTGGCGGGGCCCGACACGATAGGGTGCTGGTCCGCAGACGAGGAGTGCATCATGGAGACCGAAACTCGAGTCGACCCGGCTTCGCATGCGGCGGGTAGTGGCGGAACCGTTCGGGCCGCGGTCGTGGTCGGTGCTCTCGGTGTCGTATTCGGCGATATCGGGACCAGCCCGATCTACACCATCCAGACTGTGTTCAACCCGGCCGACCCGCACCCGGTGCCGATCAGCACGAACAATGTGTACGGCGTGGTGTCGCTGATCTTCTGGTCGGTGATGATCATCGTCACGCTGACCTATATCTCGCTGGTGATGCGCGCCGATAACGACGGTGAGGGCGGGATCATGGCGCTGATCACGCTGCTGCGCCGCCTGGGTGGAACCCGGGGTCGGCAAGCGGCCACAGTGCTGGCCGGGGTCGGCATCTTCGGTGCCGCATTGTTCTTCGGCGACAGCATGATCACGCCCGCGATTTCGGTGCTGTCCGCGGTAGAGGGTTTGAAGATCGTCTCGCCGGGATTCGAGAATCTGATCATTCCGATCACGGTGGTGATCATCGTCGCGCTGTTCTCGGTGCAGCGCCGCGGCACAGCCGCGGTCGGTCGACTATTCGGCCCTGTGATGATTCTTTGGTTCGTCACGATCGGTGCTTTGGGTGTGTCCGGTATCGCACGGCACCCGGAGATCCTGAAGGCACTGTCGCCGACCTACGCGCTGGGTTTCATGTTCGGGCACTTCGGAATTGCGTTCTTCGCGCTGGCCGCGGTCGTGCTCGCGGTTACTGGTGCGGAGGCGCTGTATGCCGATATGGGCCATTTCGGCAGGAAGGCGATCACCCGCGGCTGGCTGGGGCTGGTGCTGCCTGCGTGCGCGCTGAGCTACCTCGGGCAGGGTGCGCTGCTTCTCGGTGATCAGACTGCAGTGAGTAGTCCGTTCTTCCTGCTCGCTCCCGGCTGGGCGCGGTTGCCGCTGGTGCTGTTGGCAACCGCGGCGACCGTGATTGCTTCGCAGGCGGTGATTACCGGCGCGTTCTCGGTGGCGTCGCAGGCGGCCCAGCTCGGTTACCTGCCTAGATTGCGTGTTGAGCACACGTCGGAGTCGACGATCGGACAGATCTACGTTCCGTGGATCAACTGGGTGCTGATGGTGTCGGTGCTCACGCTGGTTTTCGCGTTCCAAACCTCGGCGGCCCTGGCATTCGCGTTCGGTATGGCGGTGACCGCGACGATCACCATCACGACGTTGCTGTTCTTCTACGTCGCCCGAACCAAGTGGGGCATTCCGCTGTGGCTGGTCCTGCTCGGCGCCATCTCTTTGCTGGCGGTCGACGCGATGTTCTTGGCGGCGAACCTCACCAAACTGGTGCATGGGGCGTGGCTGCCGTTGTTGATCGGGCTCACCGCGTTCACTGTGATGATCACGTGGGCGCGCGGGCGTGAAATCGTTACTAGCGCAAGGGAACAGGTCGAGGGACCACTGCGCTCATTTATCGACCAGTTGCCGCGCTATGAGCCGCCGCTGGTGCGGATCGCTGGGACGGCAGTATTTCTCAACCGAGGCAAAGAGACCGTGCCGTTGGCGATGCGGGCCAATGTCGAGCACAATCGCGTGCTGCACGAACATGTGGTGATTCTGGCGATCGACACGCTGCCGGTGCCTCGGGTGCCGGACTCGCAGCGCACCGAAATCGACGCGCTCGGGTACGGCGAAGACGGGATCATCCATGTGACCGCGCACTTCGGTTACATGGAAACACCGAATGTCCCGCACGCGTTGCGCTTACTCGACCCAGCGCAGACCGAAGGGCCGATATCGGTCGATGGCGCCTCCTACTTCCTGTCGAAGATCGAGTTGAAGAAAGGCTCGGCGCCCACGATGGCGCCTTGGCGCAAACGCCTGTTCATTGCGACGTCCTACATCACCGCCGACGCTGCCGAATACTTCGGCCTGCCGGGCGAGCGGACAGTGATCATGGGTTCGCAAGTCGAGGTGTAGGTATGCGATGGCCGAGGGATCCGGCCGCAAGTGGTCGGGCCATTTCCCTGTTCGTGGGGTCTCGCGATAGCTTGGTCGGGTGATCAGCAATCCGGTGCCCACGGTGGCAGGAGCATGGCGAGCGGGTGACGGCGCTGCGGTGCCATTGCGTGAGGCGACGGTGGCATGGGCATTGGCCGCGCACGCGGAACTGTCCGAGATCGCTACCGGGTACGGGCATTTCATCACGGTGGCCGAGCTGGCCGAGCGGGTGCAGGAAGCGTCCGGCGTGCGAACCGAGGCGCCGACGCGCACCTGGATGGACGCCATCCTGCGAAAGATCGCGCGGCGCTGCCACAAGGCGGGCGAGCCGCCGCTCACCGCACTGTGCGTGCAGCAGAACCACACCGTTGGTGACACCTATAAGTACGTGCTGGAACTCGCCGGGTTGCCGATCCCGGACGACCTCGAACTGCACGCCGCCTACGCCCGTTGGCAGTGCTACCTCCACCACGGGGCCGAAATGCCTGCCGACGAAGGCGTCCCGCCGCTCACTCCCAAGGTGGCGAGCCGCCGTTCGCCGAGCACTGCGGGTCAGGCCGAGGTCAAGCCGCAGCCGACCCGCGCGGCGGTGTGCGCCCAGTGCTTCATCGAGCTTCCCGCCAGCGGAACCTGCCAATACTGCGTGTGACCGGCTCGGGCCCACAGAAAGCCCGGTCCGAAACGACCGGGCCGCGTGTTCTGAACCGGGCATGCGATTGGTGAATTATGTTGCTGGACAGTAGATCACCTTCGCTTATCCGTGCCGCCGCCGTTTGCCGGATCGCGGATTCGACGAAACTGGTGTGTTTGGATGTCGAGCAAATCCCAGCGAGAATTCTCCCGGCGCGGCCTCGATCACGAACTCGCCTCGCCGTGGCAGCACCCTCGGAATCGCCCTCATCGACCGCGGCTCGGCGATCCCACTTCCGCAATGTCTCGGGGCACCTTCACCGGCTCGCGAGTGGTGATCGCGCCCACTCCGAGGCGTAACCGTCTCGGTGCTCGCGAACCAGATGAACCGCCTTCGCCTCCGCACCGTACCTTCTCGGCATCATGCCTACCTTCCCGATCAAGAAGGCAGGCATCAAACCGAGGACTTCACTTCAGCCTTTCGCGGCCGGTCCTCCCGGCCCTGTGCAGGAAGCGTTCTCGGCTCGGGCAGGACAAGGGCGTTCCCTTCTTCACTGGCTGTCAAGCTATCGGTCGGTTACTATTTCATTGCGCCGTCGCAGTATTGAGTGGGTCAAAAAGAACAATATTGGATGCATGGGTGGCGTTGGTTCTCCCAGGTTGTTTTGTTGTGTGGCCTTGTCTTCTTTTGACATGTGCGGAGCCATCGACGGTGACGGCTCACGAAACGACCCCACCCGTCGGTTAGGGGTGCGCTTTCCAGATTTCCGGTTGGAGCGTCGGTGTTCCCTCAGCGCCGTTTCCGTAAGTTCGCCGCACGTGCTCCAGAGCAAGAAGCCGGCAAGTCACAGCGCTGAGCTACCTCGTCGAGGACGCGGGACTGCGCACATTGCTGTTCGGAAAGGACTGGCGGCGACCAGTCTCACGGCGTGACCGCGGGCAACATCGGCAAGAACCTACGCGCCGATCGGCCGGATGTATGCCGGTCGGCGGGACGGAGGATCGAGGAGATGTCACCGAAGGAATACAGGCCGGGAACTGCTTTTCCTGGAGTCATCGGTCGGACGGCCGATGTGTCGAGTCCCGCTTGGCCGCAACCGGTGCGGCCTGCACTGGGTGCGCCGAACGTGCTGTTCATCGTGCTCGACGACACCGGGTTCGGGCAGTTGGGCTGTTATGGCAGTCCGATCGCCACGCCGCATTTGGACGCCCTGGCCAAGGGCGGATTGCTGTACAACAACATGCATACGACAGCCCTGTGTTCGCCATCGCGTTCGTGCATCATGACCGGACGCAATCACCATGCCAACGCAATGGCGAGCATTACAGAAGTAGCCACGGGATATCCGGGCTATAACGGCAACATTCCATTCGAGAACGGGTTCCTCTCCGAGATGCTGCTGCAACACGGATACAACACCTACATGGTCGGCAAATGGCACCTGGTGCCGTCGGACCAGGAATCGGCAGCAGGCCCGTACGAGCGCTGGCCGCTCGGCCGTGGTTTCGAGCGGTTCTACGGCTTCCTCGGCGGCGATACCAGCCAGTGGTACCCGGATCTGATCCACGACAACCACCAGGTCGAACCGCCCGCGACCCCGGACGAGGGCTACCACCTGACCGCGGATCTGGTCGACAAGGCGATCTCCTTCATCTCCAGCGCGAAGCAGGTTGCTCCGGACAAGCCGTTCTTCTTGAACCTCTGCACCGGGGCGACGCATGCCCCACACCATGTGCCTAAGGAATGGGCGGACCGTTACCAGGGCCGGTTCGACGACGGCTGGGAGGCCTACCGCGAATTCACCTTCGAGCGGCAGAAGCAACGGGGCATCATGCCACCGGACGCGCAGCTCTCCCGCCACGACCCGGATGTGCCGGAGTGGAACTCGATGCAGCCTGATGTGCGCCGCCTGGCCGCGCGGATGATGGAGGTCTTTGCCGGATTCCTCTCGCATACCGACCATCACATCGGGCGGCTGCTGGACTTCCTGAAGGAGATCGGCGAGTTCGACAACACGCTGATCATGGTCGTCTCCGACAACGGCGCCAGCGCCGAGGGCGGAGTCACCGGGACCACCAATGAGCTGCAGTTCTTCAACAACGCCCCCGAACCGATCGAGGACAGCCTCCGAGCGATCGACGAACTCGGCAGCCCTACCACGTTCAACCACTACCCGTGGGGCTGGACCTGGGCGGGCGACACGCCCTTCCGTCGGTGGAAGCGTGAGACCTACCGCGGTGGTGTCAGTGACCCGTTCCTGGTCCACTGGCCGCGGGGCATCATGGCACGGGGTGGGGTACGCACTCAGTACGCGCACCTGGTCGACATGGTCCCCACCGTCCTCGACGCGCTCGGAATCGAACCCCCGGCCACTATCAAAGGCGTGCCCCAGTCGCCCCTCCACGGTGTCAGCTTCGCGCACACCTTCGACAACCCGGCCGCGCCGACCCGGCACCACACGCAGTACTTCGAGATGATGGGCCACCGCGCGATCGACCACTGCGGATGGCGTGCCGTGTGTCCGTGGCCTGGCCCCTCCTTCACCGAAGCGGGCAAACTCTTCGGCACCCCCATCAGCGCCGCGGATCTGGGCGAGTTGGACGCCCACCACTGGGAGCTCTACCACATCGAGGAGGACTTCGCCGAGACCCGCGATATCGCCGCAGAGCACCCGGACAAACTCCTCGAGATGATCTCACTGTGGTACGTCGAGGCGGGAAAGTACCAGGTATTGCCCATCGACAGCAGCGGCATGCAACGGCTGACGGTGGAGAAGCCCCAGATCACACCGGCGCAGCTCAGCTACACCCTCCGCCCCGGCACCGAGGCATTGCCCGCGGCCGTGGCGCCCCGGGTGATCAACCGTCCGCACAGCATCACCGCCGATGCCGAGATCCCGCCCGGCGGCGCCGAAGGCGTTCTGCTGTGCCAGGGCACCAACGTCGGTGGCTGGTCCTTCTATCTCAAGGATGGCCGACTGCACTACGCCCACAACTACGTCCGGCGCGCCATCTACCGTGTCTACTCCACCGAGCCGGTCCCCGAAGGCCGCCATGAGCTGCGCTTCGAATTCGAACCCACCGGCGAGCCCGACCTCGCCCACGGCAAAGGCACACCGGGCCGCGCCCAGCTCTACATCGACCACCGCTTGGTCGGCGAGGCCGAAATCCCCGTCACCACGCCGGTCGCCTTCAACCCCGGCGGGATGACCTGCGGCGCCAACTCGGGCTCGGCGGTGGCACCCGACTACGAACCGCCTGCCCGGTTCACCGGCACGCTGCACACCGTTACTGTCGACCTCTCCGGGGAGCTGATCACCGACATCCAAAGCGAGATGCGCATGCACATGGCCCGGCAATAGGGCGTCGGCTCCGCCGCCGAGCAGTCGGCGCGGGTCCCATCCGCAGCGGGTTCGGCATCGCGAGCCGAGCCCGGCAGGTGCTGGGGGTCCGGTAGTAACGGCGCAAAACAACGGATAGTGCGTCACGAACGTGGAGAGGAGCTCAAGGTGTAGGAGAAGCTCTTTGAAGCGGTGCTGCGTGAGAGATGGAGGATTCTCGGCCCTCCAGTGTCGCCCTGCATGGGGGAGGCG
>NZ_JBKOQN010000065.1:0-17178 GCF_046764895.1 Nocardia sp. CWNU-33 | reverse complement strand
TCCGCCGCGAGATCACCCGTCGAGGCGGCCAGAAACCGTCGCTGCGCATCGCGCGCAACCTGTTCACCGCGCTCGACGATCGTGCCGGGGTGATCGCGCACCGGCGCGGCGCACTCGAACGCGTGCAACTGTTACTGGCCGACTGGACCGAAAACCAACGGCGCCTCACCCACACCGAGGACGAATGGTCGACGTGCTCAATGAACTACGACTCACCGACCTGGTCACCTCCATCACCGGGCTTTCCGCGGTCGGGGCTGCGGCGATCCTGGCCGAAACCGGCGATCCCGCCCGGTTCGCCACCGCCCGCGCCTTGGTCGAACACGCTGGTCTGGCACCACGCGAGAAACTGTCGGGCACCTTCACCGGGCGCACCAAACTCACCGGACAAGGCCGACCAGGCTTGCGTTTGGCCGCTTGGCGCGCGGTTTGGGGCGCCAGGCGCGCCAACCCTGTTTATGCCGCTCGCTACCAACACCTGACCAGCCGCGACGACAACAAACTCACTCCCACCCAAGCCCAAGCCGCCATCGCCGCCACGATCCTGCGACACCTGCATGCGGTCGTCACCACCGGCCAATGCTGGGATCCACGCATCGCCACCCACGGCACACGGCCAGTCATCCCCCCAACCTCGGTGGCCGCCTGAATAATTCAGGGGTCATCGAGCGGTCGGTCGGGGCGAGCCCCACGCGGCATTGAGACACACCGTGATCTCGACGCTCATCACGGGCAGCCCCACCCGTCGTCACTTCAACCCGATTACCCGCGAAAGTCCAGGTGATGGCCCTGGTTCGAACCTGTCACAGCTGCTCGACCATCCAAGACGCCCCGTGATCCGAATGCGAATCGACAAGGTCTCTGCACTGTGAAAGGAAATAGATTGGGCACAGGCAAGCACAGAAAAGTCAGTTCGCGTCAACAGAAGGTGGGGTCGATGGTAGTGGCGGGAGCGGTTCCCGTTGTTCTCACTCTGGTGGGTAGCAGCGGTACTGCGAACGCGGAGCTCGACCGGTACGTTCCGGTGAGTCAGACCGAGCACGACGACCACGTTGCCTTCGTGGCCGACGACATGGATTCAGGCGCGGGGACCCCCGCCGTGCAGGCAGAGCAGACGGAGCAGTCCCCGGACTGGCCCGCCGCCCAAGTGCCGAATGTGCGCCCGTACCGGGGAACGCGAATCCCGGACGACACGCGCAGTTCGCTGCAGTGGACGCGGCCGGTACCGAAAAGCGAGTATCTGTCGCCGGTCGAGTCCCTGCACGGCCCGGTCCCGGTCGCGCCGGTACCGCCGATCGCGCCGCCGCCAGGCATGTTGCGTTTCGGCAACGTGCAGGTCGAGGCGCCGGATTGGCTGCCACGGGAGCCCGCCATCCAACTCAACGACGCCGCGGCGGTCACCGAGGCCGATCTCGCAACGTTCTTCGACTCGGTCGGTATGGAACGCACTCGCTCCGATCGTGTTGCGAGTCAGACTGTCGGCTCCGCGGCGCTCGGTGCTGCCGCAGGCGCAGCGGTGGCGAGCCCATTCGCTTTGATCGGCGCAGGTGTCGGCGGTGCACTCGGTCTGGCGATCGGCATGCCGTTCGCACCGATCGGTCTCGCCGCGGTGCCCATCGGCGCCACATACGGCGCGGCCCTCATGGCGGCACCGCTCGCCGCCATCGGCGCGGGAATCGGCGCGGGTCTCGGCGCGACGCAGGCCCTCACCGCACCCCCACGTGCCCTCGGCCCAGCTGAGGCCGCCACAGACGAACCAGCGACCGATTGACAGACGTTCCACTTTGTCGAACAGGTCGCGATACCGCCTGGATTGGACCGGCAGATATATCGGCTGCGGCACGCGGCCCCTTTGGCCTGTCGATTCGTGACAAGTCAAAGGGGCCGAGGTATCGGAGATACCGATACCTGGCATGGATCACATTCGAGGAGAAATCGCAGGTCGCGGGACTGATCTCAACGCATTTCACCAGGTCAGGTCCACCGCCGCGGATCGACGGATGCTGGCGGCGACCTGTGCTACGCGCCTAGGATCAGATGCGTCGGGGAATTCATAGCTCGACGCATCGGCGAGTCGGATCCGTGCGACGAACTCGCCGGAAGAAAGCACCATGATTACCAAGAAGACCACGGCAGACTCCGGTCGGCTGCTCGCGAAGGTCGCGCTTGTTGGGGTCGCGATGACGATTCCGATGGTGTCGGTTCCTGCCATGGCGGCACCGGCCCCCGCACCCGGGGTCGTGCACACTGATAACCCTCACTGTGACAGCTACGGCCTTTGGGGCATCGATCGCCGGCAGAGTGATCGTTGGGGCAAGGACAAATGCGACGGCTGGAACCAAGGCTGGGGATCGAGCAATTTCTTTCCCAAAGGCTGGGGCAGTAGCTGACCCAACGTGTCCGCGCGTCGCGCAGTAGGAATCGAGCTTACTCGGCGATGTCGACCGGGCGGCCACATCGCTGGATGGCGCATGCCCGGACACCTACTGCCGAGCGAGGGGCCCCGAGGTGGTCATCGACGTAGGGGCGGAAACCGCCGTAGGCGCGCATGATTGCGACGTCGGCGAATACCGGGAACAGGTGTAGCGCCCTGCGGGCGATCGCGGCCAGGCTGTCCGGCCGCAGTCGGTCGTCGAAGCCACATTGACGGCGTGACGAGCCGAGTAGGAGTGGGCCGCCGCGGTGGACTCGACCACGGCGGAGGCTTGCAGTCCGGTATCCGAGCTACCGACTGCGCCGACATAATCCGCGTCGTAGACCTCCGCCGCATGGGACGAGTCGAGAGTCATTGCGCGAGTGCCCCGTTCACCGAGCGAGGTACACCGAGTGGATTCTCGGTGCGCAATGGCGGCGGCAGCAGTTGATCGGGTACCGACTGGAACACCACTGGACGCAGGAATCGCGTAATGGCCGCGGTACCCACCGAAGTCGTGGCCGGTGCGGTGGTAGCCGGGTATGGTCCGCCGTGCTGTTGAGCGTAGGTCACCGAAAGCCCCGTCGGCCAGGAGTTCCAGAGCACTCGCCCGGCCGCACCCGCCGCGGCGGTGAGAAGCGCGCGGGTGGTGTCGTCGGTGTGCTCGCCGAATATCGACACGGTCAACTCGCCATGGACCGACCGGGCCAGCTCCAGCAGCTCCGCGGTATCTCGATAGCTCACCAACAGCGTTGCCGGACCGAACATCTCGTGCATCAGCCGGTCACGATCGGCCAGCACCGCCCGCGCAGTCGTGGCGAGCAGCAATGCTTCCCGGGGTCCGCCACCGGTCAGCACCCGCACATCTGGATGTGCACGCACCTGTTCGACAGCCCTGGTGAAGCCATCCTCGATCTGATCGTTGAGCATCTCCCCCGTCGGCACCGGCGCGGTACGGATCAGCTCGGCCAGCACCGGCGACCCCTCAGGCACCGCTACCAGCCCGGGCTTCGTGCAGAGTTGCCCAGCACTCGAACTCACTGCCATTAGCAGCCCCTCGGCGATCTCCGCCGCCCGCGCCCGCGCCGCCTCGGCCGTCACGAACACCGGATTGATCGATCCCAATTCCCCGTAGAACGGAATCGGCACCGACCGCCCACCAGCCAAGTCGTACAGTGCACGTCCGCCCGCAGTGGAACCGGTGAAGGCCGCGGCGGCGACTGCGGGATGCAGGAGCGCACGCACCCCGGCGTCGCGGCCGAAGATCAGACCGAATGTCCCATGGGGAGCACCACATTCGGCGATCACCTCGTCGAGGAGCCGGCCGACCGCACGGGACAGGGCCGGGTGCCCAGGATTGGCCTTGACGATGATCGGGCATCCGGCAGCCAACGCGGATGCGGTGTCACCGCCGGCAACGGAGAACGCGAACGGGAAGTTGCTGGCCGAGAAGTTGAGGACCGGGCCGAGCGGAATATTCATCCGGCGCAGATCCGGTCGCGGGGCACCCATCGGCCACTCCGCATCCGCACCATCGATGCGTACATCGAGGAATCCGCCGTCGAGTACCGACTGCGCGAACAGACGCAGTTGGAAGCCTGTGCGCTTCAGCTCACCCGCGAGTCGCGGTTGCGCCAGATGTGTCTCGAGCATGGCCAGCGGGATCAACTCGGCGGCATGTGCGTCGAGCCGGTCCGCGATACCACCGAGCACCCTGGCCCGGTCGGACAGCGCCATCCCTGCCCACTGCCCCGCTGCCGCCGCCGCGGCTTCGACGATCGCATCGACCTCGTCCGCCGTCGTGTCGGCGACGGATTCGACCATGTAGGTCATCGGGTTCTCACCTCCCGTAGTCACGTGGGATTACCGGTAGCCCTTGGCGAGCACATCGCGGGTGTCGGCGGTGATCTTCGCGACCACCTCGGGCGCCAGCGGAACCCGTGGCGGGCGGCACGCACCGCCACGACGTCCGGCCAGATCCATCGACAGCTTGATCGCGTGAACGAATTCGGTCTTCGAATCCCAGCGCAGCAACTTGTGCAGCTCGCGATACAGCGGCAGTGCCTTGTCCAAGTCTCGGTTCACCGACGCGGTGTACAGCTCCATCGTCGCCTGCGGAATCGCATTCGGATATCCGGCCACCCAGCCGACCGCGCCGGCGATCCCGAGCTCGAGCACCACATCGTCGGAGCCGATGAGCACGTCCAGTTCGGGGGCGAGTTCCTTGATTTCGTAGAAGCGGCGCACATCGCCGGTGAACTCCTTGACACCGACGATGAGGCCCTCGGCATGCAGGTCGGCCAGGATGTCCGGGGTCAGGTCGATGCGCGTATCGATCGGGTTGTTGTACGCCACGATCGGCAGGCCCACCTGCGCCACGGTGCGATAGTGATCGAGGATCGAATCCCGACCGCCGCGATAGGTGTTGGGCGGCAACAGCATCACCGCATGCGCCCCGGCCTCGGCGGCCTGCTCCGCCCACCTGCGCGCCTGTAGCGCCCCATAGGCCGCGATACCCGGCATCACCGTAAATCCTGCGGGGGCCGCGGCAATGGCCGTGGTCACCACCTTGGCGCGCTCCTCGTCGCCGAGGGTCTGATATTCGCCGAGCGATCCGTTCGGGCTCACGCCGTGGCAACCGTTGGCCGCCAACCACGCCACATGTTCGCCATAGGTGTCGTAATCGACCGAGAGGTCCTCGGTGAACGGCAAGGTCGTCGCGACCAACACCCCGTGCCAGGGCTTATTCGCTGCCGACGCGGTCGTTTCGGACATGAGAGCCTCCATCGAATCGAGAGTCCGGGTAGAGCGCCCGGCCGCCAGTGCCACTTCAGTGCCGTGTGACATTGCACCGACGCTAGCGGCGTGGCACCGCTCACGCAACTACTTGCGTGAGCGGCACCACTTCTCTATAGTGCAATGTCACACATCACAGTGCACACTTTTCGCGCCTAGTACCAACAACTCGGCAGCGCTGACTCCGGCGTGCTCGGTTCACCCGACCCGCCATTCGATCTCCGACGAAGGTGAACACCATGACCGCTGTCGACGACACCGCGACTACTCGGCTACGGGCCGATGCCCCCACCGGACTACGCCGTATCGTGGCCGCGGCCATGGCAGGCGCCGTCGCCGAGTGGTACGAGTTCTTTCTGTATGGCACGGCCTCGGCACTAGTCTTCGGCCAGGTGTTCTTCCGTTCCAGCGGCAATGCCGTCGACGGCATCATCGCCGCGTTCGCGCTGTACGCGGTCGGCTTCCTTGCCCGGCCCTTCGGCGGACTGCTGTTCGGCCACTTCGGCGACCGCGTCGGACGCAAGGCATTGCTCCAGCTCAGCCTGGTCGTCGTCGGTATCACCACATTCCTGATGGGTTGCCTGCCCACCTTCCACACCATCGGATACTGGGCGCCGATCCTGCTGGTGACGCTGCGTTTGATCCAAGGTTTCGCGTTCGGCGGGGAATGGGGTGGTGCGGTACTGCTCGTCAGCGAGCACAGCCCGGATCACCGGCGCGGATTCTGGGCCAGTTGGCCACAGGCGGGGGTACCGCTGGGCAACGTGCTCGCAACCGTCGTGATGCTGGTCCTGTCGGCGAATCTGACCGACGAGCAGTTCCTGTCCTGGGGCTGGCGCATCGGCTTCTGGCTGTCCGCCATTGTCGTGATCGTCGGCTATTGGGTGCGCTCCAGCGTCGACGACGCACCGATCTTCGTCGAGGCGCAGGCCATGATCGAGGCGGATCAGCGCCGCTCGCTCGGCATCGTCGAGGTGCTCCGCTGCCATTGGCGTGAGGTGCTGATCGGCATCGGCGCCCGATTCGCCGAGAACATCCTCTACTACATCGTGGTGACCTTCTCGATCACGTATCTCAAGCTCGTGGTGAAGGTGGATACCGCCCCGATCCTGGCATTGATGCTCGCGGCACACTTACTGCACTTCTTCATGATCCCGGCCGCGGGTCTGCTCTCGGATCTGATCGGCCGCAGGCCGGTGTATCTCACCGGCGCGGTACTCACCGCCGGATGGGGATTCGTGGCCTTCCCCATGATGGATACCGGCAACTACGCGGCCATCATCACCGCCATCACGCTGGGGCTGGCCATCGAATCGCTCACCTACGCACCATATTCCGCGTTGATGACCGAAATGTTCCCGACCCGCATCCGCTATACGGCGCTGTCGTTCTGCTATCAGATCGCGCCGATTCTGGCGGGCTCCCTGGCCCCGCTGATCGCCATCAGCCTGCTCAACGGATTCCACAGTTCGGTCCCGATCTCGCTGTATCTGGTTGCGGCGGCGACGATCTCGGTGATCGCGGTCGGCCTCGCGAAAGAGACCTCCGGCAAGTCGCTGCGAGCTGTCGATGCAGAGGCCGCCGAGCGGTGAGGGTGTTCTATGCAACGTGACATGGCATAGAATCCCTTGGACCGATCGAATCATCTGACCATGGGCAGGGGAACGATGATGTGAGTATCGACCAGTTCACCCAGATGGAGAAGGTCAGCCTGCGCGATAAGGTTTCGCGGGCACTCCGCGCGGCCATCATCGCCGGCGAGATGGATCCGGGCGTGGTGTATTCGGCGCCGACCCTCGGAGCACGATTCGGGGTATCCGCCACCCGGGTCCGCGAAGCAATGCTCGATCTGGCGCGCGAAAACCTCATCTCGATCGTGCCCAACAAGGGATTCCGCGTCACCGAAGTCGCCGAGAAGGATCTCGACGACATCACCCAGATCCGGCTGCTACTCGAACCTCCCATCGTTCGCGACGTCACGCCGCTGATTCCGGCCGAGGACCTCCCCCGGTTGCGCGAACTCGCCGCCAACATCGTCGAAGGCGCCGAAAAGGGGGATCTGGTCGAATACACCGCGGCCGACCAGATCTTCCACCTGACGTTGCTCGACTACGCAGACAATCCGCGCCTGACCACTCTCGTCTCGGACCTGCGCGACCACATCAGGCAGGCCCGTGGCCGCTGGGCCAAGCCCGAAGACTAGCGGGTACTGACCTGAGAGATCAGGTTTGCGGCTGGCTGGTGGTTGTCCTCCGAGTGCTGTGCGGCGGTGGTGGCTGACGTGGGATCGTCGCCCGCCGCAAAGTCGCAAGCCTGTGCAAGCGGCTCAGAAAGCGCGCCGGACTACGTCGCATCCCGCTGTTAGCGCATGGAGCTAACCGACTGTCATCTCACCCATATCCGACCAGTCGGTGACATCGATGGTCTGGCTAATGATCTTTGGTGTCGACGCGAGTGCCTGTGGCAGTTCGTTCATCGCGGTCTTGAAGTGGGGACTGGCGACGTGGGCACCGCCCGCGGCTTGGTCTCGGAAGGCTTCCACGAGAACGAATTCGGTCGGGTCGTCGACGCTGCGTGACCAGTCGAACCAGAGGTTGCCGTCCTCGGCACGAGTGGCGGCGGTGAACGGTCCTACGAGGTCGAGCCAGCGGTCGGTCCATTCGGGCTTGGTCTTGAATTTGACCACGATAAAGATCATGTCGGTCCTTCCTCCTGCCGTGGGTGGGCTGCCGCGACACAGCCCGACTCCCGTGGGTGCCGGGCGGTGCTAGTTGCGAACATCCCATTGTCGGTCGATCAGTAAACGTTGGAAGGCCGAATCAGGCCATTGCCGGGTCGCCGAATCCGGGGCGATGATCGAGCCGGGTTGACCATAATCTCTTCGACAATCAGGGTCTCGGTGGTGAGCAGTAGGGCGGCGATCGACGTGGCGCTGCTACGCGGAGAACTCGTCGGCGAGGGTGTTCCAGAACATGAGCTCGTAGTTCTGGAAGAGCCTGGCGTATAAGTGCGCCTCGCCCGGCTTCAGCCGCCCGGTGTCGAGTCCGGCTTGGATGGCGGCGAGGGCCCGCTGCTCGATCTCGGAGACCTCGGCAGCGAAGAAGTCGAAGAACGCGCACGCGGGGTCGTCGAAGTCGTAGTGGGTGCGCATCGCCTCGGCTACGGCCTTGCAGTAGCGGCTCCATGCGGTGAAATTCGAGTAGATACCCGCTGCGGCGGCGGAGGGTTCGGCGTGCATCGCCAACCAGGCGACATAGGCCGGATACGCCTGGCAGCCCGCCCTCGGCAGCTCCATGCCCTGGTCGGGTCCCACCGCCGCCACCAGCGCGTCCAGCATGCCGTTCGCCTGCTGCTCGCCCGATGGGAGCCCGCCGAAGAAGACACTGGTGTGCGGTTCGTCCGCCCGCGCCGCCATGGCGTGGAAGCTGCGCCAGTCGCTGCTGGTGATGCGCTGCTGCTCCGCCGCGATCGCCGCGAAGACCGCCAGCGGCGCCTTACCCGCCGCGATCAGCGGGATCAAGCGGTTGTCGTCGTCGTGCGGGCCCAGCTCCGCCTGGATACCGTCGAGCAGTGCACGGGCGGAAACAGTCATCGGAACCTCCCTATCGGACGGGTATCTCTCTCTATTCAACCGCCCCGCGACAGCTATCGCGGTCATTCGGTTCCGTCGACGCCGTGTTCGACATCCCAGCATTGCCGGGCCGAGGCGATGACATCCTTGCGATCTCGCGACCAGACTGTGTCCGGTCTCGGTGAGCCGATACTCCCCCTGTGGCGGCATCGTCGGATACGCGACCCGCTCCACCATGCCGTCCCGGCACAGTCGTTTGGTCGTCGGTGTCAGCATCCGCTGCGAGATCCCCGGAATCGCCCGCTCCAATTCACGGAACCGCCGCACCCCCTTGCTCAACTCCACGATCACCAGCGCCGTCCACCGATCGCCGAGCCGGTCGAGCACATCGCGGATGCCGCAGTCGTCACCGCCACAGGGGCCCATCGGGTTACGAGCCGCTCGAGCAGTGATCTGCCGATGCAACAACGTGAGGGAGACATTCGCACCGAAGAATGCCATCGAACTGAGACAACACCACTGGCCACAACCTGAGACAACCCATAAGCGGCCAGGTCAATCACCCGGCAGCTTCCCCTCCGCTGACCGGTTGGTGGAATCTCCGCCAGTTGCGACGCCGGCCCCTTGTCCTTCTCGTCTGTGCTGAGGACGAAACCGCCTGCGTCCCTGACAAATTTGGTCACTGTGGGCAGGAACTCGCGGAAGCGGAAGCCAGTTATCGCACAATCCGCGTGTCGACGGTGCACATCCACTTACCCTGACGTGATGCGACTCCGGTTTCGTCGGTATGCCCTGGCCGTACTCGCCGCTGCCGCGTCGACCATGCTGCTATGTACGGACGCTCCGGCGGCCCCGCCGATCCGGCCGGTCGCTGCCACACCGCCGCTGCACTCGGGTTTTCTCTGGGGTGTCGCGGCCTCCGGATTCCAGTCCGAAGGCCATGCGCCCGACAGCAATTGGACGCGCTACATTCCCTCGCACCACGATTACGACGCATTGCAGGATTCGGTCGACTTCTATGACCGCTTTGCGTCGGACATCGACTTGGCGGCCGCGCTCGGCGTGCGGGTGTTCCGGATCGGGATCGAATGGGCCCGACTGCAGCCGGCACCGGGGATTCGGGACGAGGACGCGTTCCGTTTCTACGATGCCGTCATCGCGAATATTGTGCGGGCGGGGATGCGACCGATGATCACCCTTGACCACTGGGTGTACCCGGGCTGGGCGGTCGACCGCGGGGGCTGGCGCAGTCCGGGCATGATCGACGACTGGCTGGCCAACATGCGTACGGTGGTCGATCGCTACGCCTCCCACAATCCGCTGTGGGTCACGGTGAACGAGCCGGCCGCCTATATCTCGCACGAGGTCCGCAGAGGCGCCGCCGATCCCGGCGAGATGCAGGAGCGGATCGCGCAGGCGCACAACGCCATCTACGATTACATCCACCAAATCCAGCCCGGTGCACAGGTGACCAGCAACGTCGGCTATGTCGCCGGCTCGGAGGCCGAAGTCAACGGGGCATTCCTCGATCGCGTCGCGTACCGGCTCGATTACGTCGGCATCGACTACTACTTCGGCTACGATCCAGCGCAGTCGCTGCTCGGGTCCATCACCAAAGCCACCGGATCTACTCTTCCAAACCCGCCAGGCACGAACATCTGGGATCTTCCCTTGCGTACCGAGGGCATCTACTATGCGCTGCAACACTATTCGCGCCGCTTCCCGGACAAACCGCTCTACATCGTCGAGAACGGCATGCCCACCGAGAACGGCCGCCCCCGGGCCGACGGCTACTCCCGCAGCGATCATCTTCGCGACACCGTCTACTGGATCCAGCGCGCCGAGGCCGACGGCATGAACGTCATCGGCTACAACTACTGGAGCATCACCGACAATTACGAATGGGGCAGCTACACACCACGATTCGGCCTCTACACCGTCGACGTGCGCACCGACCCGGCCCTCACCCGCCGCCCCACCGATGCAGTCGGCACCTACACGCAGCTCGTCGCCGCAAACGGCGTCCCCGCCGATTACCGTCCCAGCCGCAGCCCGGCCTTCTGCTTCCTGGTCGATCCACCGGCCAGCTGCCTGACCCTGGTCGCGGTCCCGTAGCCACGTCCCCAATTCTCGTGGCGGCCAGAGTCGCACTGGTACGACCGGTCGTCGTGCGGAGCCGTGGATCACCGCCCGGCCGAGGAAATGCCGTCGCCTGCGTCCGATGCCCAATGCTCAACATCAACCCAAGATGCTCTCGCGCTTGTCCGAGATCGAAGCTGACCTGGTTGGCCGACGGGCACAGAGAACGAAGCCTGGCTCGGTGAGGTCGAAGGCATCGACCTGACATTGTCCTCCCTGCGGCAGAAGCGTTCGGAGACAGATCGATTGGCACGACTGGCGCCGTCCGGTCCGGTCATGATCACACTCGAACATCCGCCGATCAAGTCAGGTTGATCGTGCCCGCCAGCATGCTGAACCGCCTCGTGTCCGGGCTCGGTTGATCTGAAACCGGCTCAATCAGTCTGATGCGGATGACACGAAATCCGATGGTGCTCAGTGAATCTGATGTAGGCGGCGAGGCCAGGTCAGGATTCCTTCCGGTGTCAGGACGGTGGTCCGAGCCAGCCGGAGGTCGCATCGGAATCTGACGACGCCCCCGTTGCATGACATCGATGCCGTGGCCGGTTCGGCCAGCGCGGTATGCGGCAGTTCAGTGCGTTGCCGATGCCGATGCCGTTGCCGATGCCGATGCCGATGCCGATGCCGATGCCGATGCCGATGCCGATGCCGATGCCGAGATGATCTTGGCCCGTAGATCTTCGGGAGTGCCGCGTGGCCGATCCGAACAGCGCGCCACGCGGCGTCGACGATCAGCTGCCGTCAGCGGGTGGACCGGCTCAATGTCCCCACCGAGCCGACGATCCACGTCCAATACCCCAGACGGTAGGGGCGCTCCTCTGCGCAGGAATCGGCGCCGCAGCAGGTTGCGTGCTGCTGACCCTCTTGTGAGAACCGCACGCCCTGCCGTCCGCCCACCATCCAGAAGGCCCGTCGATCGATCAGTGCTCGGCCCGGGTGTACGACGCCGAGGCGGCGGCCGATGCGGGCGAAACGGGCCCGCCGTGCTCGTGCGGTGCGGGTCTTCGGATTTCATTACGCCGGTGTCGCTGGAGCTGATTATGTCGTCGATCGCGGCTGCGTCGTGGACCTGGATGGCCTCGAACTCGCCGACGATCAGCTCGTCGGCCTCGACGTCCTGGCCGACATGGGCGGCATCGACCCGTCATTCGCCCGCGGCTTCCTCGATCGCTGCATCGAGTTTCCCGACCCGCAGACCACCACGAAGCCACGCACTGTGGTCGAAACCCATTGCCGCCAACTGGCTCGAGACACGCCACCGCTCCGGAGAGGGACTCCGAGCCGCCATGTCCACCCCACCCCACGGGTGCCGTCCTCGATCCGCCACTCACCGCAGCGGCGACCCGGGACGGGGCCAGACCTCGACGCCGAGCGGAGTCACTACCTCACCGCCCCCACACGTACCAGCCGACCAGTTGCCCTGGCCATGTCCTATGGGCGGCCTGGCCTGATTCGACCTCTGATTCAGGCGCCGGACCCTGGGTCCAATGACTCGGTCTCGAGGAACCTCGCCGAATTCCGGCTAGCCTGCTCGTACAGCGCTGCGGCTTCATCGGCGAACCGGTTGTGCGCATACACCCAGCCTCTGGTGCGCAAACGTTCACGCGCGGTCTGACCCGTATCGCTGAGATCCACGCACGGGGGCAGACTCCAGGTCAGCCGAACCCATTGACCTGCGGAAACGGCGGATTGGAGACGTTGACGCGGGCGGCGCCGTGGGTGAAGTTGCGTTCCTCGACAACAGCGGCGAAATACGACGGCTGTGCCACGTCCACAACCAATCACTGTCGGTGATGGTCACTAGCACGAATCGTTGGATTCGATCACGTCATTGGGCGAAGGTGAAAGGGCAAGCACAGTACGACCGAACACCTGCCATCGAAAAGGGAGGAAGCCCTGATGGTGCTCGACAACGACCTCGCGAGCGAATCGCCGACCGCGGTTGCCTTCGACGACCGCGCCGATGTGATCGTGGTCGGCGGCGGCCCCACAGGGATGACCGCGGCAGGGGATCTAGCACGGGCCGGCCGGTCGGTCGTCGTGCTCGAGCGGTGGCCGCAGATCAACCCGGCCAGCCGTGCCTTCGCGACCATGGCCCGCACCCTGGAAGTCCTCGACGCGCGCGGACTGGCCGACGATCTGCTCGCCCTCGGGTCCACCACGCCCGCGGTGCACCTGTTCGCCGGTGCCACAGTCGATTTGACCCGATTGCGGTCGCGGTACCGGTACGGGTTGATCACTCCGCAAACCAATGTCGATCAGGCCCTGACCCGCTACGCCGAGCACCAGGGCGCCGCTATCCACCGCGGCGTCGAGGTCGTCGCGCTCGACCAGGACACCGACGGCGTCGCCGTCAGCACCCGCCCCAAAGACGCTTCCTCGGGTGACAGCGAAACACACTGGTGGGCAAATTATTTAGTGGCCGCCGACGGCGCGCACAGCAGTGTCCGCGGCTTGCTGGGCATCGAGTTCCCCGGCAGATCGGTGCTGTCGTCGGTGGTGCTGGCCGACGTGCGCCTCACCGCCGGACCGACCGGCGGCGGGCTGACTCTCGGCAGCACCGGAGACTGCTTCGGATTCCTCGTCCCCTACGGCACCGGGCCCGCCGCCGGCTGGTACCGGTCGATGACCTGGGACCGCCACCACCAACTCCCCGACACTGCACCCATCGAACCCGCCGAGATACAGGATGTCCTCAACCGCGCGATGGGCCGCGACGTCGGAGTCGCCGAAATCAGCTGGCACTCCCGGTTCCACTGCGACGAACGTCAAATCCGCCAATACCGGTGCGGGCGAGTATTTTTCGCCGGAGACGCCGCACACGTGCACTCCCCGATGGGCGGGCAGGGCATGAACACCGGCATCCAGGACGCCGCCAACCTGGCCTGGAAACTCGACGCCGTCCTCGGCGGCGCCGACGACCGAGTACTCGACACCTACCACACCGAACGCCACCCCATCGGCGAACGAGTGCTGTTGCAGAGCGGGGCGATGATGCGCGGGGTCACCCTGCGCCCACGCCCAGCCCGCTGGCTACGCGACCGCATCGCCCCCACCACCCTCGGATTCGGGCCCATCGCGAACACGATCGCCGGCAGCTTCGCCGGGACCACACTGCGTTACCGCCGCCGCCGCGGCGAGCACCGGCTGGTCGGCACCCTCGCCACCGAAACACCCCTGACCGGCGATCGTCTCACCGTGCTGCAACGCACACGAGGATTCGTCCTCATCCGCGAGCACGGTGCCCCACCCGTCGACATCGACCTGCCGCAGGCCGTGCGCACCGACTCCGGTCCGGCGCTGCTGGTCCGCCCCGACGGCTACATCGCCTGGGCCGGACCCTCCACCCACAGCCAGGCCTTGCGGCAGGTGTGGCAACGGTGGATCGGCTCGCACACCCCGACGCCGCATGACCCTCCATCAACGCGACCACCACGGAAGGAAGCACGATGACCGTCACCGCCATCCAGATCGGGCTGCACCCCGACGTCATCGACTACACATCGCCCGACTTCACCCAATTCCCCGGGCTCACCAAGGAGGTCCTGCGCCGCGCCAACGACGATAACGTCGCCGCCCTGCGCGCCTCCGGATACGAAGTCGACAACTGCCTGATCGAGTTCGGAACCTCCGGGGCCGACACCGCCCGCCGCGCACTGGCGGCCAAATCCTACGACGCCGTCCTCATCGGCGCCGGAGTCCGGCTCGTCGCCTCCAACACCCTGCTGTTCGAGACCATCGTCAACGCCGCCCACACCCTGCAACCAGACTGCCGGTTCATATTCAATTACTCCGCCACCGCCACCCCTGACGACATCCGCCGCTACTACCCCACACCCCACGACAACACACCCACCCACTGACTGAACTGCTGAGGCGGCTGGCTATTACGTACCGCCGGACGCCCCGACGACATCTCGGTCCGGGTGGCGCGTTCAGTCGCCATCGTGCCCACCCGAGAAGTAACTGGGGACGCATGCGCGATCCAGCCGGGCGGGATAGGGGTCGCCCAATAGGGCCGGTAGGTGACCCCTTCGGTATGCACGGTCCACGTGCATCTGCGATAGCGGTTCAGACCCGAGTGCCCGGAACTCCCACCGTGTTCCCGTGGAATCCGGTTGCCAACCGTCCGAGTCGAGCCCGTATACCCGCGCGACGAGTCGGTCGACGACGACGATGGCGTAATGGGCGTTGCGTCTCGCGGCACTGCTCACCCGCCACCATCGCCGATCTCGCTCGTAGAGCGCTTCGGGGGACCGGAGGGCAGACGGCCCCCCATCCGGCCACGGCTGCGAGATGATGAGCGCAATACGTTCACCGACCGCAGTGAGGGCACCCCAGCGCTGATAGGCATGCGCCCGATCCAGGCCCGTGACAGAGGCGATGTCGCCCAGCCCGGCCGTATGGTCGAGGGCAGCAGCAGCAGCTTCCAACATCCCGGCATCGATCTCGTTCGCGAGCACACTGTGCACTCGCAGCAGGGCTAGTTGGAACTCACGCGCCTCCGCGAATTCCAGCTCACCGTCTTCATAGCGGGTCCATGCCTGTGGTCCGAGCCCGCTCAGTTGGCCGGCGAGTCCGACCAGGATGGTCCGCACGGACCGTGACAGCCATAACCTCTCGGTTGCCCACATATCGCGCGCAAAGGAGTACCCGCAGCCGTTTACGTGTCCATCGGTCATAGCCGAGGACTCTAGCGAGGAGATACGCACAGTTCACGGATTTACCGGATCGATCTCAATTAAATCTCAACTAGATAGCTAAATGTTTGCGACATGTCAATCAGCCGTTCGTAGCTACTTTTCGCTCGATTTCGCGTACATCAACCGAAACGGTCTTTCGGTCCACGACATCCCGCTCGAACAAACCTGGCCCCCTGGTAGCAGGACCTCGGGCAAGGTGATGCCCGAGGTCCTCCCCCAAATCGATCGGCCAACGTAACGATATGTCGTCCCACCACCGGAGTCTGGGCATCTGTGCGTTCCGCGAACACTGTCGATGCCCGAAAAGGGAGGACACACTGATTACACCGACCAATCCGATGACATCCACGGCCTCCGCCGCCGAACCCGCCAACTGGTCGATCAGCCACGCCGAGGACACGATCGTGGTGACGTTCGGAGTGGAACGCGCCGGAATCGAGTTACCCGCTCCGCTGCGAATCGGGGTGGAGTTGTTTTTCCAGGACAACGGCCTGTCGGGACCCACCATCGCTATCGGTGGTCCGGTCGGGCGCCACATCCGGCTCGTCACCGGCATCAGCAAAGCCGATCGGGCCATTGAGTACCTCGAACACTGCGGGGCGGTGCTCCACGTCGGCCGCGCCGTATGGCATCTGTCACCCGTTTCGGGCCCCGGCCTCGAGTGGTCGGCGGGCGGCGGACACGGCCATCGCATGCCCCCGCTCGTAGCGGTCGCCGCCGCGGTTCGAGCGGTGCGTCTGTACACACCCGACGGACTCGAGCAACTTCCGCAGGCGTCACGCGGCGAATCGTCGCTGACCGCTCGGTAGGTGCCGATTCGGCTGCGGCCGAGCAGCGTTCGACCTACGGCTACCGCGTCCGACGGCGGCTGTCCGGCCACACCACCGACCTGTCCGCGGACGGCAGCGGGGTCGTGTCGCATGCGGGGATGGGGAAGTTGCGGGAGGTCGCGGACCTGACTGGTCTGTCCTCACAGGTCACAGCCGTGTTGGCGGAGACATATCGGGGTCCGTGGCCCTTTGGTTGACAGTCCCCACAGCATCGACTCAGCCAACCTCGACACTCCGCCTCGGCAAGACCTCAATGCTATGAAGGCCGCTGTGCGGCGTAAGACATCTGGGAACGCGACGCGCGCAGCTGATGGTGGACATGGTGAGCCAGGTTCAGCAGATCCGGGCGTTGCTCGAGTGCGTGTGGCCGGCCGCCGCGATGGAGAGCGCTCGCCAGCCGTTCCGTTCCCGCGCGTGGGTCGCTACGGCGAATTAGATCTCGACGAGATGCCGCTGCCCGAACAGCTCGGCCCGGACCTGGCAGACCACAGGCGATGTGCCGCCGATTCCCGAGGTGTCCGAGTCGCCGCACAAGGCATCACGACACGCGGGTTGCACCACACGACCCTTACCCGAGTCGAACACACCTTCAGCGACGACGTTACCCGCGCATACGCCGGTGTTTCGCCGACGCGGGTCCAGAGGGTACGAAGTCGGCGTGCGATGACGGGGCTTTCCGTTGCGGCATGGACGGCCGATCACCATCTGCCGACCGTGGTAACCGCT